>JACPKL010000005.1 GCA_016187035.1 Candidatus Daviesbacteria bacterium
CATGGTAACCAGCATTAATGCCATTTAAATAGCTGACAATCCTGTCAAAACCACTGCTTAAGACTACAGCTCTGCCTGAGGTTGAATCAACAGCCTGAGCAGATACCACATTACAAGATCCTACCCCAGGAGCAGGGGTAGGAGTAGGGGTAGGGGTAGGGGTAGCACCAGAACAAGTATTACCACAAGTGTTTTCTGTAAATGTACCAGTACCATCTCCATTATCACCTACACAAGAAGTCCCTGAGCATTTATACTTAATAGTGGAAGTCCAGCAGCAGGTGTTACCAGCAGAGCAGGTATATAATCCTGAGCTATAATATCCCCCAGGACAGGATGATCCTGCCTGGCAAGAATAGGTGATTCCTCCTGTTGCTGGCCCTATGGGACATTGGCTTTCACAGACTCCATTAGAACAGATTTTACCAGAGGGACATTGAGTGCCAGATAAAGATTGGGGACTGCTGCAGCTGGATCCATTAGTAGGGGAAACAGTTGTCCCACAAGCTACAGTAGAGGGATCAGGATAGGTACAGATGGGAGGAGGCTGGCAGGTAGAGGAATTGTATGCTGGTTTAGCATAATCAATAGCTGTGGCTTGTTTCTGAACCTCTTTATAGGCAGTACTCGGGTTACCGGTATCACCTGAGCAATAACTTCCACAGGATATATTATGACACCAATAGGGAGCACTAGTACCGTAATTACCCTGGCATGCTTGAGTAGAAGTAACTTGACCGCTGTAACATTTACAATAACCACTCGCGTTATCAACGTTTGGATTACATTGTGAAGGACAAAAGCCTGAACTCCCGCTACAATCTGAACTAGCATAATAATTTGGCTGGCTAATAACTGTGCCGTCAGGAGCCTGGCAATATTCTGTCCTTTGTGATCCTGTTCCACCAGAAGGACAAGAAAATAATGAGCAATTACCGAAATAAGAATAGTCAGGTGGGTTACAAGTAAGTGCTACAGCTTTCTGTGGGAAGATAAATAAGGAAAGAGTTATGACAAATAGAAAATATCCTAGGAATAATATTCTATTATAATAATTAGCGGGCATATATTCATCCTAAGGTGGAGGATAATTAAAGTCAAGAACGGAACGCAATTCTGAATTATCTTTGGGAATTAAGAAGTGGTTATTTCTAAGACACTACTTGTACTATATTCCCAGCTACAGGGCGCACATTCACAATAGTTCTGTTTTGACCACTGGTTAATTCAATTGGCAAAAAACCATTTTGTCCACCATTTATCAATGCTCCTGCAAGGGCGCTAACGGTTGCTCCTTTTAGACCTGTGATTCTTGTTTGATTATCAGGTTCCCATTTAACCGGACGAACTACAAAAGTTAAATTTCCATCCCCAGTTAATTCTCCACCAGCGTCAGTAATTGGCATTTGAGGAGCACCAGCCGCAGGATTAAAAGCAATAGGAGCAAAAGTTTTGTTAATTTGTAGTCGATCGAAAAGCGGGTCACCAGGCCTTAAGGTAACAAGAGTAACGTGCGTTACATTGCTAAATTCACCAGTTGTGATAAACATATTTGCAGCTTCAGCAGACAGTTGATCAGGAACTCCTGGAATAGTAGTTGGATCTCCTTGTAAACCAAAATATACAGGACTGCCTTGTCCAGCTCTCACTTCAACTGTTATAGATTTATTCCCTAAATCATAGGACTTAGATCCGATTAATTCTGTATTATCAACTATCAATTGTTCAGCTGCAGTGAGGGGTCTCTCGGTTGGTAGTTGTAGTTCTCCACCTGTAGTGATTTCCCCTGGAGCTTCTATACCAGCATTAAGCACTGCTGTATCTTCTGCTTTCACTCCTGTTTCTTCAGCCTCAGTTGCCACTTCTTCTGCTGGGTTAAGAGGAAAGGTAGTAGGAATGGTTAAATCTTGAACTGGGACAGTTAAAGTATGAGCTCTGTCTTGAGGGATTCCTTCTCCATAAGCTACCCTGGTAAAGCTAGCAGGGGATCCAAATGCTGTACCTGCAGCTGTTAATACTGTAGCACCAATTCTAACAGCAGTCTCAGGAATATGGCTACCTTTACTTCTTGGTTCAGGAGGTGGTTTTGATTCTCTTCTTTCATACCACATAGTTATTAAGGGTAATTATACCATAAGTACAAAATTTTAGCACAACTTTAAGAGATCTGAATCAGTACTTTTATTGATTATTTATTAGAAAGATATGAGATGGAAATGACTTGATATTGGTTGTTAATCATCTCTGCTACTATAACAGCTGTTTTACCAACCTCAATGGATTTTAAATCAGCAGATGAGGTGGCAGCTTGGGAATTAGGTTTAGATTTATCAGTTTTGGGTTTATAAATTAATACTTTAGGTGAAAGAGGCAGAGTCTCAGTCTGATTGTTTTTACTGAAGGTTAAGCTGGAGGAAGAAACCTGAGTGATTTGGGCATTTATTGTGGCTGTTTGGGAGTCAAAGAGAATGTTTGTTGGGGTTGTGGTTGAAGTTGGAACTGGGGTGGCTGGTGAAGTTTGTTTGGCTGATTGGATAAAGCGGTCAGGGGAAAAGTAGAATATTGCTCCTAAAACAGCTGCTCCCAGGATAATTCCTGCTATGATACCTTTGACCATATTTTCATAGTAGGAAATTCATATTCTGTTGTCAATCTGACCTTTACTTAATCCATTAAAATTTTTGCCAAAATGTGATAAATCCGCAGGTGTCCGCTCATTCCACCCCAGGGGTGGAAGTAGGGGTGGAAGTACTACAACTTACCTGTTTGTTATGATAAAGATTATGTTGAGTAAAGTTAAATTTCCTGTAACTGTTTATCTTATCTGGTATCTAATAATTTTGTTGTTCCAAATATTTTTGCAGCCTTTTTATAAATTAACTGATGAGCCACTAACTTTATATCAAAGACTTTATTTATCCTGGGTTATTTATTGGGACGGAGGACATTATGTAACAATTGCCCAAAAAGGTTATCAATTTCCACAACAGGCATTTTTTCCTTTGTGGCCATTATTTATTAAAATATTTTCTTTTATTTTTGGATTTTATAATGCATCATTTATATTAACAATTATTTTTGGTTTAACCGCTTTTATCCTATTTTATTTACTAGCAAAAAAGTTAGTAGGAGATTTATCAAAGTATGCATTAATTTTATTTGCCGTCTTTCCTTCAACTATGTTTTTACATGCAGGATATACAGAAGGGTTATTTTTAACTTTAACATTATTATCATTTTTATTTGTTGAACAAAAAAGATTTTTACTCTCCAGTTTAGTTTCTCTCTTATGTTCCATGACAAAGATAATAGGGATAACTTTGAGTGGGATTTATTTATTGATAAATCAGCCTATTAAAAAGAGGTTAATTTATTCAGCGATCAGTTTACTGGGATTATTAACCTATATTTTTTATTTACAAATATTTTTTGGGGATGGATTTTATTTAGTAAGGCTTTAAAAGCATGGTGTACCTCAGGGGGGCGTTGTGATCCAGTCTTTCCATTAATTCCAATTTTAAATTATGCGAGATTGCTGTTAATAGGTTGGGTAAAAGTTAGTCTTTCTTCTGCATTTTTAGACTGGTTTTTTGCTGTTTTGTTTATCATCTTATTAGTGCCAGTTTTTAAAAAACTTAAACTAAATTATTTTATTTACTGTGCGGCAGTTGTATTTTTACCTTTAACAACCTCAACAATTGGTATGATCAGATATGTACTGGTTGCTTTTCCAGTTTTTTTCGTTATTCCTCAAATAATAAAGCCAAAAATTTTGTTTTTTATAATTTGCTTTCTGCTTTTGTTATTAGAATTAAGATTTGTGCCTACACCTGGAAGGTGTCAAGCTAAACTTTAGAAATTAATGACAAAGCTGATGAATGGAAAAAGATTTTTGTTAGGTGTATGCTAAAAACTGATGAAACTTGTTGCAGAGGATATACGTAAAAGAACTATTCAAAGCAAAGAGGAGATTAAATTTCCTAGCTCTTCTGCTTATCATCTGATAGTTTTAACAGCCAGAGCTAAAGGTGAGAAACAGCTTGGCGATGCAGCCACAGATGATGAGGAATTAACTTTACAACTAGATGATAAAACATTACCCAAATTAGGCTCTAAGATATTAATTGATTCTCCTGCAGCTATTAATGGTGGTAGGCTGCATAATCTTTCCAAAACAGTTTACCTGCTCACTTTTCTACAAGGTAAAGATCACAAACTTATACTTAACACAGATAATCCTCCTGGTACTGCTACTTTTGAAAGACTTGCAATTTATGCCCTTGATCCCACAGATAAATTAACGCTTGAACCCAAAATTCAGGCAGAGGATGGGGATAGAAGACCTTGGCTGGTCTTTATATTAGATAATACCCCGTTAGAAAATGTTAACATAACTGTTGCTTATTCCAGGAGAAAAAGGGACAGCGATGATGTCAAAATTAAAATTGACGGTCAAACGCAGGGGAATCTATTAAGAAGTATAAAACATTTTCTCTGGTATTTTGTAGGCTCCTTAGTACCTCTAGTATCTCCTACTAGGAGAGAATCTCAAACCTTTACCACCAATTTTTTATCAGGATTACACTATATTGAGATTGATGCTGACCGTATGCCTGTTTTGGAAGAAATTACATTTATCTTTGGTGATGAATTATCCTCCCCAAAACGTATCCCTACTGTTGATGATCCCAAGTGGACTGGTGATTTTTATGATGATACAGAAGTGATGCTACTTGCAAGACTTATTCTTGGTGAGGCAGAAAATCAGCCTGAAGATACAAAAATAGGAGTAGGTTTTACGGTATTAAACCGCTTGAAAAAGAAAAATCCAAATTGGGGATATAGTGTTAGGCAAATAATTCTAAAAGATTATCAATATGACGGTATGTGGAATAAAAATACTTATCAAAAAGTGAGAGATCCTCTTGATGATACTTCTGAAAAAAGGAAGAGCGAATGGTTAGAGAGTTATAACGTAGCTGTCGGTGTTCTGTCGGGAACTGTATTTGATACTACAAATGGAGCAACTAATTTCCATTCTTTTAAGGACCTAAAGGATTTTCCCATTTGGGCGACAAAAGAAACTTACAAAATAAGGTTAGGTGATATTTACTTTTATGAACTGGAAAAATAACTTAATCCTAAAACGTTCTTTGTTTGTATTGATAGTAACATTCTCAATTTTTCTATTTTTAGCGTCTATTTTACTAGGGCTTGCTTTATATGATGAATACAAACAATACCAGAATGTTGCGAGCGAAAAACAGGAAAGAGAACAGGAATTGCAAGAGACTTTAATTAAGAAAGAACTTTTGCGTCAAGAGATCTCTCCTACGAGAATTAGAAGAGCAATCACCTATAAATTGCATAATAAGCCCTTATTTCAAGATCATATAATGATAGCAACACAAGATTCAAACAGTGAGACAGAGGAACCGTTATTTATTGGGGAAGAACGGACAGGAATGCCCCAATGGCTGGATGATGAACACATTCTTTTTACAAGCTATTGCGGTACGGCTTGTCAGGGTGTTTACTTAATTAATGTCCGCAATAAAGAGGCAAAACTGGCCACCTTATCATTTACATTTTCTGATACAAATACTTGGGAGACTCATTTTAGCGATTGGTTTGGTAAAAAGTTTCAATTTCCTGGTTTATTAGGGGATATTGGTACAGAATTTAGTAATGATAATTTTTATCTGGTATTTAGGAAAAAGGATCAGTTGGATAATGATTCCGGTAAGAGAAGGCTTCTGTTTACTGGCGGTACTTTAATAGAGCAATAATTTTTATGTGGAATTTTAGTAAAAAAAAGATTTTTTATTACCTTGGGATTAACCTAAAATTTGTGCCTACACCTGGAAGGTGTCAAGCTAAAGTATTGAGGCTCGCTTAACAAAATATGATGCGGCCGTACAGTGTTATGTTATCAGTGGAAAATGGGATTAAGAAGAGGTATTCTTAAAATATGTGGGGATTTTCTAAAAAAAGATTTTTGATTACTTTGGGATTGAGTGTGGTGGTGTGGTTGGTATCTGTTGTAATACAGGCGTATATAGAGGCACCTAAATACATTGTCTTTTTTACTCAATCTAAATGTTCAGCAACAGGTTACCCGCTTACTCAATGTATAAAAAATATTCCAGAAGTTTTGGTTTATTTAATAAATGTTGTTTTCTGGTTTTGGGTGATGCATTTATTTGGGAATTGGTTTGGCAAGAAAAGTAGCAGCTAACCCTGCAGAAGCTAAAGTTACTATACCTCCTGATACTATTAATAATCCTCCCAGGAATTGTTGCGCAGGAGTTTTAGTTATTTTGCTTGGGGTGGGATTTTTCAATTCATCTAATATTCCGCTGACATTTATCTGATCAGAAATATGGCTGGGATTTTCAAATTGGATTCCTAAAACAGATCCATTCACACCGCTCACCCCTGGGGAATCAAAGCCTACCCCAGGGGTGTTGGAGGAATCACTGTTTGATGAGCTGGTTGAACTCACCCCAGGGGAGTCAGAGCCCACCCCTGGTGTGGGGATTGGGGTGGGGATAGGGGTTGGAGAAGGCTGGCTAGCTATTTCAATAATCATAGTTTGAGGGATTTCTTCATTGCCTGATTTATCAACTGATTTTACCTGGATAGTGGTTTTGCCTGGAGCAGAAATAGTAAAGGGTTCAGTATAAGTTTGAACAGTAACACCATTATCCAGACTATATTCTATTTTTAAAATCCCTGAACCGCTGTCGTTTCCAATTAAAGCAATGGTGACAGGGCCGGTGTAAATACCTGAATTATCTTTGGTACCAGATATTTGGATGGAAGTAGCAGGAGGAATTTGGTCTAAAGCAGCATCTTCCCCAACCTCAGCGCTGGCAGCGATGGTTGTGTTATCTGGTTTGCTTTCATCTGCATAAAAAACTAGAGTAGGGGAAGTATCTGTGGATGGATCTAAGATAAATTCTGCTTTACCCATTTCAGTTAGGGGGATATCCTTATAAAGGCTGGTTTTGGAGATTTTATCCTTAGCATAAGTTCTAATTTTAAGATTAGTTGTTTTAACTGAGGTTATTGGTTTTTTCCTGGTTGTTTTTACCACAACTTTTTTAGCCTTTTTCTTTACAAAAGCATGTTTGGTTTTGCCGGAGGTTGTATAAGAAGTATCAGGAATATTTTCCTCAATTTCTCCGTTATCTTTAATGCCTGTGTGTTTATCCCCGTCATATAATTCCAATTCCCCGTCATCTAAAGTAAGCTGTTGCCCTTCCAGATCAATTTTGAGGCTTTTTACTTCTGCAGGTAAAGCATTGTCATCATTTAAAATAGATTTAACAGTTTGCATGGCAACTCCATCCTTTCGTACTAAATCAACGTGTTCTTGTTCGGTATAATAGATTGTTGCTCCAGCAGAAAAGTCTTTTGAATTACTTTTTAATGACGCACTATAAAGAGGAACAGTGCCGTCACCATTAACAAAAATCTCATCTCTTTTAGGAATGAGGTTGATAGGCCAAGTAATCCACCAAGTTTCTCTAATCTGTCCTAAAGTTGGTTGATTAGAGCCAACTATACTATACAATTTGACATCATTACTTTTTTCAAAAAGTGATTGAGTTGAATCGTGTAATTGTTCTGCTAAGTTGAACACTGCCATATTAAGATCTAAATTGGTTAAGAGGATTTTTATTTGATTAAAGTCTAGATCCCCTGTGATTTTGTTATTATCTATATCTCTTTCATCGCGGAATGGGTATAGTTGATCTGTATTCGAGTTGTCGTAGAAATCAAAATAATGCTTCGATGGTAAGAGTTGGAATGCTGAAGATAGGTTTTGGAAGATATCTTTTATTTCAGATCCTGATATTCCGATATTGAAGAATCTTAAAATTGGTTTACCTAATGGTAAACCATAAACTATTGCCTTTATATCTTCCACTGCACCCAAATGAGGAACACCTAGTTCTATTAATTTATTAATCTTGGAAGATTTTGAGGAATCTGAGATATAATATCTGGCTAATAAGCCTCCCATGGAGTGAGCTACCAGGTTAACTTTGGATTGGCCTGATAGAGTTTTAGCTTGTTCTATTAAACTATCCAAACTATCCTTATTAGAGCGGACATCTTTTCTCCAGTCATATGGAAAAATAAAATAGTTAGTCCCTTTCACATATCCCATACTTTCAAAAAATGAATCAATTTCTCCATACCCAAAAGGAGTTAAATTACCTGTTAAGGACAAATCTGCTGCTGAGGTTTGCCCATCAGCTTTCAGTCTTAATACATCAAAATAATCATCATCTCCCAGCTTAGTTGCTTCATCCTGGTTAACCCAAATTTTTTCGTCTTGTCCATAACCATGATTAAACTCTCCACCATGTCCATCAGGGGCTTTCCAGAAAATCTGTTGACTGGCTTTTAACTCTGATCCACCTATGCCAGGGATAAAAATTACAGGCAGTTTAGGTGGAGGAGGTGGAGGAGAATTGTTATTTAAGACAAAATATATATCACTTTTTGCATTGCCCCAGACATAGCAACCATTGCGATAAGGGTTTGTGCCATTCCAGATATAAGTTAGAGGATTACAACTGCCTGAATTATTGTCGTAATCATAGCGGTTGCTATTAGCATATCTGACACCTCCATCAGGGAAATAATCAGTGTTTCCTGAAGACAAAGCAGCAGCAAACAAAATTGTGCTTCCTATATTGGCATTGGAGATTTTGATTAAATATCTATGACCAGGGATAAAATTATAATTATGGCAGGAAAAATCCAAAGTGACATCTTCATACCCTGCTGGCACACCGCCTGTATTAAAAGTTAAACCTTTAAAGCGTCCATTATCACCTGGAGGGCTGCAGCTAACAATATATTTATTAGTAGTTTTATCGTATAGCTTGGAATTGTTCGTAGTATGATCAAATTGACTTAAGTTTGACTTTGCTGCGCTTACTCTAAAAGTAAAGCTTTCAAAAGTACCGGTTAGATTAGTTCCAAGTTCTTGGATGATTTGAAAAGCATTTAGTTGGTCTGAGAACATTTCAGTTTGGGAGGCAATAGTGACTGCTAAACCATCCTTAGGTAGGATTAGGGTAAAAATTATTAAAATAATCCACAAGATGGCCCTCATTTTCAAGCCAATTGTTGATCATGGAAAAGAAATTAACAATATATCTTTAACATAACAAACAAATACAATCCACCTCTGAGGTGTATAATAGGCAAATGTTTACAAACCAGAAAATTTTAACAGTTTTTCTGATTTTATTTGTGATAGGGGCTTCTGTGTTTTTTGCCTTTACTAAATTCAAACAAGAAGTAAATAGCGTGACAGCCTCTCCTTCTCCCTCGCCTTCTCCTTTAGATTTTCTTTTGACTAAGACTCCTGCCCCTACTGCTGTGAACAACCAAACTCAATCAACTTCTCAACCTACTTCCCAGCCAACCGAGTTACCCTTGGAAAAAAACAAAAGATTAACCCAGTTTCCGGGAGTTTTGACAGATGAAAGCTTAGGAAATAAAAAAGCAGTGATACAAACGAATAAAGGTACTATCCAAATTCAAATTTTTCCTGAAACAAAACTTGCCTCATCTAATTTTATGATTTTAGCAGCCAAGGGCTTTTATAATGGGTTGACCTTTCACAGGGTAGAAGACTGGGTGGTCCAGGGAGGAGATCCAGAAGGAACAGGCAGAGGTGGGCCTGGGTATCAATTTAATGACGAGCCTGTAAACAGGTCTTATGTAAGAGGGATAGTAGCTATGGCTAATGCTGGACCTAATACCAACGGCAGCCAATTTTTTATCTTAAAAAGAGATTATCCACTTGAGCCTCAATATACCATTTTTGGCCAAGTTATTTCCGGGATTGATGTGGTAGATAATTTATCTGTTTCAGATGTGATACAAAAGGCGGTTGTCCAAAATCTTCAGTAATAGTGAGCTAAGTCGAACTATACAATATATTGTATATTGACAGTGTAGGGTATCAATATGTTATGGTATAAGTATAATTACTTTATTTAAAGGATGAAATGCCCATTTTGTCAGAGTAGTTTGTCAAAAGTGATAGATAAAAGAGCAGTTGATAGCCGTGGGGAAATCCGCAGGCGCAGGGAGTGTTTAAAGTGCAGCAGACGCTTCACGACTTATGAGACTGTAGCTGAGGTTGAGGTTTTGGTTATTAAAAGAGATGGAAAACGTGAACTGTTTGTGAGAGAGAAATTAGAAAGAGGTTTGAGCAAGGCTTTGGAAAAAAGACCAGGGATTGACAAGACCACTGAGGTAGTTGATAGAATAGAAGGCCGGATTAGAAATAGAAAGCTATCAGAAATTTCTTCACAAACTTTGGGCAAGTGGGTCCTTTCAGAACTTAAGAAACTAGATCTGATTGCTTATTTAAGGTTTGCTAGTGTGTACAGGACATTTTCCGATCCAAGAGACTTTGCAAAAGAGTTGAAAACACTATCATGATAAAAAAAAGACAATATAGACCAACATTACAAATAATTACAGCACCAAAAGTTGGCAGGCCTAAAAAAACTAATGGTGAATATGAACCTAATGGAATAGATAAAAATTCGCGTTCATTTGAAACCAGATTTGTTCCAAGATATAAAAAGATCCCTTCTTTGCCCCGAGGACTACCCCAACCTGCTTTTTCTGAGAGTTCAAATAAGATTTTAAAAGAAAGATATTTGTTAAAAGGAGGAAATTTAGAAGTTACAGAAACTGTATCTGAAAGATTTTGGCATATTGCTTATGATATTGCCTCTGCAGATTTTGATTTCTCAGTTCCTGGCAAGCAAGTTTTTGAGACGGCTAAGCTGTTTTATACCATGATGGTTAATCAGGAGTTTTTGCCTAATTCCCCTACTATTATGAATGCAGGCAAACAGAACGGATTACAATATTCAGCTTGTTTTGTTTTGCCTGTTGGTGATTCCATCGGGGAAATTTTTGATAGCGTTAAGTATGCGGCACAAATCCACAAATCAGGAGGTGGAACCGGTTTTGCATTTTCCCGTCTTAGACCAAAAGACAGTATTGTTGCCACAACCGGTGGGGTTGCCTCCGGACCGGTCTCGTTTTTAAGAGTATTTAATGCTGCCACTGAAGCTATCAAACAAGGGGGCTGTTTCTCTGAAGATGCCTTGATTATGACTCATTTAGGTCTAGTCCCAATTAAAGAGATTGTTGAACAAAAAAGGACTTGGTATGTAGCTACTCATTTAGGCTTACAGCAAGTTACTGCTAAATTTGATAATGGGCAAAAAAAGCTTTATCAGGTGAAAACCCAGGCTGGTTTTACAGTCAAAGTTACAGCTGGGCATAAGTTTTTAACAGCTGATAAAATGGGACATTTTTATCTTAAACCTTTATCTGACTTTCAAGTAGATGATCACTTAACGCTTTTGTTGGGAGCTTGGCCGGAAGATATTCCTTATGCTTTATTAAATACTGCAATCCCACAAAAATCTAAATACTCTTATGGCAGAATAGATATCAACTTGCCAAAACATCTTGATGAGAAATTGGCTTTTTTAATTGGTGTTTATCATGCTGATGGCTCAAAGATTTCTGATGAATATTCGCCTAATGGTAAGGGATTAAGAGTCGCTGTAGCAGAAAACAGGCCACAAGATTTGCTTAAATTGACCAAAACAATAAAAGATATATTCGGATTGGATTGTACAATTACTAAAGGAGATGGAGCTGTCTATAATGTTAATTGTTTCTCCAGAAGTGTTAATGAGTTTTTAGCCTTGAACGGATTACTAAAAGAATCCTCAGTGGCAGTTACTGTTCCTGATATGATTTTTACTTCACCTAGAAGGGTGATTGAATCATACATAGCAGGAGTGTTTTTGGGTGACGGGGGAAATAGAGGGGGTAAGGGTGGGTTTAGGATCTCAACTGTTTCTAAAACCTTTGCACAACAGATACAGGTATTACTTTTAAATCTAGGTATTGCCTCAAAAATAGCTGTTGAAAATAGACAAAGCAAGAATTGGAGAGATCTCTATAATGTTACCATTAATGGTAATCGCTTTATGAAAAAGTTTGCTGTTGTGATTTCTCCATATACTGAAAAAGTTAATGACCATCCAGTTTCTCATAAAGACTACGCCTTTAGGTGGCCTTTTAATTTAACTGAAAAGTATCTTCATTTATCAGGAATTCAAAGTGTTACTCCGGTTGGTAATATCTCTACTACTCAAAAGACAGTAGCATTTTTGCAACAAAACGTAGGCTTTATTAATGAACAGGATCGCAATGACATATCACTCCTTGCCTCATGTGTTTCTGACAAAATTGCCTCTATTGAGTATATAGGGAAAGGTTATGTTTATGATTTAGAAGTGGGTAACACCCATCTTCTATCAGGAAATGGTTTTTATACCTCAAATTCCAGAAGAGGAGCAAACATGGGGATTTTAAGAATAGATCATCCTGATATTTTAGAATTTATCAGGTGTAAAGCAGAGCTTGATGATACTAATAAACCAATATTTGAATCTGTAGCGCCGCTTCTGCCTGATGATTCGACTAGAGAATATTTTAAGACTTTGCTTTTAGATAAACAGATTTCCAACTTTAACATTTCTTGTGCTATTACAGAAAAATTCATGGAAGCTTTGGAAAAGGATAAGGATTATGATTTGATTGATCCACATTCAGGTGAGGCTGTTGGTAAATTAAATGCTAGGCAGGTTTTTGATGAGATAGTGGAAAGGGCCTGGGCTACAGGAGATCCTGGTTTAATCTTTATTGACAGGATAAACAACTCCCCTGCCAATCCTGTACCATCCCTGGAAACTATTGAAAGCACAAATCCGTGCGGAGAACAGCCTCTGGCATCTTGGGATGCTTGTAACTTGGGATCAATAAACTTGGGTAAATTTGTTAAGGGAGATGGTAGCGGGGTGGATTGGGAAAGACTTGGGAACACAGTTAAGCTGGCTGTGCACTTTTTGGATAATGTTGTCCAAACTAACCCCTTTACCTTAAAACAGATTTATGATGAGGTACACCAAAATAGAAGGATAGGGTTGGGGGTAATGGGCTGGGCTGATATGCTGTTTATATTAAAAATTCCTTATAATTCTGAAGAGGCTTTAAAGTTAGCTGAACAGGTGATGCAGTTTATTAATGAAGAAGGACATAAGATGAGTGAGGATTTAGCTCAAGTGCGCGGGTCTTTTCCTAATTGGTCGAATTCCATCTATGCTGATGGAAACCCAATCAGAAACTCAACAATTACCACCATTGCTCCTACCGGAACAATTTCTATAATTGGTGATTGTTCTTCTGGAATTGAACCAGTTTTTGCCTTAGCCTATATTCATAAAGCTAAAAGTGTTGGCGATCAGTATAGAATTTTAACAATTGCTAATCAGACTTTTGCAGAGATAGCTAGAGAAAAGGGTTTTTGGTCTGATGATTTAGCTGAAAAAGTTTTAGAAAAAGGTTCTGTGGCAGGGATACCAGAAGTGCCTGAGGAATGGCAAAAGGTTTTTGTAACTGCTCCAGAGATTGATCCAATTTTCCATGTAAAGATGCAAGCTGCATTTCAAAAATATACTGATAATGGAGTTTCCAAAACAATTAATTTACCAAATTCAGCAACAGTTGATGATGTGAGGACAGCTTATATGCTCTCGTACCAGACAGGCTGCAATGGCATTACTATTTACAGAGATGGGTCTAAGGCAGTTCAGGTTTTAAATGTTTCATCTGCTTTACAGAAAACTCAACAAGAAGTTATTCCTGTGGCTGAGAGGCCAATGATACTGCGTGGCAGAACCTATAAAGTATCTACTCCTGTGGGAGAAGCATTCATTACTATTAATAGGGATGAGCAGGATCAACCATTTGAAGTATTTGTGACTGTTGGAAAAGGTGGGATGCATACAATGGCAGATGCTGAAGCAATGGGGAGATTGGTTTCTTTATCTTTAAGGTTATCCAGAGCTGGTAAAAGTTTACCAAAGGAAGTTGCTCAAAAAATTACTCAGCAGTTAAGAGGAATTGGAGGAGCTTCAACAGTAGGGTTTGGGAAAAATAGGGTGATGAGTTTAGCTGATGCAATTGCTAAAGTTTTGTCAGAAGATTCGGCCCAGTCATCAACTGCTCAAACAGCAGAACCGATACCATTAAATTTAACTTCTTCTTCCAAGACCCAGGCAGATTTGTGTCCTGAATGCGGCAGCGCCTCCTTTGTAATGGAAGAAGGCTGTAAAAAATGCCATAGCTGTGGATACTCAATGTGTTAAGCTTATTAGCTTTCCACCCCAAGGGTGCCCCCTCAAATTTCTTCTAAAACTTGATGTTTTATTTGTTCTAATCTTTCTCCGTAATCCACCTGGTCTAAGATATATTGTCTATAATCTTGAGGGTTTTTAAAAAAACCTAAAATTTCCTGTTTAGCACAAAAACCATCCACCTCACCTAAATATTCCTTATAAGAAGACCATTCATAACTTTCTAAATCTTTTACTAAAAGTGAGACTCTAGGATTCAGATGAATGTATCTGGAAAGATGAATTAATTGTTCGTCTTTTTCTATAAGAACAGATTTGAATTCCCCTTGCAGGAGATGACCAATCCTATTATATTTGGCATTGTAATACTTTGTGTAACTGTTGCTTATTTTACCCACAAATTCTGTGATTCCTCCATCCACTGACTGTCTGAGTAGCAGATGAAAATGGTTAGGCATCAGACAATAGGAAACAATATCTACAATCTTTTTAGATGGATCTGGTCTAAAAGTTTGAAATTGAGAAAAATTAGAAAATTTTGGTTTTGGCCCCGAATGCTGATAATAATTTAAAGTTTTTATAAATCTTTGGTAATCTCTTCTGCTACTAAAAATTAACCTTTTTTCATTACCACGGTTATAAACATGATAAAAGTAACCATTGGCGAAGGGAAAAATTCTTGATGGCATTCGATCTTAGCATATTCTAAAAATCCGCAGGTGTCAACCTATTCCACCCCAAGGGTGGAAGTAGTAATTAAGCTTGAGTTTGCTAAAATGAGCTCATGGATAAGGGATTAGTGATTGTTTATACTGGTGAAGGAAAAGGGAAAACTACTGCTGCTTTGGGATTAGTGCTGAGGGCTTCTGGTTACAACAAAAGATGTTTTGTTGTTCAATTTGGCAAAGCTTGGTTTACAGGAGAGCTTGTTGGAATTAAAAAGCTAGGCACCAAGGTGAAAATAATCCAAGGCGGTAAAGGTTTTTTAAACATCTTAGGGAGTAAGATTTCCAAAACAGAGCATAAAAAAGCAGCTAATCAGACTTATGATATATTATATAAGGAAGTTATGTCCAATAATTGGGATATAGTGGTAGCTGATGAGATTATTGGTGCAGTCTCATCTAAAGTCTTATCTATTACAAGACTTTTACAGCTTATCAATGATAAACCTTCCCAATTAGATTTAGTATTAACAGGCCATCATGCTCCAAAGGAGTTGATTAAATTGGCTGATCTAGTAACCGAGATGAGGGAAGTCAAACATCCGTACCGAGTGGGAATTTTAGCAAAAAAAGGGATTGACTTTTAGCACTTTGGGTGATAGACTGCTAAGTATAGATTTATAGATTATGGCAGACTTTATAAAACCTGGTTTAACATCACCATTAACTTTAAAACCTGTTATACCAGTTGGGCCTTTAAGAGATACAGTGATCTTTCCTGGTAACTCTGTTCCAATAATTTCCGGAAGACCCAAATCTAAAGCAGCTTTAGATGTGGCCTGGAATTCTGATAAGTTAATTGTTTTTGTTACACAAAAAAACAGCAAAATTGAAGATCCTACAGAGAAAGATTTATATAAAGTTGGCACTGTTTGTTTAATCCGACGGGTAGTAAAAAACCCAGAAGGTGAATATACTCTACAAGCTGAAGGTTTAAGCAGGGTATATTTAAAAAAATTCACTAAAACAGACACTTATTTAGAAGCAGAAATTGAAGAAATTCCAGAGCTTTATGAGAGGTCAGATCAAACTGAGGCTTTAATTAGAACAGTTAGGGAACAAGTCAGACGCTTCTTAGAACTTGGGGGAAATCCGTTTTTTGATCAAAGCAATTTTGCTAACTGGTCATTGTTTACATATAGTGATGATCCAAATCAGCTTGTTAATTCCATTGCTCAGTCAATAGATTTTAAAACTATAGATAAGCAGCAAATCCTTGAGATGGTTTCAGCAGTGGACAGACTACACAGATTATCAGAGCTTTTGGCTAAAGAAATTAGAATTATGGAAATTTCCCAAAAAATCTCATCTCAAACTCAAGAACGGGTTTCTAAGATTACTAAAGAAGCTATCCTAAAAGAGCAAATGAAAAGCATAGAAGAAGAGTTAAGCGGAGGGGATAGCGAACATCAAGAGATTCGTGAATTTGAAATGAGAATTAAAAGAGTAGGAATGCCTAAGGAGGTACTTGAGAAAGCTAAGAAGGAGCTAGCAAGACTTGCCAAAATGTCTTCTTATAATCCTGAAGCTGGTTATATCAGAAATTATTTGGAGTGGTTAACAGATTTGCCTTGGAGGCTGCAAAAAGATAATAAGGTAAATTTGAAAAAAGCAGAACAGATTTTAGATGAGGACCATTATGGTTTAAAAAAAGTTAAAGAACGAATTATAGAATATTTGGCTGTGCATAAATTATCAGGGAAAATGAGAGGTCCTATTCTTTGTTTTGTCGGACCACCTGGAGTTGGGAAAACCTCAATTGGAAAGTCTATTGCCAGGGCCTTAGGCAGAAAATTTATTAAAGTTTCTTTAGGAGGAATCAGAGATGAAGCTGAAATTAGAGGGCATCGAAGAACATACGTAGGATCAATGCCAGGGAGAATCATCCAAGGGATTAAACAAGCAGGCAGCAAGAACCCGGTTTTTATGCTGGATGAGATTGATAAAATTGGGACAGATTACCGCGGTGATCCTTCTGCAGCTTTGCTTGAAGCTCTAGACCCTGAACAAAATGAAGGTTTTTCTGATCATTATTTAGAAGTATCATATGATTTATCCAATGTTATGTTTATCACCACAGCTAATATCTTAGATACTGTTCCCCCTGCTTTAAGAGATAGACTGGAGGTTATCCGCTATCCAGGTTATACTGAAGATGAAAAGTTCCATATTGCTAAAAAGTTTTTACTTCCTAAACAGATAAATAATCATGGATTAAAACCTACCCAGATTGAGTTTGAAGATGAGGCAATCAGATCAATTATTAGAGGTTATACCAGAGAAGCAGGGGTACGTAATTTAGAAAGAGAATTATCTGCTGTAATTAGAAAAGTAGCCAGAAAAGTAGCAGAAGGGGAAAGTAATCAAAAATTTATTATCAAGCCACAAGATTTACATGGGTTCCTAGGGCCAATTAAGTTTCTGCCTCTTTTAGCTGAGAAGCAGGATGAAGTAGGCATGGTGACTGGTTTGTCTGTAACTGAGGCAGGCGGTGAAATCCTGTTCATTGAGGTAACTTTGATGCCTGGTAAAGGGGGTTTGCTTTTGACCGGGCAACTGGGTGATGTGATGAAAGAATCAGGCCAGGCTGCTATGTCATATGTCAGATCCCATTGGTTACAGTTGGGTTTGCCTGAACGGTTTTTCCAAAAGATGGATGTGCATATCCATGTTCCAGAAGGGGCTATTCCCAAAGATGGGCCATCAGCAGGTATTGCTCTAACAACAGCTATAGTGTCTGCATTCACTAAAATTGCTGTTCACAAAGATGTAGCTATGACTGGTGAGGTAACTTTAAGAGGTAGGGTTTTAGAGATTGGAGGATTTAAGGAAAAGGTGTTAGCAGCACACAGGGCAGGAGTAAAGGTGGTAATTGCACCTGCTGATAATGAGAAAGATATGGAAGATATTCCTGACTATGTCCAAAAAGATTTACAGTTTATCTTTGTTAGTCACATGAATGAGGTGTTAAATGTAGCTTTAGTCAAACCCCCTAAGTCATCTCAGCAAAAGAGTGTGCCGGTTTCTCCGGTCTATATCGCCTGATTAAAAATTCTACTTCCTCTTGACTTATGACGACTTTCTGTTGTAAATTCTAAGGTGCTGCCTTGCTATTTCCATGAATTTAATTATTAATAATCTTAACTATTTAATTTGGGTTTCTGTGGCTGTTGCAGTGTTATATTCACTTTGGTTAATTATTGATGTGTTAAAAAAGGAGAGTGGTGATGAGAAAATGCTAGAAATAGCTTCTGCGATTCAAGTTGGTGCAGCAGCCTACTTACAAAGACAATATAAAGTAGTTACTATTGTGGCAATTATCTTGGGGGCCTTAATTTATTACACCTTGGGTAAAAATACTGCCATTGGTTTTTTAGTAGGTTCCTGTTTATCAGCATTAGCAGGATTTATTGGGATGAGTGTGGCAGTTAGAGCTAATGTGCGTGTTTCAGAAATGGCTAAAAAAGGTTTATCTGATGCATTTGGACTGGCTTATAAAGGCGGAGCTGTGACTGGGTTTTTAGTAGTAGGACTTGCTTTAGGAGCAGTTTTTGGGTTTTACCAATTTACAAATGGAGATTTAAAAGCATTAATAGGTTTAGGATTTGGCGGTTCGCTAATTTCCGTATTTGCTCGTTTAGGCGGGGGGATCTTTACTAAAGGTGCAGATGTGGGAGCAGATTTAGTAGGAAAAGTGGAAGCTGGTATACCGGAAGATGATCCGAGGAATCCAGCAGTGATTGCAGATAATGTTGGTGATAATGTTGGTGATGATGCTGGAATGGCTGCAGATATTTTTGAAACTTATGTAGTCACAGCTATCGCTGCAATGATTTTGGGTCAACTGCTTTTTCCAGGTTTTGGACCAGCTACAGTATTCCCATTAAGTTTGCTATCAATGGGCATTTTTGCATCAGTTTTAGGATCATTATTTGTCAAATTAACTGGTAAAAATATCATGGGAGCTTTATATAAGGGTATGATTATTACAGCTATTGTTTGTGGTGCGCTTTTTTACCCTATGACACTAATCTTTATGGGAAATAATGGTTTCTATCCTACAATAAACTTATTTTTGGCAGAAACTTTAGGGATATTAGTAACAGCTGGAATGGTTATGATAACTGAATATTATACAGGTACAAAGTATCTGCCAGTTCAGCAGCTAGCTTTTTCATCTAAAACAGGTCATGGCACTAATATTATTGCTGGGCTGGCACTGTCCATGAGATCCACATTTTGGCCAATAATTTTAATCTCGGCAGCCTTAATGATGAGTTTTCTTTTTGCAGGACTTTATGGAACTGCTTTAGCAGGAGTAACTATGTTGTCTTTGGCAGGAATTATTGTGGCAATTGATGCTTTTGGCCCAATTACAGATAATGCTGGAGGAATTGCGGAGATGGCGGGTTTACCTCAAAAGGTTAGAAACGTGACTGATCCTTTAGATGCAGTAGGAAACACAACTAAAGCAATCACTAAAGGTTATGCTATTGGATCAGCTGCTTTAGCTGCTATGGTCCTATTCACAGCTTATGCTCAGGAGTTTTCGCTGACAGGAGACAATTTAAATTTCTCCTTATCTGATCCTAAAGTTTTGGTAGGTCTTTTTATCGGGGGGGCGCTACCTTACCTTTTTGGCTCTTTTGCTATGGAAGCGGTTGGGCGGGCAGGAGGAGCAGTGGTGGAAGAGGTTAGGCGTCAGTTTAAAACCATTAAAGGTATTATGGAAGGCAAACAAAAACCAGATTATGCTAAATGTGTAGAAATTGTCACAGCTTCTGCACAAAAGGAGATGTTAACACCTGCCTTGATTCCCCTTTTAGCTCCAGTGATTGTGGGATTTGTGTTAGGTCCTGTGGCTTTAGGGGGGCTTTTAGTAGGGTCAATTGTGACTGGAATTTTTGTGGCTGTATCTATGACTACAGGGGGAGCTGCTTGGGATAATGCTAAAAAATATATAGAGTCAGGGAAATTTGGTGGAAAGGGATCTGAAGCCCATAAAGCAGCAGTCACAGGTGATACTGTGGGTGATCCATATAAAGATACGGTAGGACCGGCAATAAATCCGATGATTAAAGTTGTTAATATAGTTGCTCTACTCCTTGTGCCATTTCTCCGTTAACATATCCTTGCGATAACTTCATTATGTAAATAATGCTGTTTTTGTTAACTTTGAGGTGTGGGGTTTGATGGAGTAGAAGCGTTGGGGTGTTGGGTGCCAAAAAGGGCATTCTTGACTTCGTTAACTACCTGGTCAGGGGTGTAGGAAGCTTTAATTAAATATGCTTGTGCTCCAAGTTCAAATCCTTCTTTAATAACTGCTTCTTGACCTAAGTTAGTCAGTAAAATAGTGATCATAGGAGAATTAGGGTTTTGGGTTTTAAACTCTCTCAGAAGCTGTAAGCCATTTATTCCTGGCAACATGATATCCAGCAGTAGCAAGTCAAAGGTTTCCCCTTTTAACATGTTTAACCCGGATTGACCATCAACAGCGCTTTTAACAGGAAATCCTTCTTTGGTGAGTTGTCTGACATATAACTCCCTAATAAAGTCTTCGTCCTCAACCAGTAAAATTTTTTTCTGACTTGGATCCATTACTTATAGTATAACCAAAAGGTGTAAATCCTTCAACCCCTCCTTAAGAGTAATTTAAAGCTCCTGCTTGAATTACTTCATTTGAAAATATATTAGCGTTTATAACCCCTGAACTAATTGTGACAATAGGTAAAGTAAAGGAGAATTGGCTCCCTTTACCTGGTTCTGACTCTACCCAAACTTTTCCATGGTGTTTTTCAACAATAGATTTGGAAATATACAACCCCAGCCCAGTGCCTTTGTTGGCTTGTTGAGTTTGATTAGATACTCTGAAGAATTTATTAAATAGATGTGGTATAGCTTCTTTGGGAATACCTATTCCAGTATCAGAAACAGTAGTGGTAATTTCATTAGGGGACAGATTCAGGGATATTTCAACTTTTCCTCCTGGGTTTGTGTAATTGATGGCATTAGCCAAAAGATTGGTTAGCACTTCCCCAATCCTGACTGGATCAGCCAGAACTTTTGGTACAGGCTGCTGGGGTAAAGTTAAACTTAATAAGATATTTTTTTGATTAGCTTGAGGTTTTAAATCATCTATGGCTTTGGATAATACCTTAACATAATCTGTTTGTTCAATAGTAACTGACATTTTTTCATCTTCAATTTTATTAACATTTAAGATGTTTTGAATTAAGGTTAATAGCTGTTGAGCAGAAATGAGAGATCTTTTGATAAGCTCCAATTCTTCTTTTGGTACTTTATTTTGGTTTTCCTGAGTAAAAACAGATAAATAACCAATAATTGAGGTTAAAGGAGTTTTTAATTCATGGGAAGCCATGGAAATGAAATCTAACTTCATTCTTTCCAGTTCCTCTTCTTTAGATAAATCATGCAAAATCAAGATGCAGTATAAATTGGAATGAAGAGATTGACCTGCTTGGACAGTGACTAGATTGATTTTTGTTTGTTTGCCATTTTTGCCAACTAACTTAGCTGAATTGTTGAAATTTATTTGGCAATACGTTTTTGAATATATTTCTTCTTTATCATCAAATAAATGAATTAATTGATCAATTGGCTTGCCCAGAATTTCAGATTGGGTATATCCAGTGATTTCAGAGGCTGTTTTATTGGAAAGGAGGATATTTTTATTAAAATCTATAACAACTATCCCATCTATAATTGATGATAGCACTTCTTCCATTTTGCTTTTTTCACTGGTAGCTATATCTTTATCTTTTTCTAATGTTTGGAATGTCTGAGAAATTTTATCAGCCATTAGATTAAAAGATTTGCCTACACTTTCAAATTCATCACCAGACCTGATATCTACCCTCTGGTTAAAATTACCATTTCCCAAATTTTCAGAGGCTTTTATTAAATTCTTAAGGGGTTTTAAAAAGAGAAATATTAAAAGTGTTGTTATAACTACAATAAATAGTCCAAGGAGGATTGAAAGAAATGTGTCGTTAATAAAAATAGAAGCAAAAAGAGGTATAAATATCCCTAAAAAGGTTAAAAGGATTAGCTTGGGCAATAGTCTCATGCATATTTAAGAGTAACAAAGCCAGGTTTTCTAATCAACCCCTAGATTAGTTGTTTTAATATCTTGTGGTTTACCACAATTAGCTTGTTACAACAACCTAATCACCACAACGGTACCAGTGTGGTGTCCACTGTGGTACCCCGCAAACCCATACCCCCTTGTCGGCGAGGTTTCTATCTGCCTTTTATGTACGTTAAGTTTATTCTGATCCCTAATACCCCAAATCCCCCCAATCTCCCTAATCCTTCCCATGACTCTTCTTATTTCTGAAGTAGCCCAGCATAAATTAAGGGATTCCCATGGCAGATTTTCCTCAGATCATCTATCCTCTAATCCCTCCACAACCCATTAACGGTTTGCGCTTGAGACAAAACCTCCATATTTTCTGCTGTAAGAAGTCCCAAAGATTCCAATAACTCTCTTGAATCGGCACTTATTCTTTCTCTTTCTTGTGGCACTGCCATAATTTAGAATTATATTCCGGAAGAGTATGAAAGTCAAAAGCTATAGGCTTGGCACATGTCCTCTAAACCAATCCTCAAGGATTTCTCTATCTCCTGCAAAAGCGTACTTATCCCATGCCTTAACAAGCTCCATTTCAGCATCAATGTCTTTTTTTATCTGCAACCAGTCAATCATAGGCAAGCCTCTTTTATGAAGATAATTATCCACAAGGGTTCTAGTCATTGTGCCGTTATAATCCGGATGGGGATGGATGCCAATATATGTTCCGTATATCCATGCAAGTGAGATTGGGTCATATGGATCAGGTTCTTGCAACAACTCATTATATTGAGGAAGAAAGTGATTTTCTATAACTCTTCTTCTCATAGTTGCAGAACTATGCGTGACGAGGTAGCGTAATCTCGGATTTCTGCAAAAACTATTTAACAGCGTATCACCCTCTGTATCTAGCGCTCTGAAAACCGGTACAGTAGTTGCATTTGGACGGATCGCTCTGACTGTTTGCTGATACACATATTCAATATCATCAATATCTACTTTTGGCTGTAATTCTTGCAAATACCCAAGATTACCTACTCTGGCTTCTTCTTTTGCCTCTGCCTCCAACTGTTTTCCATTTACCCAAACCACACTTGCCATAGCTGTTAACCAATCTGCTCCATCTCCAAAGTCCTCGCTAAAATCAAATCTGGCTCCGAATTCTACAGGGTCAAGTTTGATTCCTAAAGGATACATTTCATCCCGCTTGCCCAAAAGTAATCTGGTTTCGCTGTGAACAAGTTTTGCAAATCCAATAACTTCCAATTGTGATTGCGATAATTCAGGCTGTTTTGATAATGACAACGCATGGTCAGTCAGATCAGGTTCAATAGTAGTCCAGTTATGAGAGCGTGTATAGTCAAAAATAGCGCGATAACGTCTCCTTGATAATTCTCCCCTTAAATCATGATGCATTTCTACAACTGAATTTCTTAAGTGAGGCGCGGTATCTAAATTATTAGCAACAGCATTTGCCCATTGAAGAACAGGATGTGCTAAAGATGTTGCCTGATGGCTAGATAGTCCTAGTTCATTATCTGGTATAAGCATGTGCGGTATTATACTCGATTATCCTATAGGAGTCAAAATATAGTTGATTTATGCCTCAAAGAATTTTTTTACAGGAATTTTGATCTTTACATTAGAATCTACTTTTGTATCATCTTTTCTATAATTAAGACAAAATTTCCAAATGTATGAGAGCAAAATAATCAAAGCAGGTATAATCAGAGATAGACCAAATATTTCATCTAAACTGCAACTTATGGTAACTTTAAATATATGAGCAAACTAATTACTATTTCAGAGAATTTACTTCAAGATATCTTACCTCATGTTAAAAATACTCCGAACCCTTATCCCCCAAATTCCCCTAATCTCCCTAATCCCTCTTCTATTGAACTAGCAAGGTTAGGTATGGCCCAAGTTGTAGTTTACCAACACAAAAGACCATTTATCTATCAAGACCAATTACTCAAACTTCAGGAAGAAGCCAAAAAGAAAAAACTCGGCATGTGGAGCTCGTAATCCCTACTTCTGGTATTTTCTTACATTCAGAGTTAGAATTAAGCAAGAAAGTTACCTTATATATCTAAAAGATGAGCGAAATTATCTATGTTCTGACAAATGAAGCCATGCCTGGCTATGTAAAAGTTGGCAGAACTTCAACTAATCTTGAACAAAGAATTCGGGAACTTAATGCTTCAACCAGTGTTCCGTTACCATTCACTGCCTTTTATGCTTGTACAGTTGAAAATGCCCAATTCGTCGAACATCAACTTCATGACGCTTTTGATGATAACAGAGTTAACCCGAAACGAGAATTTTTCCGCGTTGCGCCTGAACGGGTTGTTGCGGCTTTAAAACTTGCAGAGATAGAAAACATAACACCTAAGAGCGATATTGTAGAAAACAAAGAGGATCAAGAAGCTCTTGATGCTGCAAGGAAAATACGGAGTAGATTTAGTTTTGAGATGGCCCAAATTCCCCTAGGTGCGGAAGTCTACTTCAGCCGAGATGAAAACAAAAAAGCAAAGGTTATAACCTTGCCTAATTTCATAATTTAGGCAGTATCTATCTTATAACTACTGTAGGTTTAATTGTCAAGTAAATTGTTTTATTGTAACAATGTTTAATATATTTACTCTAAAGTAAGTTCATTACTCAAAATCAATAAAACAGAAAGACAGAAAAGAAAAAGCGAAAATTTCCGGAGGAAGGATTAGTTTAAAGCGAACCGCACTGAATAAAATCAGAATATTGACATTCGGCTATAGTCCTGAGTCTTGCCGAAGGGTGATTTATGGATTAAAGTAAGCATAGCTTGCCTTTTAAAATAAAACGTAGAATTTGTATGAAAAAAAGCAGACAAATTATTAAACAAAACAGCTTCACCGAGTTTTTGCACGAGAAATCAGTTAGTTCCATTTTGGAACATACTGCCAAAGACGGCAAGAAATATAAAACCTTTTGCTTGAATTATGAATAAAAATACTCAAAAACCGCAAATTGTCATTTATCAGGTAATTGGCGATAAACAAAAAATTAGTGTCAGAATTGAAGATGAAAATGTGTGGTTGACGCAAAAACTAATTGCGGAACTTTTTAATGTCAGCATTCCCACGGTTAATGAGCACCTGAAAAATATATTTGAAAGCGGTGAATTAGATGAAAATTCAGTTATTAGGAATTTCCGAATAACTGCTTTAGATGGCAAGAGTTATGAAACGAAACACTATAATTTGGATACGATTTTGGCGGTGGGTTATCGCGTGAAGTCTGAACAGGGCACACAATTCCGTAAATGGGCTACAGAAAGACTACGGGAATATCTTATCAAAGGGTTTACAATGGATGACGAACGTCTTAAGCAAGGTGGCGGCAGGGCTCGTTACTTTCAGGAATTACTGCAGCGGATACGTGATATCCGAAGCAGTGAGCGGATGTTTTATCAGAAAGTAACCGATATTTACGCAACGAGCATTGATTATAAACAAGCGGGCAGATAGTAAAAAACCATTGATGGGTCTGATGAGTTTTAAAAGCGATTATATTACCATTGACGATATAGTAGTGGCTAAAAATTATTTAAACGAGAATGAACTCAATCAATTAAATCTGATCGTTTTCTGAAAAAAAATTATTGCATTCGGCCGGCAGGATAAGCGCCAAGCAGGCAGAAAAGAAAGCATTGGCGGAATATGAAAAGTACCGCAAAGAACGGGATAAAAAATATATTTCAGATTTCGACCGCGAAGTGAAAAAACTTTTGAAGAGAGCAAGGAAATAAATGATTAAATTATCGAGGTCGAAATTAGAATTACTTTTTGAATACAATTAATTATGAAACGGGCGAAAGTTAAATTAGCAATTTTTGAAGGTCGAAAAATCCGTCGTCATTGGGATGAGAAAGCGGAGAAATGGTATTTTTCGGTGGTGGATATTATTGCTGCGTTGACCAATAGCAGCAATCCGCAGGTTTATTGGCGCGTGTTAAAAAAACGCTTAATTGATGAGGGTTCAGGTAAAACCGTTACAAAATGTAACGGTTTGAAAATGTTGGCAGCTGACGGCAAAATGCGTATAACGGATGTAGCGGATACGGAAACAGTTTTTCGAATCATCCAGTCTATCCCTTCACCAAATGCCGAGCCGTTTAAGTTATGGCTCGCCCGCGTGGGATACGAGCGTGTAGAGGAAACTGAAGATCCGGAAAGGGCTATCAACAGGGCTATGCAAACCTATCTCAAGAAGGGTTATTCACGGGAGTGGATCAACCAACGGCTTAAAAGTATTGAGATACGGAAAGGTCTGACTGACGAATGGGAAAAACGAGGAGCAAAGGAGGGACTGGAATTTGCAACTCTCACTGACGACATTACTTTTGCCTGGGCTGGTCTTACCACAAAACAGTATAAACGCCATAAGGGATTAAAGATGCAAAGTTTACGGGATAATATGACCAATCTTGAGCTGGTTTTAAATATGCTGGCAGAAGTGAGCACAACAGAAATATCACAAAAAGAAGAACCCGATACTTTTGACAAAAACAGGAACGTTGCCAGACGGGGCGGCGGTGTAGCGCGTGTGGCCCGAAGGAAAATAGAAATAGAGACCGGAAAGAAAGTAATCAGCGAGTCAAATTATCTTTCACAAGATAGGAAGAAATTAAAAATAAATGATTAAATTATCAAGGTCTAAATTAGAATTACTTTTTGATCCCGATTTAATCGGGATTGAATGTCCTTGTTGTTTTTGATGGCTATGAAAAAGAGAGGTTTACAAGTGGATAAAAATCAAATTATTATCTACGAATCAGATGATGGCAAGGCGCGGGTAGAGGTGCGTTTTGAAAATGAAAATGTGTGGTTGACTCAAGCGCAGATGGCAGAATTATTTGACAGAGATCAATCAGTCGTTTCAAAACATATTAAAAACGTATTAGACGAGAAAGAACTTGATGAAAAAAGCAATATGCAAAATTTGCATACGGCAAACCACTAACTAATGAAGATAGGAAATTAGTAGATACTCCAAAAACTCTAATGATATAATTTTCTTTATGACTCTAGCCGGACAGAAGGCATACAGTGTTGATGAAATCAGAAAGTCTTTTGCCAAAGCCTATGCTCCATGGACGAAGGATGAAGATACAATACTTAAAAGTGCTTATGAAGAGTTTGTTAAATTAAACCAACCAGAGGAGAATTTTATTGCGAAGCAAGAAGCTCGCTTCATTTTAGAATATGCCAAAAAGTTTGGCAGAAAACCAGGTGGTATCAGATCCCGAATTACTAAACTACTAAATGGAGAAATTACATACAGAAAAACACAAACTGATTTAAAAAGTCTCTCTGCTAATATTGTTTCATCATCTCAATTTAACCAAGTAACTCTTCCAGAATATTTATCTTCAGATCAAAAATTTGTTTTAGAATCCTTGCTTTCCTGGGTCAGAAATCCTAAAAATGGTTTCATCACAGTCGGTGGTTATGCTGGAACTGGCAAAACCACGATTACTTCTGTTCTGAGAGTTTTACTTAAAAAACAATCTCCAAACCTATCAATTAGCTTTGCCTGCTTTACTGGTAAAGCCAGTATAGTATTAAAGTCTAAATTAATAGAACAGAAAGCTATTTTTAACGGAGATACCATTGGGACAATCCATTCTTTAATGTATAAACCAAGAATTGATAAAAATGGTCAGATTATTGGTTGGAGAAGGGTTAGTAAAATTGATGCAGATTTAATTATTGTTGACGAAGCCTCAATGGTCACTAAAGATATGTGGCAAGACCTATGCTCTTACAATATTCCAATTATTGCTATTGGTGACCATGGACAGCTTCCCCCTGTTGGAGATACTTACAGTTTAATGGATAATCCAAGTCTTAAGTTAGAAACAATCCATAGGCATGCTCAAGACAATCCAATTTTACAAATAGCTACTCTTGCCAGAACTACAGGACAAATTCCTTTTAAAGAATTTTCTCCTTTTGTTAAAAAAGTTCCCAGAGGCACAACTGATGCTCAAGAAATCATAGATAATATTTTTAGTAATTTTAATGAGAATACCTTAATCCTTTGTGGTAGAAATACAACCAGAGTTAAACTAAACCAACAAATCAGACAGAAAATGGGTTTGACATCAGATGAGCCAATAATTGGCGAAAGAGTTATCTGTTTAAAAAACAATTACAAAAATTTAACCAGACCAATCTACAATGGCATGATTGGAAAATTAGTTAAACTTGCTCCTTCTGACAAACATTGGTATGAAGCAGAAATTATCTTTCAAGATGACCCAGAACCTTTTCAAGGTAGAATCTCAAAATACCAATTCCATAAAGAAAAATATTTAGAAGAAGTCAAGGGTATTCACTATACAGAGATTGGTGACAGGTTTGATTTTGGTTATGCCTTAACAGTCCATAAATCTCAAGGTTCCCAAGCAGATATAGTTTTACTTTTTGAGGAACCATCAACTTATTGGGAAGATGAGCTATGGAATAGGTGGCTCTATACAGCAGTTACCAGAGCAGTTAAGCAGTTATATATTATCAGGTAGCGCGTACGGGAGTTGAACCCGTGATCTTCACGTTGAGAACGTGACGTCCTGGACCGCTAGACGAACGCGCCGTCATTGACTTATGTTCCATTTTAGCATAAAATTTCCGCGATTTGCCTAAAACATGACAAAAATAAATATTGTTTCTGCAAAGAACGTAAAAAGCACTTATCTTACTGTTAGAGGATTAGCTGAGACAAAAGTTGAGCTGGATTATCTAAAAAAAACTAAAAGAAGTGAAATTGCTGAAAGAATTCATCAAGCCAGACAATATGGGGATTTAACTGAAAATTCAGAATATGACAGTGCCATGGAAGATCAAGCTCTCACAGAAAATAGAATTGCAGAGCTGGAAAATATTTTAAAGAAGGTTAAGGTGATAGAGTATGATCATGCTAATGACTTTGTAGTGATTGGATCAACAGTTAAAATTGAGATGGATAATGAGATAGATGAGTTTACCATAGTAGGCAGGGTAGAGGCAGATCCTTCTAAAAAAAGAATTTCCAATGAATCTCCTTTAGGCACAGCCCTTTTAGGCGCCAAAAAAGGAGAAGTAGTAGAGGTTACTACCCCTATTGTCAGGTACAAATGTAAAGTGCTTGAAATTAGATGAAAACTAATAATTTACCATTAGTAGAATTTAATCCCAAACTGCCTAAACTATCAAAAAACGAACAGGCAGTTTTAAAGCTTTTAATTGAGGCAGGCAGGTTAACTGTACCTATTTTTCTTGCGCAGGAAAAACAGCTGGAGAAAGATGGTAATTTTTACCCAAAAGGTGTCAGCAAAAAAGAGGTTGATGAAGCAGCTAAGAAAAATCCTGAGATTCTCTCTCCTTTTACTGTAGTGGAGAAAATTGATGGGCAGCTTCAAGCTATCCCCTATCATATTAAGTATGCTAAAGCTTTAAAACCTATTGCTGATAAATTGTATGAGGCCAGCAAGTTAACTGAAAATAAAGAGTTTGCCAGGTTTTTGAAACTAAAAGCAAATGCTTTAGTGGAAGGTAGCTATGAAGAACCTGTAGCTGCATGGATGAAAATGAAGACTTATATTTTAGATATTACTATTGGGCCTTTTGAGCATCATGATGACAGGCTATTTTACGCCAAAGCTTCTTATCAGTGTTGGGTGGGGGTAGTTGATTTAGAAAAGACCAAACAGCTTAACTATTATAAATATATTGTGTTAAGTGCCAGAAGAAAGGCATTGTTTCCTGATGAAAGGTTTGAAAATTACAGAGAAGTTAAAGCAAAGGTTGATTCTGTAATTTTATTCTCCGGGCATATGGCCAGAACTAAATTTGTAGGGGTTAATATACCGATGAATCTTGACTGGGTGGAAAAATATGGCTCAGAAGTAACTCTTTTTAATGAGGTCAATGATGCAAGAGTAAAAGAGCAGATATTACCAACTTTTAATAAGATTTTCACTCCGGCTTTTAGAAAAGGATTTAGTGAAGAGGATTTAAGAAAAGGTAATATGAATTATGTTGCACTTCATGAGTTTGCCCACAATGATTTATACTACAAAAATGCTGCAAAGAATTTAGCTGATTTACTTTCTCCGGTTTATGAATTAAGTGCCAGTGTTTTAGGCATGAGGATGGCCGGTTCGCTTCTGTTAAAAGACATTATTACCAATAAACAGCTTGAGTCAATGGTTGTGGCCTTTATTTGTAGAAGTTTTTATCTAATAGAAAGAGGTCAGAAAAGTAAGACTTGGGCTAATTATGCCACAGGAGGGATAATTTTTATTAATTTTATGTTTAATAGAGAAGCTATAAAACGAAAAAATAGATTAATTATTGTTAACTTTATGAAAATCTTCTTAGCTTTACAAGATCTTTCATATGCTTTGGAGTTTTTGCTCTCCTCAGGAACCAGAGAAAATGCAGACGCGTTTATTAAAAAATACGTACGGCTTAGTTATTTATCGTAATAAGTCTGTAAGATTCTAATTAAACTTCACTCTTAGAATTGAAATTTTTCCCGAAAAGAAGTATAATGCAGCCGTAAGTTAGATAAGTTATTTACTCTATGGCTACAGTTGAATTTGTAGGGTTACGAGGTATAGATAGGTCACCAAGGATACCTTCTAAAAGATATCCATTAACCCATACCCATGGTGGATTTGATTATGTGGCATATAAAGTGACGCGTGAGAATAAGTTGTCGTTAAGGATTAGAGCTTTACCTTTTGAAAAGGAATTCGGTTATGCTGACCCATTTCTTATTCACGATAAAGTTAGAAGTTATATAAAAGAAGGAGGAGAGGTAGAATTTGCAAGAACAAGAGGTGTTTATGCTAAAGATGTTGCAATTGTTACCCAAGACGTAAGGAGAGTTCCTGCAGATGATCAGAGAATCGTAGTGTTATGCCCAGGGATAAGAGTGGTTTTTCCCGAGTATCAAAGATTTGGGATAGCTACACACTTTGCGGGAGAAGCGATCACAAGACATAGTCCAGATCTTGTTGTAGGCAAGACTAGGACATGGCGTATACCCCGTATGTATCGAGATACAGGATTGATTAGTAGCATTCATCCAATCGATGCACCGTTTACTCCTGAGATGCAGGGAGTTCTAAGGTTGATTCTTGATAGGAGTACGCTTTTCGCAACAGATTTAAGAACAGGGGTGTGTTTTGGAATTTACCCTCCAGAGGAAAGCAGTCGTTTTATCCCCCCTGGCACCAATGTAAAAGGTGTTGAGATTGATAGAAGGATAAGGGAACTAGGAGCACAGCCTGAAAAGGGTGATGGAATAGTGTATTGTGCAGTGGTGAATCAAGATGCTGTTCAGGCTCAAATTGACAGCAGGTATTTTGATCAATCATCTATTACTTCTGTTCAACCAACCCCCAGAGGGTTACTAAAAAGAATAGGGAGTGTTTTAGATACACTAAGAGTAAGATAGAACCTCCTTTTAAAAACCTCTAGCTTCAGCTATACTTTATCCATGGCTTTTCAGGATTTACAAAAAGAAAGACTTAAGAAATTAAAAAATATTCAAAACTTGGGGATTAATCCCTATCCTGCTAAAGCTAGTAGAAAGCATGAGATCTCTATTGCCCGGAAAATGATGGGTAAAAAAGTAATGGTAGCCGGAAGGATCAGATCTTCAAGGCCTCATGGCAAAATTACTTTTGCTGATATAGAAGATGCTACTGGCAAAATTCAATTATTCTTTTCTCAGGAAGAGCTAAAAGGAGAAAAATATGAATTCTTAAATAATCTGGATTTAGGAGATTTTTTGGAAAGTTATGGTGAGGTATTTAAAACTCAAGCAGGAGAAATAACAATTAGAGTAGCTGGATACAACTTGCTTTCAAAAAGCCTAAGGCCTTTACCGTCCAGCTGGTATGGATTAAAAGACATTGAGGAAAGATATAGAAAACGCTATGTGGACATGATTATGAATCCTGAAGTTAAAGAGATCTTAGAAAAACGCTCACAAATAATTTTTAAAATTAGGGATTTCTTGATAAATAAAAAAGGCTATTTTGAAGTTGAAAATCCTGTGTTGCAGCCAATTTATGGAGGAACAAGAGCAAGACCTTTTAAAACATATCATAACAGCTTGGATCAGACTTTTTATCTTCGTATATCCAGTGAACTTTATTTAAAAAAGTTAATAGTTGGAGGTTTTGAAAAGGTTTTTGAAATAGGCCACACTTTTAGAAATGAAGGGATGGACAAAAACCATAACCCGGAATTTACCATGCTTGAAACAATGGAAGCATATGCTGACTATTTGGATAATATGAATTTGATAGAGGAAATGTTTGAGTATGTAGCTAAAGAAGTTTTCGGAAGTACGAAACTAACTTTCCAAGGGAAAATAATAGATTATAAAAAACCATGGACAAGAGTCAGTTTGACTGAACTGTTTAAAAAACATACTAATGTTTCTTTACATGAAATTGATAGTTTGGAAAAAGCCTCTGATTTGGCAAAGAAACTGGGAGTTGAAATAAAAGATTATATGACTGATGGAGAAATTTTACTTGAGATTTTTGAGAAAAAGTGTACAGACCAATTAATCCAGCCCACTTTTGTTTATGATTACCCGGCAGATTTTTACCCTTTGGCCAAAAGAAAAACTGATAATCCCCGCCTTGTGGAAAGTTTTGATATTTATGTTGCCGGGATGGAGATGGGCACAAATTATTCAGAACAGAATGATCCTCAGGAGCTAAGGAAAGCATGGGTAGCTGAGAAACAAAAGGCAAAGAAAGGTAATTTAGAAGCCCAAAAAATAGACGAGGATTTTTTGGAGAGTTTGGAATACGGTATGCCGCCAACTTCCGGTATAGGTCCTGGTCTAGACAGATGGCTAATGGTTATGACAGACTCCCCCTCAATTGCAGATGTGATACCATTCCCCATGCTCCGTTCAGACAAAAGGAAGAGATGAATATTAATAATCTGAAGAAGATTTTAAAAGTTTTTCTTACTTTACAGTGGACAAAGGAATTACCAAGGCAGGGTTTTATTGCTTTAGGGTTTAAGAGAAATGAGGCAGATTCTGTGGCTGCCCATTCTTTTACCACTGCCCTGCTTGCTTATTTTTTAGCCAAACAGTTGAGTAAAAGCGGGACAAAAATTGATGCAGAAAAAACTTTAAAAATGGCTCTTGTCCATGATATAGGTGAAACAATTGTGGGGGATGTTGGCACTTTTGTTAAAGGCATGGCAAAAGGGGTTTTTAAGGATATTGAGAAAGAAGGGGTCAAGGCTTTGGTAGACGGGTTGGATTGTAAAGATGAGGTAATTGGACTGGTGGAAGAGTATAATCAAAGGGAAAGCCTGGAAGCAAGGGTAGTTAAAGCAGCAGATAATCTGGATGCTTTAGCCCAGGCCAAAGGTGTACCTGGCGCTAAAGATGCGTTAAAATATTTTAAGCAAGTTTATCATCTGACAAAATTTGACTGGCACAAAACTGCTGTTGATCTGATTTTGTCTGGTAGTATTGAACCTGCTAGAGAGTGGCAAGAAAATGTTAGACATTAATTTTATTAGAGATAATTTAGAAAAAGTTAAACAATCTATATTAGATAGAAAAGCTAATGTTGATTTGGAAAAGCTTTTAAAGATTGATGGGCAAAGAAGATATTTAATCCAAAAAGTAGATGCTTTAAGGGCTAAAAGAAATGAAGCAGCCAAGGCAAAAGATATAGAAACAGGTAAGAAAATAAAAGGGGAATTGGCAGGGTTGGAAAAACAGCTGCATGAAATAGAAAATGAGTGGAGTAATTTAATGCTTAAGGTACCCAATATTTTACTTGATGAGGTCCCAAGAGGTGATGCAGCACAAAATAAAATTCTCAGAAAAGAAGGGGAGCCTCCTAAATTTTCTTTTACCCCCAAAGACCATATTAGTTTAGGTAAACTTTTAGATATTATTGATTTTGACAGGGGAGTAAAAGTAGGTGGCTTTAGAGGATATTTTTTGAAAAATGAGGGAGCAAGGCTTCACTGGGCTGTTTTAAATTTTGCCCTGGACCATTTGGTCCAAAAAGGCTTCCAGCCGATTGTTCCACCGGTCATCAACAGAAGGTTTGCCTTAGTAGGAGGAGGGCAATTCCCCTGGGGTGAGGAAGATACCTACAAGCTAGGTGATGAAGATTATTTGGTAGGAACAGCAGAGATTCCCTTAATGGCTTTTCATGCAGATGAAACTTTTAATTTATCAGATTTGCCTAAAAAGTATGTTGGTTTATCAGCTTGTTTCAGGACAGAAATCGGTTCTTATGGTAAAGATACCAAAGGTTTATACAGGGTACATGAATTTTATAAAGTGGAGCAGGTAGTGTTATGTGAGGCAAATGAGCAGGAATCTTTAGGTTTTTTTGAAGAGCTTCAAGATAATAGTGAAGATATTCTGCAAAGCTTAGGGCTTCCCTATCAAGTTGTTTGTTTATCCTCAGAGGATATGGGTAAGAAAGCTGTGATAACTTATGATATAGAAACCTGGATGCCTTCACGCAATGGCCATGGGGAGACTCATTCAAATTCAGCTGTTTTTGATTTCCAGACCAGAAGGCTTAAAATTAAATATAAGGATAAAGATGGGTCTTATAAATTTTGTCATGCTTTAAATAATACTGCTATAGCATCCCCCAGGATTTTAATTGCGATTTTAGAAAACTTTCAACAGGAAGATGGCTCAGTTAAAATCCCTGAGGTTTTACAAAAATATACTAATTTTTCTGAAATTAAACCCAAATAATCATCTGTTAAAAAAATTGGCTTAAATATATCTTTAAAAAATAACTTTTAGCTTTATTGTGAAGTTGGAGTCTGTTGATTTCTCTGTCTTAATCTATCTATAACTGACGATCCTGTTGCTTGTTGGGTAGGCGTTGAACCGTTTTGTAACTGCCCAAAATTAGCTGAAGGTGTAGCTGCAGCAGGGTTTGAGTTAGGTGTAGGATTAACTTGAGAAGGTATAGGCGGTGGAGTTTTTACTGATGTTTTTGTAACCTGAGCAGGCAGAGAAGTGGTATCTTTGCTTGGTTGTCCAATGCCTAAAATAAAGTAAGCTGAAGCTCCTGCTACAATGATTAGTAATCCAATACCTACGCCTATAGACCATTTAGGAAGTCCTTTTTGTTCTCCTAAGGGCGTGGTAGGTACATCAGGAGTAGGAGGTGATGCAGGTAGCACTAATGTTCCTGCTGCGCTAGAAGGGTTCAAATTATTTTGAGCAGGTTCAGTATGAGAATTGTTGTTACTAATTAGATGAGAAAGGTCTGTTGGAGCTGATTCCATTTGAGCAGGTTCAGTTTGTCCGTTCACTTGAGGTGTTAAGTCTTCAGGGCTGACTGATAAAGTAGATTGGAGGGGTGGAGTAGATATTGGTTCAGCATCAGATGGATTAGGTACCCAAGTGGGTTGGGGATTTTGATTAGATCCATCAATAGGTGGAGGTTGGATAGGTGCATTCCAAGGGTTATCCAGAGGAGAGATAGTTACAGTAGGGTCTGATGGTTGAGGGTTAATATTTGATTGTGTTGGGATTGAGGTTAGTTGATCTCCGGATGACAGCGGATTTACAGGAAGAGGATCTCCATTAACAGCAGCAGGAGCAGCCGATAAAGGTGGAGTTTGTATAGAGGAAGCTGGGTTTTGAGAGGGAAATAGATTTGTGGGAGTAGAAGGATTAACAACTTGAGAAGGATCTAGAGACGGAGAGGCTGGAGTAGGATTAGGAAAAGGGGGAGCTGAATTATTTGGTAAACTCTGATTATTAGAATTATCCATAGGACAGATCTTTAATTATAGTTTAGTGTAGTAAAGGAGAAGGGTAGTTGTCAATGATTAATTCAGGTATAATTAGTTAAAATTATGTTAGGATTTTTAGGAAAACTGTTAGATTCAAATGAAAGAGAGGTAAATAAACTTAAATCTCTTGTTGAAATTATTAACGGTTTTGAAAAAAAAGTCTCCAAATTAACCGATAAACAACTTAAGGGTAAATTCGCTGAATTTAAGCTGGAACATGAACGAGGAAAGGGTTTAGATGAGCTTTTACCGGAAGTTTTTGCTTGTGTTCGTGAATCTGCTAAACGGAATTTAAAACAACGCCATTTTGATGTTCAGCTTTTGGCAGCTATTGTTTTACATCAGGGCAAAATCGCTGAGCAAAGAACTGGTGAAGGAAAAACTTTATCAGCTACTCCGGCATTATTTTTAAATGCTATAGCAGGAAAAGGGGTACACTTGGTGACTGTCAATGATTACTTAGCTATGAGAGATTGTGGTTGGATGGGGCCGATCTTTTATGCTTTGGGTGTAAGTTGTGCAACCATTGTGCATGATACTGCTTATATTTATGATCCAAAATATAGATCAGAAGGACATGATGATAAGAGGCTTCAACATTTAAAGCCTGTTTCCAGAAAAGAAGCTTATCAGGCAGATATTACTTATGGTACTAATAATGAATTTGGTTTTGATTATCTTCGGGACAATATGGTATTTAGATTATCAGATCAAAGTCAAAGAGGACATTTTTTTGCTATAGTTGATGAGGTTGATTCTATTTTAGTTGATGAGGCAAGGACTCCTTTAATTATTTCTCAACCAGCCCAAGAGGCTACTGAAAAGTATCTTGAATTTGCCAAAATCATTGATACTTTATCTCCATCTGATTACGCTGTAGATGAAAAGCTCAGGACTGCTCACTTAACTGAACATGGAACTTTAAAAATAGAAAAAATGTTAAAGGTAGATAATTTATATGAAAAAGACTTTTCTACTCTTCACCATTTAGAGGAGGCCCTTAAAGCAAAAACTTTATTTCAAAAGGATAAAGATTATGTAGTCCGTGATGGTGAAGTTATTATAGTTGATGAGTTTACAGGAAGGTTGATGTTGGGCAGGCGTTATTCTGAGGGGTTACATCAGGCAATTGAAGCAAAAGAAGGAGTAGCAATTCAACAAGAGTCTCAAACTTTAGCAACAATCTCTTTCCAAAATTACTTTAGGATGTATGAAAAATTAGCAGGAATGACAGGTACTGCTGTAACTGAGGCAGAAGAATTTCATAAGATATATCAGCTTGGTGTGATAGTTATTCCCACTAATAACCCAATGATTAGAGAGGATCATCAAGACGCGATTTATAAAACTCAAGCTGCTAAATATACAGCTACAGCTAATTTAGTTTCAGAGCTACACAAAAAAGGGCAACCAGTTCTAGTAGGTACTACCTCGATTGAGAAAAATGAATTTTTATCTGAACTGCTAAAGAAAAAAGGGATTTCCCATGCCCTTCTTAATGCTAAAAATCATGAGAAAGAAGCAGAGATTATTGCAAAGGCAGGAGAAAAAGGAGCTGTCACTGTGGCAACTAATATGGCAGGTAGAGGTGTTGATATTGTTTTAGGAAAAGGTGTTGATAAGCTCGGCGGGTTGTATGTGGTTGGTACGGAAAGGCATGAATCAAGAAGAATTGATAATCAATTGAGAGGTAGGTCTGGCAGACAAGGGGATTCAGGAGAAACCAGGTTTTTTGTATCTTTGGAAGATGATCTAATGAGAATCTTTGGTGGTGAACAAGTCTCAAAGGTCATGGATTTTCTTAAGATGCCAGAGGATGTACCAATTGAACATGGGTTGGTATCAAAAGCAATTGAGGGAGCCCAGAAAAAAGTTGAAGGGCACAATTTTGATATCAGAAAACACACTGTGGAATATGACGATGTGATGAATCAGCAAAGACAGATTATTTATCAGGTTAGGAAAAAAGTTTTAGAGACTGCGGAAAATAAAGATGTTGCCTTGAAGAAGGAAATTTTAGAAAAGATTGAAAAAGAATTATTAAGCATAGTAACTATTTACTCTGAAGCTGAAGAAGGAATAAACTACCAAAAAATATCAGAAGAATTTTCAGTCATTGTTCCACTGGATGAAAATAGTCTAAAAGATATCACAAAACAAATATCTAGTTTTGCAACAGTAGATGAGATAACAAACTTTTTAGTGAAATTAGCAAATCACTTTTATGACAGCAGGGAAAAAACAGTTGGGGAGGAGACAGCAAGACAGATGGAGGTATTTGTTTACCTTAATACTATAGATACTTTATGGATTGAGCATCTAGATACTATGGATGATTTACGATCCGGCATAGGGCTCCGGGGTTATGCTCAAAGGGATCCTTTAATTGAATATAAAAGAGAAGGATTTGATTTATTTGAGAAGTTGGTGGTTGAGATAGATTATGAAATAGTTCATCGGATTTTTAAAGTAGCAGTGCAAGGCGAAGCTCCCAGTATAGCAAGAAGTGAGCCTATTAGAATAGATCAGGCAGTTGAGGTCAGACCTAAGGTAGATATAAGTTATGAGCAAGAAAGCGCAGACGAAAGACCTTCCAGAGTATCAGAGTATCAAAGTATCGGTGAGTCAGAGGGAGTAACTAAGGTAAAGATAGAAAAGGATGGAGTGGTTTCTGAACAAGTTTATGGTTCTTCAGGCCAGCTTAATAAACCTCATGGAAAAATAGGCAGAAACGATCCCTGTCATTGTGGAAGTGGAAAGAAATATAAGAAATGTCATTACCCAAATTAAAATGTCAAAATAATGTCATAGCAGTTAATGAGTTAACCAAAAAGCAAGTTATTGGAAAGTTACCCAAAAGACCAAGGGATGCAAATAAAGGGACTTTTGGTAAAGTTTTAGTATTTGCTGGATCAGAAAATTACCCTGGGGCAGCATATCTTGCTTGTGAAGCTGTTTATAGAGTAGGCGCAGGATTAGTCACTTTAGCAACTATCCCTGAAGTAAAGATAATTGTTTCAAGGAAACTTCCAGAGGTAACTTTTTTATCATCTTCAGAAAGCTTCAAAAAACTAAAAGAATTTGATGTAGTTTTATTAGGTCCTGGTTTAGGACAAAGTAAACAATCAATAAACTTAATATACAGACTATTAAAAGAAAAATTACCAAAAATCATTATAGATGGTGATGGATTAAATCTTTTATCAAGGATAGAAAAATGGTGGGATAAATTAGGTGATGAAACTATATTAACACCACATCCAGGCGAGATGTTTAGATTAACTGGATTATCTATAGAGCAAATTCAATCAGATAGGGAAAATATTGCCAAACAATTTGCCAAAAAGTGGAATAAAATCATAGTTTTAAAAGGGGCAAATACAGTGATAGTCTCCCCCGGCAGGGGAGTAACAGTCGCTCCATTTGCTAATCCTTTACTTGCTACTGCCGGTACGGGAGATGTCTTAAGCGGAGCAATTGCCGGGTTTACCGCACAAGGACTAAAACTGCTTGATGCGGCAGCTTGTGGAGTTTACATTCATGGATTAGCAGGTGAAACATTAAAAGAAAGATTTGGTAACACAGGACTACTTGCAAGTGATTTGTTATTAGTTTTACCTAAAGTGATTAAACAATTATCTTCATATTAAAGATATTAATATTAAATATTAATATATTGACAATTATATTAATAATTGCTAATTTAAATCTTAATAATTCGATATATAAATTATGCAAGATACTAATCCTCCATTAAAAAACTTCCTTGAAATTCCCTATGATGAACTGGCAGAGATGAATCTTAAGGCTAAAGAAAAACAACAGACAATTAGTCCTAAAGTATTGGAAGAGGAATATAGATTATATCTTAAGAAAGAGAAAAAATTAAAAGCTGTGACTTTGTGTTTCACTGACATTGAAGGAAGATTCCATATGCTGGATTATGACAAAAAATATCTTTTAGAATCTGCCGCTAACTTAACCTTTGATGGTTCATCAATCAGAGGATTTACAGCATTACATGAATCAGACTTAAGGCTTGAAGTAGATTGGTCTTCGATTATGTGGTTGCCTTCAGATGTATTTGGCTCTGGTAAGGTGATTATGTTTGCAGATGTTTTGGACAAAGACAGAAGCCCTTATATCTCAGACTTTAGGAGCCAGTTAAAGCTTTATACTACAAAATTAAAAGAAAAGGATGGAATACAAGCTTTTACCGCAACAGAAACAGAAGGATTTTTAGTCGAGGGTGTAGATGCTGAACAAAAGTATACAGAAGAGGTAGGATTTACCTTGATTTCCATTGGAGGGTATTATCATTCATTGCCTCTTGATAAGTTAAGAAGATTTATTGATGCTGCAGCAGAAGCCCAGCGGGCAATGGGTTTTAGAAATGAAAAAGATCATCCAGAAGTTGCACCTTCTCAATTTGAACTTAATTTTGGATATACAGAAGTGATTAGAGCATGTGATCAAATTCAGCTTTACAAATTAGTGTGCAGGCAGGTAGCTGATAATATGGGGATGACAGCCACTTTTTTACCCAAACCCATTGCTAATATTAATGGTTCTGGGATGCATGTTAATTTTTCTTTAGGAAAATTCGGCAAAAATATTTTCTATGATAAAAATGGACAAGATGGATTATCCAAAGAAGCGTGGGAATTTTTATTAAAAATTTTAAATCATGCTCCAGAAATCTGTTTAGCTTTGAATTCTTCAGTTAATGCTTATAGAAGATTAGATCCGCATTTTGAAGCGCCTAATCAAATAAAAGTTACCCCAAATGACAGGGGTTCTATGATTAGAATTCCTACAGGTAATGAAAAAACTGCCAGGGTTGAAATTCGCTCAGTTGCTCCAGACTCTAATCCTTATCTTGCTCTTTATACAATCCTAAGAACTGGTTTGGAAGGGAAAAGGTTAAATCATCCAGCTAATAGAAGAGAGCGATTGAGATTTTTGCCCGGGACTATTCATGATGCTGTCAGGCTTTTTAAGACTAGTGATTTTATCTCTAAAATATTGGGAGAAGAAAATAAACAAAAATATCTTTTCTATAAAGAAGCAGTTGTTGATAGAAGTCCAAAAGAATTAGGTAAAAAAGTTAAGATGGGAGAAATTATTTATCACCATGAGGTAACAAATCAGGTTCTTTGGAATAACTTTTAATCTACATATCCTAGCATTGGATCGGTTAAATTAGTATTTGGAGTTTGGCAGCTTTTATTAATAACATCTTTAGGGGGAATATTAGTAGGTGGTATAATTCCAATGTGGCCGTACTTAACTTTCACTTCTTTCAAAGATAATTCATCAGGAATAACTATATTGTAAACTGGCACATTTAAAGAAGGATGGACTAAATGTTGGTTTTTTAAATAAAAAAAATAGCGAAAACCAGTATTTTCTCCTGGAGCTGTAATATAAGAAATACCAATACAAGGGAAATCTTTTTGTTTGGCATCATTAACTATAAATTCCACAACACCTTTTCTTTCCTGGTAATCCTTTTTATAAATGTAATCTTGCGTAAAGTGATACAAGTTTTTAACAAACAGACTGCTTAAAGTGAAGACTACCAATATTTTTCCAAACTTACTTTTTATCAGTAGACTGAATATTAAACTAACAAGAGCTACAAATATAATTTCAATGTCATAAATATAATATTCAGAAACTAGGGAAGAAGACAAAGTGAAAAAACTAATAACCCCCACTATTAAAGCAAGCAGAGGGATAATTTCTTTTTTGGTGAGGACTTTTTTCTTTATTAACAAACAACTTGAAGCCAATATGGCTAAAACAAAAAAAGGTTTTAGCGGGTTTGGTAAAGAATAAGGGGAAAGGAATAAACTGTTAACATTTTTTGAAACTAAGTTGAGCATATAAATTAATTTTGATATTCCTACTTCTCCACCATGGTTAGAGGTGAAATTTTCAGCTAAAGCACGGATTTGAATAAACTGGTGTCTTATTTCAAAAATCATTAGAGGTAGATTGGTAACCAATAGGACAATTAAAAAACCGATAAGATGTTTTACTTTAGGTATTTTTTTAGAAACTAAAAAAGCAAAAGGTATTGCGAATAAAGTTGGAAGTAAGGCTATATGAATATGCCAGATTAAACCAATTAGGATTCCTAAGAAAGGCAACACAAAAAAATTGCCTCTCGCGATTTGAATAATTATATAAAAATACCAAACAACCCAAAGATCAGTAGGAGTTGAGGGAACAATTCTTCTGTCAAAACCTACCCATGTTAGTAAAATAGCATGCAAAAAAGAAGCTATTAATCCAGTATTTTTATTGAATAGTTTTGAAAAAACAAAATAATAGCTGAAAGTTGTAATTATCCCAATTACTGTAACAGGGATTAAAGCACCTACAGGATCCATCTTGGACAGAAGGAAAAAGGGGACTAGCAAATAATAAAATAATGGTCCAATAAAAATACCCTCAGCAGAAGTCAGTTGTCCAATCAGTCTAGGGTGGTGATTAATTAGTATGTCTTTGACGATCCAGGAAAATAGTTCAGCATCATGGCCGTAACCATACCTCTCGATTATCTGATAAGTTCTGAAAAAAATACTAATTAGAAGAATTATGGGAAGGGCTAAAATAACAATATTTAATCTACGCACTTATATGATGTTAACAGCATATAATTGAATGTGCAATTAGAGAATGTTAAACTACAAAATCTATGATAGTTAAAGCTATAAAATCTCGCAAATTTTTACCTCCTAAAGATGATCTTTGGGATCTTTTATCATCAATTAAGGTGTTAGATGAGAATTCAGTTATAGCAGTGACTTCTAAAGTGGTGTCAATTGGTGAAGGTAGGTGTATTCCAATTGATCAGGTAACTAAGGATGAGGTTGCCATCAAAGAAGCTGATAAATATTTACCTAGAGAGTTTTCTCCTAATGGGCGGATTTTACATACCATAAAAAATAATATGCTGGTTGCTTCATCTGGAGTTGATGAAAGCAATGGAGATGGTTTTTATATTCTTTGGCCAAAAGATCCATTGCTTTCTGCTAAAAAAATCTGGTATTTTTTACGGAGGAAATTTAAGATTAAAAATTTGGGAATAATTATTACTGATTCCAGACTTGTACCCCTTAGGCGTGGGGTAGTAGGGATTGCAATTGCTTATTTTGGATTTAAACCGTTAAAAGATTACCGCGGGAAACTGGATTTATTTGGTAGAGAGTTTAAGATAGAAACGTCAAACTTACCTGATAGTTTAGCAACAGCTGCAGTAATAGTGATGGGTGAGGGTTGTGAGACACAACCGATAGCAATAATCAAAGATATTCCTGATTTGGAATTTATTCAGAGAGAATTTAACCCAAAATCTTTAAATGATTCTTTTGAAATAGCTGAAAAAGAAGATATGTTTTATCCTTTTTTATCATCAGTTGCTTGGAAAAAAGGTGAAGGAGGCAACAGATAGACTTAGGATTTAAGAGATTTAAAAAATTCTATTGTTTTTCTTAAACCTTCATCTAAGTCGACTTTTGCTTGCCACCCGAATTGTTGTTTTATTTTTTCTGACGAGGCAACCAAAGAAGGTACATCTCCTTTTCTTTCTCCTTTGTCTTCAATAGGCACCTCATATCCAACGATTTCAAAAATCTTTTTTACTACATCAATAACTTCAGTTCCAGTTTGAGTACCAACATTATATATATGAAGTCCGCTTTGGGATAAGGGTAAGGTATGTGCAAAAGCTAGATCATCAATATAAATAAAATCTCTTATTTGATTGCCTTTCCAATACAGAGGGATTGATTTTTTCTCTAAAACTGCTTTAATGAAATTAGGAATAGCATGTGTTTCTGGAGTGTGTAATTCATTAGGACCATAAGGGTTAAAATAACGCAAGATTGAAACATCAAAATTGTAAAGTTTATTATAAAGAATACAAAATTGCTCCATAGAGACTTTGGTTAGTCCATAAGGATTTTCTTGTTCTCCTAAGATATCCTCCTCTGTGATAGGCAATTTTTTAGGCCTACCATAAACACAGGCACTTGATGAAAAAATTATCTTTTTGACTGCTGCCTTCCGCATAGCCTCTAAGAGTTTGACTGTACCAACTATATTATTCTCAGAGAATTCGACTGCTTTTTTGACAGATTCCCCTACCTCAATAAAAGAAGCCATATGAATTACTGCATCATGTCCGTGTAAAGTATCTTCAATTTTAGATTGATCTAACAAGTCTGCCTGTATAAAGTTTACGGCCGGATTTAATAAGTTTTTGTGTCCGTGCGATAAATTATCTACTACAGTTATTTGATGATTCTGCTCAAGTAATATATCGCAAACATGAGATCCGATAAAACCAGCTCCCCCTGTGACAAGTATTTTCATACGAAGTTTATTCTAACATATAATTTAATTATTATTTTATTGCGTGGTAGTAAATCTGGTGCAAAAAGCGTGAGACATCCCAAGAAATTAAGAGGAAAATAATAAAGAAAACAAGATATCGAAGACAGGGTTGTTTTATCCTTTTGGAAATCCAAGCAAAGCAAAAATAGAAACCAACACCGCTTATGATAATTAATGGAATTACCATACTATATGAGGTAAGGGAGATTTGTAAATTATTTGATAAAGCTGTAGGTATTGGGGCAATTAGCAACCAAATTATAATTGGTTTATAGTCATTAGATGTTTTTATAATATAAACTAATCCTAAAGATATTAAGATAGAATCGAATAAATACATCAGTCCCATTTCGGAAATTCTATTTTTTTGATAAAGATCTCCATCAAGGAATAAAGTTTGGAAGGAGAAATGATTGGAATAATTATTGAAGACAACATTAATGTAATTTGTTAATTTATTATGAGAAACTCTTAGTATTAAACTGCTTGAACCGTGTTCTCTTATCTGCTCATCTGTTAACCAAACAAGTTGTGGATTTTGAAATATACTCCTGTATGTAGTTTGCATAAAATTAGATGGAAATAAAATGAAAAGAATACAAATTGAAATACTTACAAAAAAGATAATAGAATTCTGATATAAGTATTTTATTAAGAGAGTCATGATTATAAGGACAATAATTAACATTAGATTAACTGCAAATCCTTCTTTTGATAAAAAAATATGCCAGGGAGAAATTGAGAGGAATAAGGTTGAGAAAAGATGAATTAAGGTCCTTTGTTTAAATATTGTGTTTATAAATAACCAAAATAAGACAATTGAAACAATATTTAAAGAAAAAGATGAGATATTAATAACCGGATCAATTTGAAGAAGGTAATATAATCTTATTAATACTGATATTAAGAGAATAATTAATATTAAGAAAATCTTTTTCATTCGAATTTTAAGAATTTATATATTGTAAAATTATCTAAGTCTTTGATTGTATCTACAACTTTATAGTTTAAATTATTCACATCCGGTATTTTGGAAGATGGCAAAATATATAAATCATCTAATTTGGGTTTATAATTATTCCAATCGATCTTATCGAATACAATTTTCCTGCTTGTTTCAATAGTTAAATTGCGACCGAATAAAAGGAAGAAAATATAAGGTCGATCAGGTCCATCAGCAATATGAATTTTCCTAAAATTAGATGTAGTAGAGTTAATTTTGGAAATCATTTGTTTATATCCATACTGCCAAGCACCATTCTTTTTAGAAGCATGGGCAAAATACTGATCAATAAAATACATATAACTTCCAAGATAAATAATTATAGATATTACAAAGATACAATAGATTAGTCTCGAATTTTTGTTTTTTTTGAAATATTGATAAAATTCAAATGCCCCAAGGGATTCAATTATTATTAAGGGGATAAACATTAGAAGGGAGCGAACAAAATTTACTGACTCAATTGTTAATGAAGATGGTATTGGGGATAATACTAACCATAAAAATAAGAAGCCTCTTTGCTTGGGTAGTTTTAATCTTATTAACTTAATCAGGCCAAGTATTACAAAGATGCCATCGAATAAAATAAAAGGGCCCATATTTGGCGGTGTATGCTGTGGATTTAAATCCCCCTTAACAAATAAAGTAGAAAGAGTAAAATGTTCTGACCAGCGCCACAGTATTGACCTTAAATACACTAAAAATTGATTATGATACAAAATATTAATAAAATTGTGATTACTTTCCCCGCTTTGCGATAAGATTGAATTTATATATGTTTGCGGAGCTATATTATTAATAAGACTTAATGAGTTTATTCTTGATGATTTATTATTAAAAAATGACAGAAGGACAGGGAAGGAAATTACTAAAGCGATCATTAAGCTTAATACAATAATAGTTTTATAATAATTAAATTTACGGAATTCTTTATAGTAAATAGTAGTTAACACAATTAAAATTAATATTGTTGATACTTTAGCACCATGATAGGTGAGAAAGGTTAAGGAGAAAAAGACAGTTGAAATCAATAAGGATTTAGGTTTAGTAAATGATTTGAGAAAGAAATAGATACCAAATAAGGTAAACGTCAAAGATGTATTTGCTTCCCATGCTCCTCTTGAAAATATAATTTGTGAAGGAGAGAATGCTGTAAAAAACGCTGCGTAAGCAGAAATAACTTTATTAGCAAATAATTGGTTAGTTATTAAATAAACTAAAAATATGGTAAGTATCCCTGAAATTGCCGAGAATAGTCTAATTGTTGTCTCATTAATTCCTAGAATATTTATTATTGGGATAGTTAAATATATATAAAGTCCTGGTTTCCAATCTTCAAATGATTGAAAAAGTAAAGGGAAAAAGCGGCCATATTCATCTTTACCTGTGGTTAAAATTGAATACGCATTATATCCTAATGCAGCCTCGTCATTTCTTAAATGGGGTGGCATAATTTCTAATCCCCAAAATCTTAGGATTAATATGAATATTATTAATATTATAATTTTTTTCACCTGTTCTATTTTATTTTATATTGTTTTATATTAAAACTAATGAATTTCTTAACTAAAAATTATGATAAGCTAATTTTAGTATTACTACTGTTGATATATTTAAAACTAAATATAAACCTGCTTTTAGTTGAACCACCAATCTGGCCGGATGAAGCATATATTGCAGATGTTGCAAATAATATTTCTTATGAAGGAAGAGCTGGTACGGATTTATGGGGAGATACCGTAATAAATATAAAAAAGTCGTTATATTGGTACCCTCCTATTTTTGTGAATTTATTAGCTATTTGGTTTAAAGTTTTCGGATTATCTATTATTAATCAACGGTTTTTATCTGTAATGATCGGGATGTTATTTTTAGTAATTCTTTATCTACTGGGCCAAAAGATTTTTTCTGAAGATTCTTGTAAACATAAGCTTCTGAGTTTGGGATTAATTTTGCCAATAATCTTCGATAACAGTTTTCTAAAAGCATCGAAAATGGGCAGACCCGAAATGATGGTTGTATTATTAGTTTTTATAGCTATATATATCTATCAACATTTAAGAGAATCCAAAGACAAAGAAATTCTTTATGTAGCTATAGGTATTATTTTAGGATTTGCTACATTAACTCATCTTGTCGCCAGTCTTTTCTTTCTAATATTTTTAGGTGATTTTTTTATTTTTAAAAAAGAAGCCTTAAGAAATAGAGGATTTTATTTATTAATAATAAGCTATATTTTCTCGTTACTTCCTTGGTTAATCAGTATACTTCCAAATTATGGTATATTTTTGCAACAAATCAGTTTACAAAGTTCATTCAGGAATTTAGTGCCTTCCCATATTGAATCTATCTTTCGTTATTATCCTATTGAACAAAAAATAATTTATACGCTTTACTTATTTCTATCTGGTACCTGTTTTTTGTTACTTCTGAGGAAAAAAACACTAAAATATTTTTTTCTAAATTTAGGACTTTTAGCTGGTTGGTTTATTTGCTTGGAAGGTAAATTAGAATGGTATTCGGTTTACATTGTAAGTTTTTTGTATACTCTGGTTTTAGTTATTGTTAAAAGTTCTTTTAAAGTATTTTCAATCTTAACATTTGTTTTGTTATTAACTCTTTTTTTTGTTAACATAAAAATTTATTCCGATTCACTAAAGTTTTATAAAGACAAAAGGGATGTATATTTTACATTTGGTCAAGAAATTAAAGATAAAATCGTTCAAGGAAAAACAGTTTATCTTTCTACCACTCCTGATTTATATTTTGTTCTAAAAGATAGAAACCCATTATATGAATTTCCATCAGTCCAACCAATCCGAGATAAATTTATTAGTTTACTCAATGATAGTGATTACTTAGTAATAAACTTCCATTTAGAACGCCTTTTTGTAGGTAATCTACTGGATAAATATATAGAGCTTAATAAATCGAGAGAATATCAGATAGCTACTGATAATTTATACCAAGCACAAATTATAGAATTAGTTCCAAGAAATATTAGGAAATTACCTAAATTATGATTAAGGATAAGGTCTTTTATATATTATTGTTTATTTTCTTATTTGCGATAATTTTACGTTTTCTTTATTTTCCTAAGGATATTTATTTTGGAATAGACCAAGCTCTTGGCTCTTTCGCGGTTAAAGAAATATTAGAAGGACACCCTAAGATAGTTGGACCTCCAACAACATTTCCAGGATTACGACACGGTGTTTTGTACTACTATTTATATACTCCTTTCTATTGGTTAGGCGGAGGGGATCCCAGTTTAGCTGCAGCTTTTTTGAGGGTAGCGAACGCACTTGGAGTTTTTTTAATATTTATAGTTGGAGCAATTTTATTTAATAAGTATGTAGGAATTATTGCTAGTTTATTGTTTGCTATTTCTTTTGAACAAACTCAGTTTGCTCTATATTTTAATCATCCATCGTTAGCAGTTATAAGTGTTTTAATAATGTTCTTGGGATTAAGTATTTTAATCTTTAAGAAGAGTAAAATCGGTTTCATTATTGCTTTGTTAGGTTTAGGGTTATCGATTCAATTAGAGTTTATTCTAACTTATTTAATTGTTCCTTTCTTAATAACTTTAATTTGTTTTAGAAAATCATTTCCAAATATAAATCTTAAAATTTTTGTTTCAGGATTGTTTATTTTCCTTCTAACTATATCCTCATTTATTGCAGCAGAATTAAAATTTAACTTCAGATCAGTTCATCTATTGCCAAAGCTTTTGTTTAGCGGTGAGCCAAAATCTTTAGTAAAAATAATTTCAACTTACGTCTTCGAAATAGGACAAATAATTAAATTCAATTTGACTGGTTCATCTGAATTTGCTCCATTTGCGGGGATAATACTTCTTGTATTGCTTATCTTATTAAGTATTTCTAAGATAAAGAGGCAAGCTTTTTTCTTACAGATTTGGTTTTTCTCATTGTTAATAATTTATATAGTTGGGGGAGGAGAAAGTTTAAATGTAGACGTTTTACAATATCATGGAAATGCAGGAGTTTCATCAAGTCTGATTATTTTTGTTTCCTATCTTCTTTGGCGTTTAGGTAAAAAAATAAAATTTCTAGCTTTTTTAGTGGTTATATTAATAATAATTGCAAACTTCCGTCTGATAGAGAAAATTAATCCTTATGGAACTATGCCACAACTTAATGCTCAGTCATTTATGTTGTTATCGGATGAGATAAAAGTATTAGATTATATTTATCAAGACGCAAATAATAAATCATTTGCTGTAAAAGCAATTTCTTTACCTTTTTATATTAATTCTACCTGGAGTTATCTTTTTGAATGGTATGGTAATAAAAAATATGGATACTTGCCAATTTGGGGTGGTAAAAATGCATCAGGGTATCCAGGAAATCTGTTAGTAGAAGATGCACAAGATAAATTACCTGACAAAAGATATTTAATTATAGAACCTACACGAGGTATTCCTGAACACCTAATTAATGATTATTTAAGAGAAGAAAATTATTTCTCTGATAGTATTCAAGAGAAAGAGATAGGTCGTTTTAAAGTTCAAGTTAGGTTTAGAAAATAATCTAAATTTTTTCTCGAATTTGGACAATAAAGGTACCGAACTTTTTTTCATCCATTACTTTAGTAAAATATCCTTCCATAAGGATTAATAGTGAGAATAGAAAGCAGATTATTTAAAATAACAGCCAAAATAATTAGGGAACCTAAAAAGATTTTACCTAAAGAGAGCAGTTTATCTATAGAATAAGCGCTAATAAGCAGTAAACAATATCCCCCATGGTTTATTTGCAAAAAGATAAAGAGCAAGTCCGAGATAAAATAATAAAACATCAGGGAAATAAAGGAAACGGATGATAATAGCTACAAGAAAGGTAAAAAGTAAACAAAATGAATTATGATGAAAAAATTTACCCATTATAAATTCTATTAATATTATTTTACACTGTTAGGAAGACTAAATTGACTAGTCAAATAAATTATGGCAAGATTTTCTAGCTGATAACCTTACGAATGAATAGAAATACATCACTAATTATTATAGCGATTCTGCTTGTTGGCATTTTGTATCGTCTGATGCTAACAGCTAATGGTAATTTTCTATTCAATATGGATAATGCTCGGGATTTTGTAGATGTTAGAGAAATGGTGGAGTTAAAAAAGTTAAGATTAACAGGGCCTACGTCTGCTATAGACGGTTTATATAATGGTCCGCTTTGGTACTACTTTTTGGCTATTTCCTACACCTTTGGTAAAGGTGATCCTTATGGAGCTATTATTTTTGAAATAATCCTTTGGGCTATAGGCGGATATTTTTTATTGAAGTTAGTGGGAAACTTCGGGAGATATTTAGTAATACCAATTGGTTTAATATGGGTTGCTTCAAACTACATTGTTTTGACTAACCTTTACTCTTTTAATCCAAATCCTGTTACCTTACTGACACCGCTTTTTATTTATGGTCTCTTTAGATATTCAAAGTCATTAAAAAGTATGTGGATTATATTAACCTGGTCTTTAGCTGGAGCATTTTTTAATTTTGAAATGAATTTCGGGATATTTACTCCTTTGATAATTATTATTTCTTTATTTTTGCTAAATAAAAACGCTTTTAAAGATAAGTATTTTTGGATAGGAGTAATAATTTTTACATTAACACTTTTACCTCAATTATTATTTGATTTGAGACATCAATTTATTATGAGTAAAGCAATTTTTAAATTTTTGTCAAATAATCAAAATGTTAAATTTAATTTGATTTCTAGGACACAAATCATTCTGCAAAGCTTCTTCAGTGTTTTTCAGGCAACCCTTATGAATAATAGACTAATTACATGGGCAGTAATATTACTGGCAATTCCAATAGTAAAGAATTTTTTGCGAAGAGGTAAAAAAGAATCAATATTTATAGTCTCTCTCCTTTATATAGTAATTCCTTTTTTAGGATACTTAATCATTTCAGTAACTGTTAATCCTTGGCATTTAGGAGGACCAGCTGTTGCGCTTTTAATATTAATTGCTGTCATAATTTCTCGGTTATGGCAGATTAATATTACCGGTAGATTAGTATCATTGATATTATCTTTGAGTTTATTTTATTTCTCTGTATTTAATATATTAAATTTTTTTGTTAATGATTTAGGAAAAGAAAATATGGATCCGTCACTTTATAAAAATGAAATAAAGGCTATAGATTATGTTTACCAAAAAGCAAATGGTAAAAATTTTAAAGTCTATATATATCTACCTTCGGTTTATGATTACCCTTATCAATATTTATTTTGGTGGTATGGGCAAAAAAAATATGGGTACATTCCTAAAGAATATGTTTACTCCCCTAATAAACCACAATATATACCAAGTCAAGAAAAGTTTCAGGGAGAAAAGAGTAATTTTTCTGAATTAGTATTTTTAATTAAAGAACCAGACCGGATTAAGATGAGGCAGGCATGGGAGAATGATTATAAAGATATGGAGATGTTATCTAAAGAAATGGTGGGTCCAATAGAGGTGGAAGTGAGAAGAGAATTATGAATTATGAAACTTCTTTTATGAGAGTTTATTTTCTGAATAGAAATTTTCATTGTTCCTTTTGGTAAGTCGGTTAACTTTTCTGCCCATTCAATCAGGATTAAGTTGCTTGGATTATTAATGATTTCTTGTAAACCTAACTCTGATAAATTTTGATTTTCCTCTAAACGGTATAGATCAACATGAAAAAGGATATTATTAGTTTTAGGGATTTGGTGTTGTCTGATTAAAACAAAAGTAGGAGAGATAATTTTTTCTGCAATTCCCAGACCTTGAGCAAAACCCTGGACAAAAGTAGTTTTGCCTGCTCCTAATTCACCAGTTAAGGCAATTACACCACAAGGAAATTGCCTAGCTATTTTAGCAGCTATCTGTTTGGTTTCATCTTCTGAATTTGATATGCAAGTTGGCATTTTTCCTTAAGTAAATATACCCTAATGAGGAAATTCCGGCAAATATAAATATTATTCCTATCCAAACAAAATAATTAATTTGCTTTTGATTTTTTACTGCTACTTTGGCAGAAGGAGTGGCAGATGCCGTGGCAGCAGCTACAGAGGCAATACGATAGTTCGGCTTTGGAGTAATGATTGATTTAGAAAGAGATGCTTTTGGAGTAGAAGTGACTGGTGGAGAAGGAGAAGCGGTTGGCCCCGATTGAATCGGGGTTGGGGCAGGAGTTTTAGGAGTTGGGGTGGGTTTAGGTTTTGGGGTAGGAGTAGGTGTAGGAGTAGAAGAGGGAGTTGGTGTTTGGGTTGGTGATGGTTCAGGGGATGGAGTGGCGCTTGCAAAAATAAATGACCAGCTATTGCTCCAGTCACTCCAAGTACCACTACTATCTTTAGCTTTGATTCTCCAATACCATGTGCCTTCGGTTAACACCGGCTTGTAATAATTTCTTTCAGTTTTGTAGTCTCTATAAACACTTGAAAAGTCAGAATTATCATCAACCTGTATTCTATAGGGATCATTTGAATACAGCGGATATGCGGGAGTTTCCCAAGTTAGTTTAGAGGAAGATACTTGTGAATTATCAACAGGACTGATTTGTACTGGAGGGCTTATTGCGGAAACGGATTTAACCCCAAGAAAGAGGAATAAGACAGCAAGAAATAATAAGTTTACTCTCACTAGCTCAATAGTAACACTATACTGATTTAATAATAAACATGCAGATATAATGTTTCAAGACTGTCCTCATTATGCTTTACCCGTACATAAGGCAGAGCGCATCCTGCCACTCCTGAATAACTGCCTCTGAAAAGGGTGCCTGACTTTACTGCTTTCACTTCCATTGATGAGCCTTCTATATCCAGCCCATTATGAAAATTATAAATCCTGCCCACATAAGTATGTTGTACTGCCCAGGTGCTGCCGTATCCCTGATTCATTTTAATAGGGCTGTTTAACGGCCAGTCCCAGCTTCCTGCAGGGTTAAATGGATCAGCATCATTGGTCCCGCAAGATGCATTTGATGGTCCACCTGAACAATTTTGATTATCAATTGATTTTAAATAGTTAAATGGATTTAAAGCTGATCCGTCTTTAACAACCGTAAAATGCAGGTGTGCACCTCCTGAATTGCAAGATGGCCCGTTAATCAGTGTAGCAATTTTTTGTCCCTGGCTAACAGATCCAACTTCAGTTTCTTTTCCTTGTCCGGCAACTATTCCCTGGATAGCTAAATATTCAGCTCTTACCTGGGCAAGTAATGACTGATAACGTGCTTCATCGTTTTTTGTAACACGAAGCAGCTCATCTTTATCTTTTTTTTGCTGGGCAAGTTGGGATTTATATGTTTCCAGTTCTTTATTTAATTTTTCAGCTTCTTCTTGTCTGGTTTGTTTATCTTGTTTTTGTTCATGGTAAGCCAGTTTAGTTGCTTGCAGGTCATAAAGTTTTTTCTTATCATAAGCTTGAGCTACTTGGATATATTTTAATCTTTCCAAAAGGTCTGCAAAACCATGAGAGGAAAGAAGCAGATCAAGTTCAGAAATAGCATTATTGTATTTGTAGGTTTGAATGATCCTTTTAAGAAGGATTTCTGAAAGTGTATCTAAGTTTTTGGAAATTCTAGTTATCCTTGATGATAAATCTGTAATTTCCCGTTTCAATTTTTCAATCTTAAGATTGGTTTCTTCAATTTTCAAACTTGTTACTTTAGTCTGGCCGTCTATAAGGCTCAGTTGAGATTTGAGGGTTTTTTCTTGACTGCGGGCATTTTGAAGCTGTTCCTCACATTTTTCCGTAACTTTATTCAAACAGTTTATACGCTCAATTGGATCCTGGGGACAAGAAGAAGGATCGCATGTTTCGTCTGCCAACGCAACCTGTGTATAGACACTAATTATAATAATAAGTGTAAGAAAAAGAATTGATGCAAAGATAAAAAATCTTTTCATATAAACTCAAGTTCATATTTTCAAATATCGTCTGACAGCCCCAAATGAACCTAGAGCTCCTACAAAACAGGCTATTAACAGATTTGTCCCTAGCAGGATGAGCATAAAATATGGATTGACTGGGAGCAATCTAACTTCACCCAAATATCCTTGTAAAAACGGTGTAAAATACCATAGTATTCCATAACTAACAACCCAAGCAAGTATTGCACCTATAAGTCCATAAAAGACTCCTTCCAATATAAAAGGATTTCTGATAAATGAGGTAGATGCTCCTAAAAGACGCATTATTTCAATCTCATTTCTGCGAATCCTTATCTTAAACCCAATTATCATTAAAATAATAAGCAGGGAAAAGATTAAGAGAAATATCACAATAGCTGATCCAATTAAACGAACGGTTGTCGTAAAATATGTTAAATTTCTGATAACATCCTTGGGTATAAAAGTTTGTTCTATAACTGGCTCTTTAGTTAGAATTTGAGCAATAGCAGATAAGTCCTCTGGATTTTTAGTAGAAACCTCAATTGAAGGAGGCAAAATATTAGCAGTTACTAACTCCAAAAGCATAGGATCATTTTTGTTGTCTCTTTGATATTTTTTCAAAGCTTCTTCTTTTGAGACAAATTTAGTGTTAATAACCCTAGGATCTTGTTTAAGAGCATTTTCTATAGTAGAAATATCTGAATCTGTGGTACCTTCTTTAAAAAAAGCAATCACTTGGGGTTTGCTTTCAAAGAAGCGTAATGTAGCTTGGGAGCCGGCAGCCAATAGCAAAAAGGAGGTTAAAGCAAAGAAGGTTAAAAACATCACCATAGAAGCAGCAATAGCTTGAAAGGGGGTTCTTCTTATATTTCTCTTAGCATAAAAAGTTGTTCTACTCATAACGTTAGTTAGAAGGTCCCCTTCATAATCCTATTAGAAGGTCCCCTTCATAATCCTATTAGAAGGTTCCCTTCATTTTTTTAATGAAGTTCATACTTACCCTCTTTATCATCTTTGGTAATTTTACCGTTTTTGATTATTATGACTCTTCTTTTTAATGTATTAACTATTTCTTGATTATGCGTTGCCATAATAATAGTAGTTCCCCAGGAATTAATCTCATTTAATAGTTGGATTACCCCCCAGGCGGTTTTGGGATCTAAATCTCCTGTTGGTTCATCTGCTAACAACACATCTGGTTTTCCTACTACTGCTCTGGCTATGGCAGTTCTTTGAGCTTCTCCACCAGAAAGTTGCCTTGGAAAAAGATTTCTTTTATCCCAAATTTCGACAAGCTTACAAATATGCTCAACTAGTTTTTTGATATCTTGATCATTTTTGTCTAAAACTTCTAATGCTAAGGCTATATTTTCAAAAACAGTCCGATCATCTAATAGCTTAAAATCTTGAAAAACTACCCCTACTTTCCTTCTTAGTATAGGTAAATCCTTATCTTTTATTTTAATGATATCAATATTACCCAACTTTACTTTTCCGAAGCTAGGTTGAATTTCTCTTGTCAGGATTCTAAGCAGAGTAGATTTTCCAGCACCAGATGGACCAACAATAAAAACAAACTCGCCTTGTTTTATCTCTAGGCAGATTTCATCAAGCGCTAGAGTTGAACCAAATTTCTTTGAGACATTTTCAAAAAGAATCATTCATTAATTACTTTATTTCTTCTACTTTACCAATATCCATTAACCAGCCTTCTTTGAGGGCTTTTTGTGTTTCACCATACACTTTTACCTTTTTACCTTCATATTGTGATAAATCTACAACTGAAGAGGTTAAAGCTACAGGTACAGCTCCGACTCTTTCTAACAGATGAGTACCTTCTACATATTCTCCAGGATCAGAAGGTTGAGGGCGGGGTTTGATTGTGCCTTCTGCAAAATCTCTGAAAGTGCGTTTATCAGATTGAGGGTTTTTAGCTGGTTGTCCTAATCCAGCACTGGCTAAACCACCTCTTTTATTTTTATTTGCTAAAATGAAGCCAGTTAAGCTACCTAAGATAATTGAGATAATAACTACAGTTAATAATAGCTTACGAGGATTATTTGTAGTAACAAAGCTTTTTGTTATTTTATCAGTACTAAGAGATTTAATTCCTTCCATATTATTTTTATGAATACATCTATATTAACAACAAATTGAGTAATTTGTCTACCCTGAAGTTTTGGGTATCATTTTAAGCTCTGCTTCTATAAATGCTTGCAAATCTCCATCTAAAACAGCATCTGTATTAGAGGTTTCTACCTCAGTTCTTAAGTCTTTAACCATATGGTAAGGGTGTAAAACATAAGACCTAATTTGTGTTCCCCAGGAAGCTTGAGTTGCTCCTCTTTTAAGTTCTTGTTTCAGTTTTTCACCTTGAGCTTGGTGAAGATCCCAAAGTTTTGCTAAGAGTAATTTCATGGCATTTTCTCTGTTTTGGAGTTGTGATCTTTCTGTTTGGCAAGTAACTACAATACCACTAGGAAGATGTTTTAATCTGACAGCTGTAGAGACTTTATTAACATTTTGTCCTCCTGCTCCTCCAGACCTAAATGCCTCAAATTCAATATCTGATTCATTAATCTCTACCTCAGAAGGGCTAATTATTGGTAAAACTTCTACTAAAGCAAAAGAAGTTTGTCTTAAATTATCTGCATTAAAAGGGGATTGTCTAACTAATCTATGTGTGCCCTTTTCACCTTTTAAATAGCCATAAGCAAAGCTTGCATGGATAATCATGGAAACTGTTTTAATACCAGCTTCCTCACCAGCATCTTCATCAGTTATCTCATATTTCCAGCCAAGTCTTTGAAAATATCTTTGATACATTCTGACAAGCATTGCTGCCCAGTCCATGGCTTCAACTCCACCAGTGCCCGAGTGGACAGATAAAATAGCTTCCGATTCATCATGAGGATTTGATAAAAATAATTTTAATTCTAATTTATCCTGAATACCTTCTAGATCCTTAATTTCCTTGTTAAGGTCCTCTTGCATAAATGGCTCTTCAGATATTTCCAAAGCATTATGAATTCTGGTATCCAAGTCTTCTATGATGGAAAGGGTTTTTTGTTTATCATTAAGCTTCTGACTAATAATTGAAGACTGAGATGGATCATTCCAAAATCCTTCCTTCATTGTTTGAGCTTCAAGTTTTCTGATTTCCCCTCTTAATTCATCCTGATTAATAGATTGGGATGATTTCTCAAATCTATCTTTTAACTGTTTTAATCTATTCTGAATCTCTTCCATGAACAAATTATACCTGACTGAGGTAGTCATTGCGAGCTAAACTAAATTAGGTATAATAAAATGAATATGATTTTGCATATTGATACTCAAGATCAAAAGGTTATCAGAGTGACTCTAAAAAGAAAGGGGGAGGTGATAAAAAGTTTGAGCGAGGAAAACAAATTTGGATCACAAATTTTATTGCCTTTGATTGAGAAAATATTAAAAGAGCTAAACTTGGTTTACAAAGATCTAAAAGGAATAGAAGTAGAGACTGGTCCTGGGTCTTTCACTGGGATAAGAGTTGGGGTATCTGTTGCTAACACATTAGCTTATTCACTTAATATTCCAGTTAATGGGGAAAAGTTAGAAACAGAGGTGCAATACTAATTTTGAAATTTCTGATAAGATTATTATAATATGCCTCTTTATAACTGGTTCTTACCTCATAAGGAAACACATAAAAAAGCTCGTCTAATTTCTTGGGAAGCTCTTTTGGTTTATGTACTTCTTTTTATCCTTCTTCAAGTAGGCTTTTCTATTATTAGTTACTCTAAACCAGGGGTTTTAGGAATTACAGCCAATATTGACCAAAAAAAACTGATTGAGCTAACCAATATCGAAAGGCAAAAAAAAGGGTTATCCCCAGTTTCAGAAAACGAAGCTTTAGATAAAGCAGCTAAATTAAAAGCAGAAAATATGTTTGCAGAAAATTATTGGGCTCATTTTTCTCCTTCAGGAAAAACACCATGGGATTTTATCTTAGGTACTGGTTATCACTTTACTTTTGCAGGAGAGAATTTAGCTAAAAATTTTTATTCTTCTGATGAGATAGTGACTGCTTGGATGAATTCTCCAACACATAGGGATAATTTACTTAACTCAAATTATAAAGATATCGGTATAGCTGTTATTGAAGGAAATTTAAATGGACAAAAAACTACTTTAATTGTTCAAGAGTTTGGCACTACAGAAGCGGTAGTAAGCAAACCATCTGTGAACATTCAAGGTAAAAATGTTAGTGTGCCTACTGAAGATATTATTAATAAACCACAGCTTAAGTTTGTGACTTCAGAGGTTAAACTGAATGCAAAAACAATTTTTGACCCTTATCTAGTTTCTAAAGTAGCTGGGTTTTCGGTAATTACATTTGTAATTGTTTTACTTGCTTTAGATATTTGGGTATTAAGAAAGAGGAGAGTATTTAGATTGTCTTCACATAACATTGCTCATATGACACTTTTATCTTTAGCAGCCGGTGGATTACTTTTAAGTAGTCCGGGAGTTATTTTGTGAATATCTTAAAATTATTTGCATTTGGAGTGTTAATTTATTTAATTTGGGCATTGATACACCACAAAAGAGATAAAAGTTTGACTTTTAACATATTATTGGAGTATCTTTTAACTGTACTACTCTCAATGGTTATTTTGACTGGAGTATCGTTTTAGATGAAGGCAATAATTCCAACAGGAGGGCGTGGTACCAGAATGCGTCCTCTAACATTTTCTACCAATAAACATTTTATTCCAGTTGCCAACAAACCTTTGATTTTTTATCCAATTGAAACCATTGCTGATACTGGTATTAAGGAGGTTGGAATTACTTATAACCCTGGTGGATTGGAAGAAGCCAAAGCTTATTTAGGAGATGGTAGCAAATGGGGTTTAAGTATTAGCTATATTTTACAAGAAAAGGCAGCAGGACTTGCAAATATTGTTCAGGTTTGTGAACAGTTTTTAAATGGAGATTCGTTTGTTTTCCACTTAGGGGATAACATGTTTGTTGATGGAATTAAAGATCAAGTCAAATACTTTGAAAAGAAGAAGCCTGATGGATTGGTAACTATGATTCATCATAAAGAGAATAGAAGAATGGGAGTGCCTTTTTTTGATGATAACGGAAGGTTAATAAAATATGTAGAGAAACCAGAGAATCCTCCACATGATTTTGCTGTTCCTGGAGTGTATTTTGGTAATTCTAATTTTTTTAAGTGTTTTAAAGGAGAAAAAGCTATCAAGCCCTCAGAAAGAGGAGAATATGAAATTCCTGCTGCTTTTCAATGGCTAATTGATAATGGGTATAGAGTTAATGTTTTAGAATATAAAGGTAAATGGTTAGATCCAGGAAAATTTGATGATTGGATTTTGGCAAATCATTATATTTTGGAAAATAAATTGATTGGGAATATTGAATGCCCATTAGATCAATCCTCAAAGATAGAAGGTAAGGTGGTTCTGGGAAAAGACTGTACGATTGTTAATACCAGAATTCATGGTCCAGTTATTATTGGAGATAATGTAGTAATCACAGATTCAGAGGTTGGTCCTTTTGTTTCTATTGCTCATGATTGTGAAATAGTTGGGAGTATAGTTTCAAATAGTGTATTAATGAGTGGAGTAAGGGTAATAGATGTAAAAGAACACCCTGTGGACAATAGTTTGGTGGGGACTGATAGTGAAGTAATTGGTAAAAATGGCAGAGGAGCAACGACCTCCCTTTTTGTTGGAGAAAAATGTAAGATTCAGATATAATCTGAATCTTGCCTTTTGTCTTTAGCAAAACGTGAGATTCAACTATGAAGATTTTAGTGACTGGAGGAGCTGGATTTATAGGCTCAAACTTTATCCATTACTGGTTAGAAAATCATTCTCAGGATCAAGTTGTTAATCTGGATGTTCTAACTTATGCCGGGCATTTGGAAAGCCTTAAGGATATAGAAGGAAACTCTAATTATAAATTCATTAAAGGAGATATTACTGATGCCTCCACTGTCTCCTCTGCCATGCAGGGAATAGGTGTAGTTGTCCATTTTGCAGCCGAATCCCATGTTGACCGGTCGATTATTGATCCGATGCAGTTTATTAAGACAAACGTTTGCGGGACAGCGCGACTTCTGGAAGCTGCCTTAGATGCAAAAGTAAAGCATTTTCACCATGTGAGTACGGATGAATGTTTTGGTCAACTAGGTCCAAATGATCCACTCTTTAATGAGCAAACACCTTATGCACCACGAACACCTTATGCGGCCTCCAAGGCAGGATCAGACCATCTGGTAAGAGCGTATCATCAGACTTATGGTTTGCCAATAACTATTACCAATTGCTCAAACAATTTTGGTCCTTTTCAAGATCCAGAAAAATTAATACCACGGTTTATTACCAATCTTCTTCAAGGTCAAAAAGCGCCATTAATGGGCCAGGGAGAAAATATCAGAGATTGGTTATATGTTAAAGATCACTGTCGGGCAATTGATATAGTTTTACAAAGAGGTAAGGTTGGTGAAACCTACTGCGTGGGAGGGGAAGAGAAAAGTAATTTAGAAGTTACCAAAAAAATTTTACAAATTTTAGGAATGGATGAATCTTTTATTGAACTGGTTAAACATCGTTTAGGTCATGATTTTAGATATGCTATAGATTCTACTAAAATAGAACAGCTTGGATGGAAAGCGGAACATAGTTTTGATGGGTGGTTGTCAGAAACTGTCAAGTGGTATCAAGGAAACCAGTGGTGGTGGAAAAGTTTAAAAGACAATAGACCAAACGTAGACAGAGTAGCCCAAAGAGGATATTATGAGTGACTTTGTCCAAAAAACATCGATTGAAGGATTGCTAATTTTAAAAAGGCCAATTCATAAAGATGCGAGGGGCTTTTTTAGAGAAGTTTTCCATATTAATGAAATAGAGGAAACTTTAAATATTGAATTTAAGGGAGTGCAAATGAATCATGCTTTTTCAAAGCCAAAAGTTTTAAGAGGTATTCATGCGGAAAACTGGAATAAAATAATTTGTCCTGTTAATGGAGAAGTATTTATAGCAATAGTTGATATCAGACTTGATTCTTCTACTTTTACTAAAGTTGAAACTTTCACTATTAATGATCAAAATAGGATTGCTCTTTTTGTTTCCAAAGGTTTGGCCAATTCTTACTGTGTTACATCAGAAGGATCAGTAGATTATATTTATTTAGTAGATGCTTATTATGATTGGACAGATACCAGGGCAATTGCATGGGATGATCCAGATTTAAAAATTAACTGGCCAGTGAAGAATCCAATCATTTCAGAGAGGGATAGAAATAATCCTAAGTTAAGAGAACTTTTTCCAGGGAAATTCCCATGAAGAACGTACTAATTTTTGGGGGTAGTGGTTTAGTTGGCTCTAAATTTAACAATTTATTAAAAAAAGAATTTGAGATTATTTCTCCTCCTGCTTCAGAGGTAGATATTTTGAATCAAGATCAACTAATGAAAATCTTAGAAGAGGAGAATCCTTCTTGGGTAATTAACTTTGCTGCTATTACAGATGTGGAAGGATCAGAAAAGGAGAATGGAGATAAAGACGGGTTGTGCTTTAGGGTAAACGCAATAGGTGCTCAAAATGTTGCTCAAGCTTGTAAGAACTTCAACAAAAGATTAATCCATATTTCCACAGAATATGTGTTTGATGGTACTAAGTCAGATAATCCTTATACAGAAGAAGATATTCCTAATCCTATAAACTGGTATGGGCAAACTAAACTCTTTGGTGAAGATTTTGTTTTAGAAAGTGGTTGTGAAGCAATTATCATGAGAATTTCTATGCCTTTTACATCTCATTATAAATTAAAAAAAGATATAGCCAGGTTCTTTTTAGAACAACTAAAGGCTGGAAATAATATTAAGGCAGTTGAAGACCAGAGGATTACACCTACATTGGTAAACGATATAGTCAATGCTTTAAGAGTATTTTTAGAAAGTCAAAGTAGTGGTATTTATCATGTTTCAAGTAGGGATTCTGTTACCCCTTTGGAATTTGCTAAAACTATTGCTAAAACTTTCCGTCTAAACTATTCATTAATTAATTCAATCTCTTTAGACGAATTTAGTAAAAATAAAAAAGCAAAGCTTTTGAAATTTTCTTGGTTAAACCCAACAAAATTTGAGAAAGAATTTGGAGATGATATATTGCATTTAGTTGAAGAGAGTTTAGTAATTCTCAAGCAAGAGGTTCTATTGTAAAACGGGGTTGACCTTCAACTTCAAATTAGATATATTAATTCAAATGGCAAATAAAAGAGCATTTATTACGGGTATTTCAGGACAAGATGGTTCTTATTTAACAGAATTTCTTTTAGACAAAGGATATGAAGTGGCAGGATTAGTCAGGAGAAATGCTGTATTGGATTTAGGTAATATTAATCAATTAAGAGAGGAAGTTAAAATTTATTATGGAGATTTGCAATCACCTGAATCAATTGCTTTAGCTCTCTACGATTTTAAACCAGATGAAATTTATAATTTAGCTGCTCTATCTTCTCCTTTAGCCTCGTTTTCTGATAAAGTTGCCACCATTATGGTGACAGGAGTAGGAGCTCTCCATGTTTTTGAAAGAGCTAAACAAATTGTGCCTGAAGCTAAAATCTATCAGGCTTCAACATCAGAAATGTTTGGTGCACCTAAACAGGTTCCCCAAAATGAAGATACCTCTCTTGCTCCAGCAAACCCCTATGCAGCGGCCAAAGAATTTGCCCACAGGATGGCGCAAATCGCCAGACATGATAAAAAACAACCGCAATTTATTACTTGCGGAATTCTTTTTAATCATGAAAGCCCCAGACGCGGTTTGAATTTTGTAACCAGAAAAATTACAGCTAGCGTTGCCTGTATTAAAAACAACAGGAAAGAAGGAATACCTTTAAATGAAATCGGTGAACCAATTGTCCAAAATGGAAAAGTCAAATTAGGGGATCTGGATGCAAGAAGAGACTGGGGTTATGCCCCGGATTATGTTAAGGCAATGTGGATGATGCTGCAGCAAGAGAAGGCAGATGATTTTGTGATTGCCACAGGCGAGGTCCATACTGTCCAGGAATTTGTTGAAGAAGCCTTTAGTGTGGTAGGTCTTGACTGGAAAGACCACATAGAAACAGATTCTCATTTCGTACCTCCGATACAAACTGGACCACTTTGCGGGGATGCTGCCAAAGCTAAAAAAATATTAGGATGGGGAGCAGAGACAAAATTCAAAGATCTTGTTAGAATTATGGTTCATGCAGATCTTGCTAAATTCTCCTGATTTCTACTACAATCGATCAGTATGAAAAAAATAGTTAGTGTAATTTTGCCTACCTTTAACGAAGAAGCTAATATTGAGAAGACTTTAAAAAGAGTTTTAGAACAAGAAAAGGATTTACCTGGTTGGCAAATTGATGTGGTAATTGTAGATGATATTCGGTCATCTGATAATACTGATAAAATAATACAAAAACTATCTAGAAAAGATAACAGAATATATCTAATAAAAGCTGAACCGGGCTTAGGGGTAAGTCTGATAGAAGGTCATAAGTTTGCTACTGCACATCTTCATCCTGATATATTAGCTCAACTTGATGCTGACGGACAGGTTGAGCCCGATGTTTTAGTGAGACTGGTTAAAGGTATTGAAGAAGGTTTTGATTTTGTGATTGGATCTAGATTAATCTCAGGCGGGCGGAACAAGCTAAGTTTATCAAGACGATTATTTACGTTAGGATCATCACTGTTTTGTAGATTGGTAATGGGACCAACAAACATTAAAGAATTCACAAATTCTGCTAGAGCATTTACCCCGAAAATTTTTAAAAAAATAAATTTAGATAGATTACCCTGGAGAGAAAAAACCTTTATCATCCAACCCGCTTTCTTGAATGAGATGATTTTAGCAGGTGCTAAATATAAAGAAGTACCACTGATATTTAAAAACAGATTAGAAGGGTATTCAAAAAATAAAGTCTTTAACTATACATATGACGTGATTTCTTATTGTTTAGATGTTAGGCTTCATAAATGGGGAGTTAATATTTCTCTTTATAAACTTAGTAGAAGGGCTAAAACGTTAGTTAAATTCAGTTTAGTAGGGGCAGCAGGAACAACAGTAGACTTTTTATTTTATAAAATATTTATAAATTATTTTGGATTTCCTCCAGCTACTTCGAAAGGTTTTTCAGCAGAAATTGCAATTATAAATAACTTCTTTCTTAATAATTTTTGGACCTTTAGATATAGAAAGACTAAAACTAATCTTTGGCAAAAGTTAGGTATATTCAACCTAGTCTCTTTAGGAGGATTAATAATAGCTGTTTTAATAGTTAAACTGCTCCATAATATTTATGGAGATGGGTTTATTAATTTGTTTGGTAAGTTAATTGCTTATAATAACTTTTACTTTTTTGCAACAATTATACCTGTAATGATTTGGAATTTTACTATTAACCATTTTATTACCTGGCGTCATCAAGAGGATTAATTAAATAAAGTTAGGTTAGGAATAGGAGCCATATTCTGCAATATAAAATTTTGAGCATACAGATAAATTGCTAATAATATAATAGGTAAAATAATTTTAAATTCTTTACTAGTTAATGTTTTTTCAAACGCAATTAAAATAAATGGACCAATCGGTAAAAGATATCTAGAAATATCTCTGTGTGCAACAAATGTAGCAGCTAACAGATAAGTTAGTGTGAAAAAAGCTAATGGATAGACCTTCCTTTTTAGAAGTGTAATTCCCCCTAAAAAGCCAAAAATATAAATAAAAATTATATCTTCTAACCAAATATCCCCAACCCAGAATTGTGATTTGTTGAAAACTTGAAAAGGAGGAAATGTGAGATGAATATTATCTCCGCTATGGAAGTAAGCCCAGAAATCTTGATAGGTTTGACTATATAAATAAAATATTCCCAATAATCCTAGAGGGATAAAGATTATTGGAAAGTACTTTAAGTAATCAATCCAAGCTTTCTTAAGTCCGATGTCTTTTATTAGTAAATAAAATCTGAAATGTACATAAAGTATTAAAGCAATAAATAGTAGAATACCGGGGGGTCTAGTAATTTGAGCGAATAGCCCTGCAATGGCTGCAAGGATAATATCTATGAAATGTTTAGTTTCCTCAAATCTTATGAAAAAATATAACGCAGTAATAATTAAAAAAATAAATAAAGGTTCTGAAGAGCCAACACTATGAACAATTAACCATCTGGCAGGTAGAATCAAAAAAAGAACGCTTAAAAATAGGGGATGCCCACTAAGTTTCAGGTTTTTAACTAAAAAATAGAATGATATTGACGAAGCGATCGTAAAAAACACAGATACAAATAACATTGATTTTAAATAACCTAATAGAAAAGCGAACGTACTTATCAAAATAGAATACCCAGGAAAATGTGAGGCAAAATAAATAGCAGGAAGTGATTGAGGGAGCGAAGCGATTAGATTTGGATTATAAAAAGTTTTTGCAATGATGATATACTCCAACCCGTCAAAATTTCTATAGATTGTGGAAAATCCCTCTTTGAAGGATAAACCCCAGAAATTTGGTACTGATAAAAGGTGTGGCAACCAAACAAAAAGCGTTAGAGCAAAAGTGCAAACTATTAAAATAACAATATCTTTAATTGTCTTGCTCATGCTCCAATTATTCTAGCATGAAGAGCTTAAGCTATGCTACACTTGATTAAATGAAAACTCAAGCCCTGTCAGTTTTTTTTCCTTCTGTTAACGAAGAAGGCAATATTGAGATAACGGTTGGAAAGGCAGATAAAGTCTTAAAAAGATTAGATTTAGATTATGAAATTATCGTTGTAAACGATGGTTCAACAGACCATACTCGCACTATTGCTGAAAACTTAGCCAAGAAGAACTCAAAAATTAGAGTAATAAATCATCAAAGGAATTTAGGTTATGGAGAGGCTCTAAAGTCAGGATTTTATAATGCTAAATATGACACTATAGTTTATACAGATGGAGATGGGCAATTTGATTTTTCAGAGGTAGTAAAATTTTTAGAAAATATTGAGGATCATGATTTAGTTATAGGTTACAGAATTAAAAGACAAGATTCATTTTTAAGGAAACTTTTTGGTAAAGGATGGAGATTATCTCTCTTAATCTTTTTTGGTTTAAGGCTTAAAGACGTGGACTGTGGATTTAAAATGATCAAAAGAAAAGTTTTAGAAACTATCCCTCATCTGGAATCTCAAAGAGGAGCTATGATTAATGCGGAGTTAGTAATAAAGACAAAAAAATTCGGATTTAACGTTACTCAAGTTGGAGTTAATCACTATCCACGTTTAGCCGGTAAACCAACTGGCGCCAATATAAGAGTAATTATAAAATCTTATCTAGATTTAATTAGATTATGGTGGAAATTAAAGAATCAAAAGTTGTTATTTATGGCTTTCCTGTTAATCCTATCTTTAGCTACGTTTTTAAGGTTTTTTAAATTATCTGAGTATATGACTTTCTTAGGAGATGAAGGAAGAGATGCCTTAGTTGTGAAAGATATGTTAACGAATTATCACTTTCCTTTAATTGGTCCTCCTACATCAGTAGGAAATATTTATCTCGGACCCCTTTATTATTATATGATGGCTTTTTCTATGATGATTTTCTGGCTAAATCCGATAGCTGCAGCTATGATGAATGCTTTAGTTGGAGTAGCGGTTGTAGTCTTAATTTACTGCTTAGGGAAAATTTGGTTTAACAAAGCGGCTGGTTTAATAGCGTCTTTCTTTTATGCAATTTCTCCGATAACAATAATATATTCTAAATCATCTTGGAATCCGAATCCTGCTCCATTTTTTGCACTGATCTCAATGTTGGGACTTTATAAAGTAAATAAAACCGGTAATTTTTTATGGTTAATATTAACTGGAATTATGGTTGCAGCTGCTTTGCAGATGCATTATTTGGCCCTAATTCTAATACCTATTTGTGCAGTTATTTGGTTATATGAAATACTCTTTAGGATTCAAAGAAAAGAACAAATTAGACACTTTTTCATGGGGACATCTTTAGGAATTTTATTCTTTCTTCTTGTGATGTCTCCTCTATTTTGGTTTGATTTAAGGCATAATCTCCTAAATTACCGGGGAATTATAGAACTAATGTCAAGTGACAGTGCTATAAAGGGGAATTTATTTAATAATTTATTAAAAATTCCTAATCTTTATTCCTATAATTTGATAGGAAGGTATATTGCTGGAGAAAATCTTATCTTGACTTGGATTTTATCCTTAGTTATTTTAATACCATTTGCTGCATCAATTTACCAAAGAGTTAGATCCAATAAAATTATTTGGCCTTACTTTGTTTTAGGAGTATGGTTATTTGTTGGTCTTCTAGGTTTATCTTTTTATCAGCAAGGTATTTACGACCACTATTTAGGGTTTATGAATCCTGTCCCTTTTTTGCTTTTAGGATCACTAGCAACAGTGAAATATAAAAAAAAGATTACTAAAGTTTTATTATTAAGTCTAGTTCTGCTTCTAGCTTATGTTAATTTACAGAAAAATCCTTTAAACAACAAACCCAACAATCAACTTAAAAGAACTCAAGATGTTGCGCGGTTTGTAATTAATAAAACAGAAGGAAAGGATTTTAATTTTGCATTAATCGCTGAAAGTAATTACGATGCAGCTTATCAATTCTATCTTGATCAGTATGATCATAAACCAAAACAAGTTCCGTTCGATATCACAGATCAATTATTTGTAGTTTGCGAAGATTCTGTTTGCGACCCTACACATAATGCTAAATATGAAGTAGCAGCTTTTGGTTGGTCAAAAATTGATTGGATGGAGGAATATTCAGGTGTTAAACTTTACAAACTTATACATAATCCAAGCGGCAAGCCATAATTAATATGAAAGAATTAACCATAATTATACCTTCATATAATGAGTCAGCTAATTTAAAAAGGGGAGTATTAGAAGGAGTATCAAGCTATTTAGAAAAACTAAAGATTAATTATGAAGTATTGATAGTCGATGATGGTTCTTCGGACAATTCAGTAGAGTTAGTTAAAAAGTATATTTCCAAAATGGGGACTTCCTCTAGAGGTGAAAATCTTAAATTAATACAAAATAAACACGGCGGCAAAGCTAAGGCAGTGCTGACTGGGATGGAAAAAGCAAGCGGGGAAACAGTCTTGTTTACAGATATGGATCAAGCTACCCCTATAAACCAATTAGAAAAATTTATTCCTAAGTTCAAAGAAGGATACGATATTGTAATTGGATCAAGAAAAGGAAGAAAAGGGGCGCCTATGATTAGGAAAATAGCAGCGTGGATCTTTTCGATCTTAAGAGGATTAATTTTAGGACTTCCTTTTAAAGATACTCAATGTGGTTTTAAAGCCTTTTCTAAGAATTCAGTCAATAAAATACTTCCTAAGATTAGAAGTGAATGGGGTGAATTACACTTCAGAGGAGGGGCAGTAAATGCAGGATTTGATGTTGAGCTTCTTTACCTATCTAAAAAGTATGGTCTAAAAATCGCAGAGGTTGGAGTAGAATGGAATTATGTTGATACAGAAAGAGTGCAAGTTGTTAAAGATGCTTTAGCAGCAATTTATGATATGTTGAGAATCAGAATGAATGATTTCCGTGGTAAGTATTAATTTCTGAACTTGCCTCTGCTGACTAGCAGACGTAAAATGGTAGGGTGAAACTTATTTTGAAACACAAAGCTAAGATTGCACTTTTTTTAATTTTAATTGTTTTCTATTTTACTCTAAGATTACCTAATTTAACTTTACAGCCTATCTTTGCTGATGAGGCTATTTATATCAGATGGGCTCAAGTTATGAAATCTGAACCTACCTTAAGATTCTTACCTTTGACTGATGGGAAAACACCTCTTTTTATGTGGATGATGATACCTTTTTTTAAAGTATTTAAAGATCCCCTTTTTGCTGGTAGGTTTTTATCCGTATTTAGTGGTTTTTTTACTCTTTTGGGGGTTTATTTCTTAACCAAGAAAGCTTTTAACTTAAAAGCTGCATTCTGGGCAGCTTTATTTTATGTAATTACACCATATACAGTTTTCTTTGATCGGATGGCTTTAGTAGATTCTATGTTATCCGCTTTTACTATTTGGATAATATATTTTGCTATTTGGTTAGTTGAAAGTATCAGACTAGATCTAGCAATGATTTTAGGATATTTAACGGGAGGAGCGATTTTAACCAAGACCCCCGGCTTGATTAATATTTTAATACTACCTCTTTCTGTTGTGGCCTTTTTTGGAAAAAGAGGGGTGAAGAGATCATTTCTAAAATTAGTAACCTTTTGGTTAGTAGCGATAAGTATAGCTCTGGTGATGTATAATATGCTTAGGTTAGGTCCTGAATTTAATAAATTATCAACAAGAAATACAGATTATGTATTTTCACCACTAGAACTCATTGGGAGACCTCTTGATCCATTCATCCCGCATTTTCATGACATGCAAGATTGGTTTCCAAAGCTTTTTACTATACCTACATTATTATTAATAATCATGGGGATTTTCTATTCTTTGAAAAAATTTAACAGTAAAGCCTTAGTTATTTTGTTTTGGCTAGTGATTCCTATGCTTTCATCGATGGTATTTCTAAAAACCTTTACAGCTAGATATTTATTAACTTCTGTTGCCCCTCTATTAACTTTTGCAGGTTTCGGACTTGCCAAATTAAACGATAAATTGAAATTAAAAAGTTATATTAAAATTTTACTATCTCTGCTTATCTTTCTACCACTATCTTTAAATTTTGATTATCAACTGATTAATAATCCTCCTCCGTCTGATTTACCTAAGGAAGAAAGAAAGGGATATTTTGAAGATTGGACAGCCGGATATGGATTTAAAGAGATTGCTAATTTTTTAGTAGAAAAAAGCAAAGAGAGGAATGTAGTTGTCGGAACTGATGGATTTTTTGGAACCCTTCCAGACGGAATTCAAATCTATCTTGATAAATCCAAAATTTCTATTGTAGGAAGTTCAGCTACTATTTCAGCTCAAATTAGAAATGCTGCCATAGGTAATCTCACTTTTTTTGTTGGTAATAAAAAGAGCTTGCAAGGAAGTTTAAAAAATGTGCTTCTGATTAAGGAGTTTCCAAAAGTTAAGCCAGAAGATAGTTCTTTGGAGGATGCCACAGTTTTATATCAGGTTTTACCATGATTCAAATGAGAGCTACCCTATTGATTTTAGTATTGCTTGTTTTACCAACTTTGCTTCCTTTTTTTAATCCTAAATTTTTCTATACCCAAGATCATATTTTTATAGCTAGATTAAATCAGATAAGTACTGCTTTATCAGATGGTCATTTCCCCGTCAGATGGGTTCCTGATTTAAGGTATGGTGAACCTCTTTTTAACTATTATGCTCCTTTGCCTTATTATATTGGAGCCTTGATTCATCTAATTGGCTTCAATTTTATATGGGTATCTAAAATCCTTTTTATTTTGTCAACCACTTTATCTGCTCTTACAATGTATATTTTAGCTAAGGAGCTATTTGGTAAAAAGGGAGGATACTTAGCAGCTATTCTTTACACCTATGCTCCATATCGAGCCGTTGATACTTATGTCAGGGGGGCATTGTCAGAAACCTGGGCTTTTGTGTTTATCCCTTTAATTTTTTATTTTTCTCTACTCCTCGCAAAGCGAGGAGTCTCCTTCCTTACGATAAGAAAGAGCTTAATAAATATTTCTTTTCTGACCTTGTCTTTAGCAGGATTATTTCTAACTCATAATGTAACAACGTTGATGTTTCTTCCCTTTTTAGTTTTGTGGTGGATTTATTTATTAATTTTTGAAACATCAGGCTTTTTTAAACGCAAGGCTTTAGTGTTTTTAAGTTTATGTATTGCTACCATTTTGGCTTTTGGTTTGTCAGCATTTTTTTTGTTACCTGCAAATTTTGAGAGAAACTTTATCCAGACAAAATATTTAACAGTTGGCTATTTTAATTTTAGGGCTCATTTTGTAGCCTTTAGACAATTTTTTTCTTTATTTTGGGGATATGGTTCTTCGCTCTGGGGACCAGTTGATGGTTTATCTTTCCAAGTAGGGTTAGTTAACTGGATAGTTATATTACTATCTGCTATTTCAGGGTTTACTTTCAGAAGAAACAAAAAAATGCTTACTTTTTTTGTCTTTTTAATATTAAACTTCTTTTTATCCTTATTTTTACAGCATAATAAATCAGCTTTTATTTGGGAAGCAATACCCCTAATGGCTTTTATACAATTTCCTTGGAGGTTTTTAACTATCTCCATTTTCATTGTTTCTTTGATAGGTGGCGCCATTACATCAAAACTTAATGGAAAGCTTTCGCTAATTTACTTTATTTTAATTATTGCATCTCTGTTTTTCTCTTTAATGTATTTCAAACCTAAGGAGTATGCAGATGATGCTTTTTTTGATAAGTTCCTAAATAAAGAAAAAATGCATCAAGGAATAGATTTAACAAAAGATTATTTACCAATTTGGGTTAAGAGCGTTGACAAACCTTTATTAAACTATCCTGAGGCTGATGAAGGTATAATACAGGTAGAAAATTTTAATAAAAAAGCTGCGAGGGCTAATTCTATAATTACTGTATATAAAGATTCGATTATAGATGTACCTATAACTTATTTTCCTGGATGGACTATAACTGCCAATAACAAGAATATATCTTTAGAAAAACCTGATCAACGTGGTCTAATTAAATTTAAACTGCCAAAAGGAGATTATAGTGTTGGTTTTGAATTCAGGGATACTCCTGTTAGAATATTAGGAAATACAATTTCATTATTTTCTTTATTAATTTTATTCTTACTAATTGTCTTCAAGAAAGGATATAAAAATGTTTGAATTCATTCTAAAGAGAAAGGAATTTCTTGTTGGTTTAGTATTATCTCTATCTCTGTTATGGCCTCTTTTTGCCGCACCCTTTTTTACTCATCATGATGATGTACAAGTGATCCGTCTTTTCGAGATGGATAAATGTTTTAAGGATCGTCAGATACCTTGTAGATGGGTACCAGATTTAGGCGGATTATATGGATATCCTATTTTTAACTATTATGCCCCTTTACCTTATTATTTTGGAGAAGTGATTTATTCTTTAACTCATAACTTTATATTGACAGTTAAGATTATGTTTGCTTTTTCTTTTATAACTTCCTATATCTTCATGTATCTTTTAGCTAAGAAGTTCTGGGGAAAGACAGGAGGCAGTATATCAGCTATTTTTTATGCTTTTGCACCCTATCATGCGGTAGATTTTTATATCAGAGGAGCAATGGGGGAAATGTGGGGATTAATGTCGTTTCCAGCAATCTTTTGGGCTTTTGCAAATCTGGCTGAAAAAAAGAGTATTAAGAATTTACTGATAGCTGCAATATTTATTGGAGTAATAATTAGTTCTCATAATTTGTCCGCCATGATATTTTTACCCTTTAGTTTAGTTTGGATAGGTTTGTATTATTTAAAAACTAAGAGCAATCTTTTTCTATTCTATAGCTTTTTATCAATTTTTTTAGGAAGTTTATTAGTATCTTTTTATCTATTACCGGCTATTTTTGAAAAAAACTTAGTACATCTGGAAACAACCGTTGGAGGTTATTTTTCTTATACGGAACATTTTAAAGGTTTTAGAAAGTTATTTTTAGATAGATTTTGGGGTTATGGTTCATCAGTTAGGGAAGTACCCGGGGGAGAAAGAGACAGTTTACCATATCAAATAGGCTGGGTACATTTATTAGGATGGGTTCTAGCCCTTTTCACAGCCTACAAACTTTGGCATAAAAACAAATGGACGAGTATAGTAATAATTTTTTCTTCAGTATCTATATTGATAGCTGCTTTTATGATTAATCCACGTTCTCTAATCATCTGGAGAATGATTGACTCATTAAAATACTTACAATTTCCATGGCGTTTTTTACTTATTATCACCTTTTTTATTTCGTTTATTTCTGGCAGTTTATTATTGAGTTTGCAAAATAGGAAAAATCTTTGGTTGACTTTTCTTATTTTGGTAGTTGTATTAAACTTTCTATATTTCAAGCCTGGGAAATTCATTAACACTAACGATAAGGATTACTTAAGCGGGCAAAATTGGGATAGGATAATAAAAAGATCTATTTTTGACTATCTTCCCATTTTCGCTAAAGAACCTCCTGCAGAATTAGCGACAGAAAGATACCAGATATTAACTGGAGATAGTAAAATTTATGATTTTACTGAAGGAACAAACTGGCTTAAGTTTAAAACTGAAACTAAAAGTCATACTATCATACGCCTTTCTCAATATTATTTTCCTAATTGGAAAATTTTTGTTGATGGTAAGGAAATCAATTTTGAATATAAAGATAATAGCTTAGGATTAATGACAATAATTTTAGGAGAAGGAAATCATAATGTGGAAGCAAGGCTGTTTGATACTCCAATCAGATTATTATCAAATTATATAACTCTAGTTACTATTCTTTTAATTACCTCTCTTTTTATATCTCAAATCAGGAGTATTAGAAAATGGTATTTTTATTATAAAAAAGGAATAAATTAGATATGGAAAGTGTTGAACTAATTGATCCAACAGAAAAGATTACACCTGAAATTATTAAAAAACGCGCAGTAAAAGGAGCTGCAATATTAACTATCAGAACTATTCTAATGCAGACAGTAGCCTTCTTCGCAAATGTTTTATTAACCGTGTTTTTGGAGCCTTCTCAATATGGTGTATTTTTCTTAGTCTCAGCGGTCATAAATTTTCTAACATATTTTTCTGATATAGGATTTGCAGCGGCTCTAATACAAAAAAAGGAGAACTTAACAGCAACTGAATTAAAGACTATTTTTACTACCCAACAAGCTTTAGTATTGATTTTAATTATTATTATTTATATAACTACCCCCCTTATTAAAAATATTTATCACCTAAACATTGAAGCCATGTATCTTCTTTGGGCATTAGCTCTATCCTTATTTTTATCATCATTAAAAATAATTCCTTCTGTGTTAATGGAAAGAAGGTTGGAGTTTAATAAATTAATTATCCCACAACTAATCGAGACAGTACTATTTAATGTGGTGGTAGTGTTTCTGGCATGGAAGAATTTTGGAATCAATAGTTTTACTATTGCGGTTTTGGTAAGAGGATTTGCCGGTCTTTTAGCAACATATTTTATTCAACCTTGGATTCCTGCTTTATCGTTCTCGAAAGAAGCTTTAAAATCTATTCTTAAATTTGGAATCCCTTATCAGATAAATACAATGCTGGCTATGATTAAAGATGACGGTATGACTTTATATTTAGGTTCGATACTTGGGCCAAGTGGAATAGGATTATTAGCTTGGGCTCAAAAATGGGCATTTGCACCTTTAAGGTTTTTTATGGATCAGGTAATAAAAGTATCTTTTCCAGCTTTTTCAAGACTTCAAGATAACGAGAAAGAGTTATCTGGTGCAGTATCAAAATCCATTCTATATATTTGTCTTTTAGTCTTTCCATCCCTTGTTATGCTGTTAATTCTTGCTCCGTCTTTTGTAAAGGTAATCCCTAAATATTATAAATGGAGCCCAGCCTTAATAGCGCTTGCTCTCTTAGCAATTAACTCGGCCCTAGCTGCTATAACAACACCTATTACTAATACTTTAAATGCCATTGGTAAGATTTCTGTCACTTTTAAGTTTATGATAATGTGGACTGTACTAACCTGGGTTTTTGTTCCATTTCTTGCGCTAAAATTTGGAGTAAACGGCGCTGCTTTTGGTTTTACACTAGTTGGATTGAGTTCAATTATTGCTTTGATTTTGGCATTAAAGTTTGTTCATTTAAATTATCTACAAATAATCGGTAAACCTTTAATAGTTTCAACGATACTTGGGATAAGTGTATTTATTATTAAAAGTTTGATCCCTATTTCTCCAGTTCAAATTATCTCAATGATAATTGGTGGATCTTTTGTCTATGTAATCTCCATTGCTTTAATAGAACCTAAGATTTTTGATATTCTAAGATTAAAGAAGAATGTTTAAGTTTTTAACGCTATTTTTTTTGTTAACTTTATTCTTTCTCACCCCTAAAGTTTCAGCTCAAAGTAATAATTTCATTGCTGAAGGAAAGAACTCATTTATTTCGGTGGTTAATCCTGTTAGAGGATATGATTTTTGGGAGCAAAAAGATCAAAATCCTCTAGATGCAGTAAAAGGTGAAGCTCAAATACTAAGTCAATTCAATATTAATGCTACCTGGTTGATTAGATTTGATGTCTTGGGTAACCAAAGTATTATAAGCGAAATATCCAATAGAAACAGCGACGAAAAGGGACTGTTTTTAGAAGTAACTCCTACTTGGAGTGAAGAAGCAGGTGTAACATACCATAAATCTGAAAGCTGGCACAAAGCAGGAAGTGCTTTTTTAACCGGGTATGAAAGGGATGAGAGAGAAAAACTTATAGATAGTGCATTTAGTAAATTCAAAGAGATTTTTGGTGCTTACCCAAAATCTGTTGGTGCTTGGTGGATTGATAGTTACTCCTTAAATTACATGCAAAAAAAGTATGGAATAACTACTGCCTTAATAGTGGCTGATCAATATACTACAGATAATTATCAAATTTGGGGTCAATATTTCTCAACCCCGTATTATCCTTCTAAGAATAATGCCTTACATCCAGCATCAACTTTGGAGAATAAAATTCCTATTGTAATAACTCAGTGGGCAGCTAGGGATCCTGTGAATTCTTACGGTAATGGAGTTTTTGAAAGTACTTTTTCTATTCAAGCTAATGATTATCTAGATTTTCATAACCTAGATACGAGCTATTTTTCTAGACTCTTGGATATCTATACTAATCAGCCTCTTAATAAATTTTCTCATCTAGTGGTTGGTTTGGAGAATTCTTATCCTTTTAAAAAGTATCAAAGCGAATATCAAAATCAGATAAAGACCTTAGCAGAAAAAAAAGCAACTAATCAAATTTCGATAGTTCCTTTAAACAATTTTTCCAGTTGGTATACATCTAACTTTCCTGGTCTTTCTCCGGAACAAATTATCATAGCAAATGATCCTTTAGGCAGTAATAAAAAGGTTGTCTGGTTTATGAATTCTTTTTATCGGGCAGGTTGGTTTTACAATAGCGATAGAAGTGTATTCAGAGATATTAGACAATATGTTGATGGTGAAGAAGAGTTGTGTTTTAAAAATAGATGCGACGAAGTTAACTTTGCAACTTCTGCTACTAGGGTTTTGGATGAAGTTAGCTTTGGACATAAATGGGTTATTGATGAAGGGAAGATTTCTAATTTTAAAGTAAATAGAGAAGGGAACGATTTTATTATCAGCTATAAAAATGAAGCAGGAGGAGATAGAAAGATAGAATTTTTACCCAGAGATATTGGTATTGACGGAAAGATTTTATCGATAGATACAACTATCTTAGAAGCTACTAAAAAGGATTTGAACCAAACTATAATAAGTAAACAATTAGATAAAGGACTATTTAAATACTCTTTTGTTGATATTTTTTTAAAATTGGTTAAATTTATTTTGTTCTTAATTTTAGCTTGTCTAATTCCAGGTTTAGTTTTAATAAGAAAGACGAATTTTTATATCCCTCTATTACTGGGTTTAGTATGTTTAGTATTAGTTTTTTATATTACATCACTTTTAAACCTTAAAATACTGATTTTTTTGTATATTTTTATTAACTTAATATTATTTTTTAAATTAGGGATATTTAAAGAAATAGGAATAAAGCTTAATTTAGATGGATCTACATGGTCTAAAAATTCTGGCCTCTTCTTGCTACGCAATAAATTTAATTTTTTGAGCTTAGGATTAATAATAATTGGGACGATTTTTCAATCAATACCTACGTTTAAGAGTAGTCTAGTATATCCTTACGGAATGGGTTTTTGGGGACCTAATGCTCACGATGGAATTTGGCATATTGCTTTAATAAATCAACTGGTAAAAGAAGTTCCAGCGCAAAACCCGATTTTGGCAGGGACTGTTTTAAGAAATTATCATTTTTTCTATGATCTTTTGATTGCTGCATCCAATTACCTGACAAATATTTCAGTTTTTGATTTAGTGTTTAGATTTTATCCCATACTCTTTTCATTGATGTTGGGGATTGGAAGTTTTTATTTATTAGTTAATATTTTTAAAAAAACATCAAAAGTGTTTTTTAGTCTATATCTCGTATATTTTGCAGGTAGTTTTGGTTGGATAGTGGAGTATTTAAAAGTTAAGCATCTAGGAGGGGAATCAGCTTTTTGGGCTAACCAATCAATTTCTTTTAATCTTAATCCACCTTTCGCAATTTCACTTTTAATTGTGATTGCCATTTTACAAATTCTATTTACTCTTAAATTTAGCAAAAAACTTATTTTAATATTAACAATTCTTTGCGGTTCAACAGTTGCATTCAAAACATACGCCGGAGTATTGATTATAGCCACGCTACTAATGATCGCGTTGATTAAAAGGTCTCTTACTTATTTTATAGTCTTTTTAGCTACCTCAATTCTTTCTATTCTCCTGATTATTTCAAATTTCAGTTTGGGTAGTAATCTAATCATTTTTTCTCCATTTTGGTTTATACATTCTATGGTGGATTCACCTGATAGAGTTGGATGGGTAAGATTATCTTTGGCTAGAACAATTGGGTTTTCGCAAAATAACTGGTTTAAGTTTATAACCTCAGAAATTATTAGTTTCTTTCTATTTATTATTGGTAACTTAGGAATAAGAATATTCGCTTTATTTAGCTTAATAAAAATTAAAACAATTTTTCAGCAAACAGAATATTTATTTTTATTCATATTCTCATTATTGGCGTTTTTCATTCCAATATTTTTTATCCAATCAGGTAATCCTTGGAATACTATACAGTTTATTTATTATTTCTTATATATCTCATCGTTAATAGGAGGCATGGTAATATCGAAAATTATCAATAAGATTAACAAATTTGCAGCAATACTTTTTGCGTTGATAATTATTATTCTCACGCCTATTAATTCCTGGACGACAGCTAGCGGGTATCTAAGCTATAAACCCCATGCATTTATTAGCCAGACAGAGCTTCAGGCATTACAGTATTTAGAAAAGATAGATGATGGAGTTATCTTAACATACCCTTATGATGAAACAATGAAAAGAAAATTAATTGAACCTTGGCCAATATTTGTTTATGATAGTACTGCCTATGTATCAGCATTGACTAAAAAAGCAACTTTTTTGGAAGATGAACCTCAAAACAAAATTCTTCTAACAGACTATAAGAGAAGATTGGTAGCTTCAAAAGATTTTTTCTTGAGACCAACTAAAGAATTTTTGAAAACAGAAAATATTAAATATGTCTATTTGCCAAAAGCTTACGATATTACCTTAAGCGAAAACATTATTCCAGTTAGAAATATTTTTGAGAATGATGAAGTAATAATATATAAGGTAATGTAATGATCATTATTCAACAAACTTTTCTAGGGTTATTATTTCTGATGACTTCCTTTTTAAGTTTTACTTTACCTTCAATATATTTTCTCAAAAAATTTAATTTTGACTTAAATGATGATTTAGATAAATTTGTAGTATTCTCTGTATTTGGATTATCTGTTTTTACTCTTACTGCTTATATTTTAGCTGCTCTTCATTTAAGGTTTTTTATGTATCTATTTCCTCTTTTTGGAATGTGGTCTATTTTAAAATATAAAAAATCCTTTTTTGAAAGAAAATTCAAAATAACACAGAAGAAATTCTTTCTATCAGTTTTAATAATTGGAATTATTAGTCAGGTAGCTGTTAATGCTCCATCAGGTCTTTTGTATAAAGATGGTATCTATTTCTGGAGTTCACATGGTCATGACGGTGTATGGCATCTTAGCTTAATGGAACAAATGCAAAAAGAATTTTTTCCTTTTCAAAATCCTGAACTAGCAGGTGCAAAATTACAAAACTATCATTTCTTTGTAGATCTTTTAATGTCTGAATTTAGCAGGTTATTTTATTTTTCTAATCTTGATATCTATTTTAGATTTATGCCAATTGTGTTTTCTCTTCTTTTAGGATTATCGGCATTTATCCTTGTTAGAGCTTGGAGCAAGAGCGAATTAGCAGGAATTTGGTCGATGATTTTTGTCTATTTTGCAGGAAGTTTTGGTTATCTTATTTATATACCTACGCATAAAAGTCTAGGAGGAGAATCTATATTTTGGGTGTCTCAAACTCAGTCAGTATTAGGTAATCCCCCACATGCTGCTGCTTTTATAATTACTACCGCCTTTCTTTTTGCATTCTTAAAATTTTTAAGGAGCAGAAAAATCAATTTCTTTTTTCTCAGCTCGTTCCTTGGTGGGGTAGCAATAGGGTTTAAAGTTTATGCGGGAGTTTTAATATTAGGAGGTTTATTAATCATAGGTATTTTTGAATTATTAGCTAAAAGAAGTTACAAAACATTTCTATTGTTTTTAACCACACTTCTTATTGCATTAGCTATTTATCTCCCAAATAGCAAGAATTCTCAAGACTTTTTAATTTGGCATCCTTGGTGGTTTATTAGGACTATGGTAGTAGCTTCAGATAGATTAAATTGGCTCGATTTAGAATTAAGAAGACAAACCTATCTTGCTGAAGGAAACTTTAAAAGAGTAGTTCAAGTTGAATTAACTGCTTTTTTAATTTTCCTATTTGGGAATTTAGGTATGAGATTTTTAGGATTCCTGACAATCTTTAAACAATTAAAAGAGGATATTTTAGATAATTTATTCAACCTATTCTTTTTGCTAATTACAATGGCATCATTTTTTATCCCAGTGCTCTTTCTGCAAAAGGGAGTTGCTTGGAATGCTATCCAATTTAATCAATACTTCTTATTATTTTTTGGTTTCTTAGCAGCCATTACTACTGCTTGGATTTTATCCATTAACAGAAGTAAATTATGGAGTGTAGTAATTTCAACGATCATAATATTTTTATCTATTCCCACACAATTGGGATTACTTTGGCAGTTCTATTCTAATCCTCCTCTTTCTAAAATTTCTAATGAGGAATTAGAAGGATTAAATTTTCTAAGACAACAAAAAGGGAATATAGTTTTAGTATTGCCATTTAATAAATATGAAAGAGATAAATATAAAGATCCACCGATTCCTATCTATGCTTGGTATGATACAGGATATGTAACAGCATTTAGTGGAAAACAAACTCTAATTTCTGATGAAGAGCAAGTTAATATAATGGGGTATGATGTAACTAGACTTATAGAGGAGAGAGAAGAAGCTTTCCAAAGCAGAGATTACCATAAAATGAATAACTTTTTGCAGAAATACAAAATTGATTATGTATATTTAGGATGGGATCAAAAAACAGCTACAGATTCAGCTTTCTTAAATATGGAACCAATATTTATAAATAAAGATGCTAGAGTATTTAAAGTGAAAAAGTGAAAAAAAAATTAATCCTTATTTTAATATTAGCTTTAGGAATACTATTAAGGACTATATTTGTAAATAGCAGTCCACCTTCTTTATATGGTGATGAGTTAACTATCACATTGGACGCTTATTCAATCTTTAAAACAGGACATGATCAATTAGGGAATTTCCTACCCCTGACTTTTCCTATGGGAGCAGGCAGGCCAGCTGGATATGTTTATTTCACCATACCCTTTGTGGCTATATTTGGACCTGCTGCTTTAGGAGCTAGAGGATTATCAATACTATCAGGTATTGGATTAATTTTGCTAATTTATTTGGCCTTAAAAAAAACTTTTTCAGAAAGAGTAGGAATAATAGCTGCAGCGTTGTATGCTGTTTCGCTGTGGGATATATCATTAAGCAGAGGTGGTTTTGAGGCGCATTTCGCTTTATTTCTAGTCATATTAGGATTATATCTATTTTTAGAGGCTAAAGAAAAACCAATATTTTACCTATTCTCAGCAATTAGCTTTGGATTAACTTTTCATACTTATCCAACCTATAAACTCAATCTTCTTTGGTTTTTACCATTATTATTTATTTTTGGAGGAGCAAAAACAACACTAGATTATGGGAAAAACTATCTTTTTGGAGGTTTAATCATTTTACTGATTCTTGGCATTCTTTCTTTAAGTCAAACATTTGTTGGAGGTTCGGAAACAAGATTTTTAAACATTAATGTTTTTTCTCAGGTAAAATTAAAAAGTAACATAGAGGAAAAAATAAATTTTGAAAGAACTATTAATAAATTGCCTAATAATATAACAAGATTTTTTCATAACAAACCTGTTGAGTATATCAAAGTGATAGGTGAGAATTATTTACAAAATTTCTCAATGGATTTTCTTTTTATACACGGAGATAGGAATCCTAGGCATAATATGGCAACAATGGGAGAGCTTTATTTTATGGAAATCATCTTAATTCCATTAGGAATGTTATATCTTTGGAATAAATATAGGAAGATATTAATGTTTCTCATAATATGGTTAATTTTAGCACCGATTTCGACAGCTATCGTTGGTTTACCCCATGCCTTAAGGAGTAGTTTTATGTTGCCTCCATTAATAACTTTATCTGCATTAGGATTATCAATTATAATTCGTCAAAAAACCCTAATCCCCCTTTTTATAACTAGTATATTTTTTGTAATTCAAGTGACCTTCTTTCTACAAAAGTTATTATTTCTCGCTCCTTATGAATATAATAGTTTTTGGTCCTATCCAGCTAAATTAGGTTCAGAATTAGCAATACAGAACAAAGATAAATATGACTATATCTTTTTATCAGATAGACTAGATAGTGTTGAGTTTGCTTATCCGGTTTATGCAAGAGTTGATCCTAAAGATATTATAGATCGCAACAATAACAAAATTAATTTAGGCAAATATACATTTAAAAAGTTTGGAAATGTTTATATAGGAAATATACCTAACCAGGAGATAGATAATTTTTTAGATAATCTACGCGCAAGGGTATTATACTTAGGGGATTTAACTGATCTAAAATATTTGAAGAGCTATGAAACAATTAATGGAGTTGACAATACAGATTCTTTATTATTAACAAAACGGAATCTATAATCTTTTATCCTATTATGATTATAATTACAAGAAAACCGCGGACTCTTAGTCCGCGGAAGTTTATAATATCATTATGATATTTTTTAGGATATCATCTTCAGTAACTTCTCTTTTACGAGCTTTGCGACAAATTCTTTTGAGCAGCAAACTTCGTTTACTTATTCTTATAATTGGATTGAATCAAATATTCATAGCTTTTATAGTTAAAGAACTTTATCCAATACATTTACCTTTACAAAAATTATTTTTCTTTGATCTCATTGAACTGAATGTTTATATTCCTGAAATAGGTATTTATTTAGTTAATATCTTTAATTTAATTTTAATTTGGCTCATAAGTAAACAATTATTCTCCTCAAACAAAAGTTTAATTCCGGTAGCACTTTTTGCCTTTTCTCCTTGGTCTAGCTATTTAATTGTTACTCAATCTATGAATATTTACTTGCTGTGTTTGATTTTGATGAGTGCTTTAGGCTTTTTACTTATCAAATCTAGAAAAAGGCTGTTAGGTGTTATTTTATTTGCTTTGGGGGTTATATTAAGTTTTTATAGTTCTTTTCTGTCTTTTGTTTTCCTTCCTATTATACTAGGACTAATCTTATTTAAATTTAACTACATAAAAGAAATAAAAACATCTTTTATATTGATTTTAATTTTTTGCATGCCTTTAATATTTTATTTTTTTAGAAATTTGATAGGTGTTAAGAATATTTACGAACGCCAGATAACATTTTTTTCTGACTCAAGTTTAATTGCTGTAGTTAATAACTTTCAAGGTAATACCAAGAAAGCCGGATTCGGTCTCCTCTCAAAAGCGATTGAAAATAAATATCTTTATATCTCAGAATATTCCTTACTTAAAATTCTAAAAAATCTTACACCAACAACTTACTTCACTTCTCAGGAAAAATTAGTTGGATTTTCATTTTCTCCGCCTATTCTATTGGGATTTTTAATACCTTTTTTATATGGAATAACCATAATAATATTTTCTCCAACTTTAAGAAAATACCTATCGTTATCTGCTGTTTTAATTATCCCGTCGTTTTTGTCAAAGTCTTTAGTTGATATGGAAAATTTAATCTTTCTCGAACCAATTATTATATTGATTATATCTTTTGGATTAATTAATTTAAAAAGTAACAAAAGATATAAAGGATTTCTATATTTAACTTTTGTCCTAATTTTAATTCAACTTATTGTAATTATTTTTGATATAAATCAAAGAGAATACTTAAGATTTGTCCGTTTCTATGGAGCAAATTTAGTAATTGGAAGACCATGAATAAAAAAATAGTTATCATTTTGGCTGTCCTGACTTTATTTGGAGGTTTCTTAAGGTTTTATAATAATTATAAAAACCCAATTAGTCTAAACATAGATGAAGTCTCATATGGGTATAGCGCTTACTCCATTCTAAAAACTGCTCATGATGAAAATGGAGAATTCTTGCCATTGTTCTTTAGATCAACGGGTGATTATAAAAACCCTTTTTTAATTTATTCTTTAGTACCTGCAATTGCCCTTTTTGGACTTAACGAATTTAGCGTAAGGTTTACTACAGCTCTTTTTGGGACACTGAGTATACCTATTTTCTTTTTTCTTTTAAAATCCCTGACAAAAGATAGGAGAGTTATTCTGATCGGCAGCATTTTATTTACTATTTCGCCATGGCATATTTATTATTCTAGATTTGCTTCGGAGGCGTTAATAGGATTATTTTCTTTAATGCTAGGAATGATATTTTTCATAAAAATTTCTAAGGAGAAAAAAATCTATGCTTTTCTTAGCGCCGTCTTTCTTGCTTTGTCTATGTATATTTATCATTCTGAAAGGTTATTTGTATTTTTATTTCTAATTATTTTTTTCATATTAAATTTTCGGAAAATTAAAAGATTAGAAACTATCCTTTTTATACTAACATTATCGATAGTGTTAGTACCCCTAATTTTTTATTCAATTTTTGGAACTGCAAATGCCAGAGCAGGTATGGTATTTCTATCGCAAGATATAGAATATACTAGATATGTAATTTTAGATCATTTACAAAGAAGGGGTGAATCATTATTACTCCTGCTCTTTTGGATTAAAAGATATTTAAACTACTTTCAGCCAGATTTTCTATTTTTTAATGGATTAAATATGACGAGAAGTGGCACTTTAGGTGTTGGTGTATTCTATCTATTTGAGTTTTTGTGGTTGCTTTTAGGGATTGCAGAAATTATTAGAAAGCAATTAGTAAATAGAATCTTTATTATTCTTTGGATTTTAATAGGAATTATTCCTGCTTCTTTAACAAATAATGATCAAAGTACAAACAGGACCTTATTAATATTACCGCCCATTATCTTTATTGTTTCCTTGGGAGCAGTGAAATTTCTTGAAATAGTAAAAAATGTTAAAAATAGTTCTTTTAAATATGGAATAGTTGTCCTTTATTCAGTTTTTATAGTAGTTGTTTTACTTAGGGCTTTTTTGATCTTTGCTATACATTTTCCTTCCCAACGAGGAGAGGCTTTTATGGAAGGAACCAAAGAAACGGTTTTATACGCTAATAATAATAAAGATTATTACAATGAGATTGTTTACGATCCATATAGAGGAATTGAGGCTCCTTATATAGTTAACATACCTTATATGTATATTTTATTTTATTCGAAATATGATCCATTAACTTATCAACGTGATGATAAAAAGTATGGTCAGGAGCGCTTTAGCTTTAATAAGTACACTATCAGGCGTATCAATTGGAGAGAAGATAGATCTAAAAAAGGGGTACTTTTTATTGGAAGTCCTTGGAGTTTACCACTTAACGATTTACAGCCTGACGAAATACTGAAAAAAATTTACTTATCCAATGGTGACTTAGCTTTACTAATTGTATCTCCAAAATGAATCCCCAGAAAAATAGTTTAAATTCAAAATTTTTTCAATTTAATTAGAAGTAAACTAAACAAAAGTATTAAAGTTGTAGTCACAAGAGATACTTTCAATCCAATATCAAATGATTTTGGCCAATAGTAAAAAATCACTTCATGATTCCCAGCGGGTACTTTTATAGCTCGAAAAATTAAATTAGCCGGACTAATTAATATTTCTTTGCTATCGAGTTTGGCTTTCCATCCATCTTCATATTGATCTGCAACAATTAAAACTTCATTAGTAGAAGTTTCAGTATTGAACTTAATAAAATTATCTGAATGAATAATGTTTTTTATAGATCCTTTACCGGTGACTGAGCTGATACCTAAATTTTTCGATAAGGCTATTTCTTTTCTAGGATCAAAGATTTTATCAGTCATCATCAAATCCATAATTTTTGATTCCGTCAAATTTAATATAGAAGGGGCAAAATATATCCTTTCTAATGATTGGGGATTTTCTAGGATAGCGGCTGATTTATCTTTGAAAATTAAATTATAATGGGTATTTTTGACTTGAAAATTTAATAAGTCTCCAGGGACACGACCGTTATTATCTCGTAATATGGCTATAAAAAATTTGGTATTGGCAGCATCTAAGTATGGGGAGCTGTAATTTGAAGAAACTTCTGCATATCTTGAAGAATTACCAGTTCTCACGTCACCTCCATTTAAGAAGTGCATGAATTTCCCGTATTGACTGAGATAAATTGGATCATAGCCTTCATAAGAGTCAAGATTGTAAGCAATCCAGGTATTAGGCGGTAGAGTTTCCGCATGCTCTCTGCCTACCCTGAATGAGCCAGGTTGCTTTTGTAAAAAATCCAGAGCTGGTGTTTTAGGAAATATTAGATTAGCAGAGACAAAAGGATTAAATTTTAGAAAATATCTGCCTAAATCTAAACTGGTAAGCATAAGAATGGTAATACACAGAAGCAGTGACTGTTTACCTGCTTTAGTTCTAAATTTGTTAATGATAATAAGGAAAAAGAGAAAAGATGATTCTAAAGCTAAGGGTAAAAATGAGTTTTTAATTGCAACGTTAAAATTATTTAATAAATAATCACGATCACTCATCAAATACTGGAGTTGTTTTGCATTAGATTCTAAATTTATAATATTCCAGATTGTAAATTTTGAGATTAATGTACCTACGATTACTCCTAAAATGATAGCCAAACTCCAAATATTTGTTTTAATCAAGTTATTAATCTCTTTACGATCTTTTATTATTTGATTTAAAGAAAAAGCGCTTAATATACTAATTGCCAGGGTTGAAACAAACAGTATCCGGCTGGCATAAGAAGACGTTAATAAAGGTATTCTGGATTGATAAATAAGATGAGAAAGTGGATTATCGAATGCTAAAATTAATGAAAAGATTAGTAATAATAAAAAGCTCAAATGTAGCCTGGTCTTTTTTAGGAATAAAAAAGAATAAATAATAAAAGGAAAGGTTAAGGTTCCAATAAAACCGCTAGTTTCTGAATAATTAAAATTCCCCCAAAAATTTCTAGTGACAGGATTCCCTAGAAAATCTGCTATAAAAAATCTTATTGCATCTTTCAAGTTTAGCAAACCAAAATTAAGTTCAGCAGTATAAGATTCAGTGAGTCTAATTGATTTTTGTAAAAGAGAAAAACTTGGAAATAACTGAACTGCGCTCCATAAAATTGCTACACTATACGTTAAAAAAAGATAAAATATTTTTAGAAGGAATTTTTTAAGATTACTATTCCAGCTTTGAATAACATAATATAGACTAACAATAATAAAAGAATAAGTTGTTACTTGAGCATTTCCAGCAAGAATAATAAGTACTAGTTCAAATGTTAATAGAATAAGGTACCTGAATTGATATTTTGACAAGAATAGTTCTACTGCGTAAATGCATAAAGGCAGCCAGGCCACAGCATGAACTGCGGTACCAAGTTCCAGCCATGTTGTCATTAAACCTCCAAATCCGAAAATAACTGCGCCTAACATCGCTGGTATTTTTGATTTGGTCCAATAAAAAAGCAGAATATACATATTGACTAGAGCAATTAAGGTTTGAGAAAAGATAAATATTCCCCAACCAGCATATTTAGGTAGAAGTAAAAAAAGGTTCAAAGGATATAGTGTAGCCGAATGATAAGTGGCTAAAAGAGGAGTCCCCATTAATGAATGCGTATTCCATAAAGGCCATTGTAGTTTTAAAAAAGAATCAATAGCTAGATACTTCCAGAGAAAGAATTGCGAAAAAACATCCGAAATTAATGGATTTTGTACAGGGATTTTATAGTAATCGAACCAAGGGGAATAACTTCCCACCAGTAGATCTCCCGGGAAAGGTATTTTACCTAAAAATATGAACTTATAATACATAGTAAGCGCTATAGTTATTAGAATAAAAATAGGAAAAATAGGATGATTGACTAAAGTTTTCATTCTTTTAGAAATGTCTTTCATAAAGTTACATTTTACTTAACCGATGTAAATTGATAACATTTATCTATGACTAAAAGTATATCAGTTGTAATAAACACTTTGAATGAGGAGAAGAATATTGCTAATGCTATAAGGAGTGTAGCTTGGGCAGATGAAATTTTAATTTGCGACATGTTCTCAGATGATAAAACAGTTGAAGTGGCAAAGAAGTTTGGAGCAAAGGTAATTTTTCATAAAAGAGTAAATTTCGTAGAACCTGCTAGAAACTTTGCGATATCAAAAGCTTCAAATAAATGGATTCTGGTACTAGATTCTGACGAACAAATACCAAATAGTTTAAAGAATAGATTAATTGAAATAGCAGATAAGTTTAAGGAAATAGATTTTGTGAGAATTCCTAGAAAGAATTTAATCTTTAATAAATGGATGAGAGCTTCCCAATGGTGGCCGGATTACAATATTAGATTTTTTAAGAAAGGAAAAGTTAAGTGGAGTGATAAAATCCACAGACCACCGGGAACTTCGGGAGAAGGAATAGATCTTGAAGCAGATGAACAATGGGCGATAATTCATCATAATTATCAAACTATCAGTCAGTTTATAGTAAGGATGAACCGTTATACCCAAATTGAAGCTGAAGAGTTAAGAAGACAAGGTTATGAATTCATCTGGCAAGATCTATTAGAAAAGCCTCTAAATGAATTCTTATCAAGGTTTTTTGTAAGTAAAGGTTATAAAGATGGTATACATGGTTTAAGCGCATGTTTACTGCAAGCCTTCTCTTTTTTAGTAGTGTATCTGAAACTTTGGGAATTAAATAGTTTTAAAGAACAACCAATTGATTTATCAATGTTAGAGAAAGAGAAAGTAAAGATGGGATTTGCTATAAATTACTGGATAAAACAATCAAAACTCTCAAAAAATCCGTTAAAAAGGTTTTTTCAAAAAATTAAAAGCTGATATGCTGAGTGTAATTGTTATAACTAAAAATGAGCAGGATAGAATTAAAGTTTGTTTGGAATCTGTAAAATGGGCTGATGAAATAATCATTTTGGATAATGGTTCTACTGACAAAACTTTGGAGATTGCTAAAAATTATACTGATAAGATATTTCGATTTGAAAATCAGGACTATGCCGCATTTAGAAATAAGGCCTTTGGAAAGTCTTCCGGGGATTGGGTTTTATATGTAGATCCAGATGAAAGAGTATCATCCTTTTTAAAAAATGAAATAGAAGAGTTAATAAATGATTCTTCATACTCGGCTTATGCTATTTCAAGAAAAAATATAATTTTTGGTCGTGAGGTTACTTATGGACCATTTTGGCCTGATTGGGTAATCAGACTGATAAAAAGATCAGATTTTATTAATTGGGTAGGAGAGGTTCATGAATATGTTCAGTTTAAGGGTAAGTTAGGTTACACTAAAAATTCTCTAATCCACTTAACTCATCGTGATTTAGATCAAATTGTTTCAAAGAGCTTAGAATGGTCAAAGATTGAAGCAAAACAAAGAATTGACATTAATCACCCTAAAATGTCTGCTTTAAGATTTATTAGAATTCTTTTTTCATCAATTTTTTTCCAAGGAATTATAAAAAGAGGTTTTTTCGGAGGGACTATTGGTGTAATGGATTCAATTTTACAAACCTTTAGTACGTTCATGACTTATGTAAGGCTTTGGCAATTTCAGCAACCTAAGACTCTTAAAGAAATTTACGATGATATTGATGAACAATTACTAAAGAATGGGTTTCGTTACTAGTTAATAAAATGAGAGTAGGCCTTTATTCCCCCTATCTGGATACTTTTGGTGGTGGTGAGAGATATGTACTTACAGTGGCTGAAATTTTATCTAAACTTATTAAAGTTGATCTACTATTTGATAATCATTTATTCAAAATCGGAGCAGAAGGATTAAAAAATGATTTAGCAAGAAGATTTAATTTAGAATTATCTTTTGTTAAATGTGTTAAGGCTCCTTTGGGTAAAGGTTCAAATATCTTAGAGAGATTATTCTTCTTAAGAAAATATGATTTACTTTTTTATTTAACGGATGGGAGTATTTTTTATTCAACAGCGAGAAAAAATATTGTACATATCCAATCTCCCTTAGCGGGAGAGCCAACAAAAAGTTTATGGGGTAAGTTTAAACTTCACAATTGGGATTTAATAATTTATAATTCCGAGTTTACGAAAATCAATTCACAAAAGAATTGGCCAATTAATTCTATAGTAATTTATCCGCCTGTAGATACAGAAAAGATTAAACCTCTAGAGAAGAAAAAGTATATTCTATCGGTAGGACGTTTCTTCGGTTACCTTAAGGATAAAAAGCAAGGATTATTAATTGAGACATTCAAAAATCTATATAAAAAAAATAATCTTAAGGATTGGAGCTTGCATTTAGCAGGATCAGCAAACCAAGGAGATCTAGATTATTTAAACCAATTAAGAAATGAAGCAGGAAAATTCCCTGTGAAATTTTATCCAAACTTAGATTATAGTGAATTAATAAAGCTTTATGGGGAATCTAGCATTTACTGGCATGCGGCAGGTTTTGGAGAAGAAGATCCTACTAAGATGGAGCATTTTGGTATCTCTACCGTAGAAGCGATGTCTGGAGGAGTAGTTCCTGTTGTGATAGGTAAAGGCGGACAGACAGAAATAGTTGATCAAGGGAAATCAGGTTTTCTATGGAATAATTTAAACGAATTAGAAGATTTTACTTATGAATTAATAAATGATTATCATCTTTGGAAGAGAATATCCGAGGCTGCAAAAGAGAAATCGAAGATCTTTGGTAAACAAAAATTTGCTGGAAAAATTAATGAATTAATAAACAAATGAAAAAGTTATGGTTGGTTTTAATAATAGGGATTAGCTTAAGGGTATTCTTATCATTGTCTACATTTCATTCTGATATCTTAGCTTTTAAACTGGGAGGAGAATTGATAGCATCAGGTAAAATTTTAAATTTATATGATTACTCAAATCCTAGGCTTGCAGTATTAAATTATCCTCCATTAATTTACTGGTTTCATGGTTTATTTAATTTCCTTTTTGGTTGGTTATTAAATACAAATTTACTGGTGAAACTTCCTTACCTCATGTTTGACTTACCTATAGGCTTTCTTCTTATGAAATTGTTTAATAATGAAAAACAAGCTAAGTTGGCATTTGTTCTCTGGATGTTTAATCCTATCAGCTTATATGCTACATACATGATGGGACAGTTTGATATTATTCCGACTTTCTTTGTAATTTTATCCGTTTACTTTGCTTTAAAAGACAAATTGAACTGGTCAGCTGTATCTTTAGGTTTTGGAATTGCTTTTAAAATCTTTCCGGTATTTCTAATTATTCCACTGATTATTGTTGCCAAAAACTATAGAGAGAGATTTAAATTACTAGTTCTATCTTTTGTGCCATATCTGTTGTCTGTGTTACCTTACCTTTCTTCACAATCCTTTAGAACAACTGCCCTGTTTGCCAATCAAAACTCAAAAAGTTTCTACGCTAATATTCCTGTTTCTGGTGGAGAATCTATAATTTTATTTCCGATGTTTTTATTATTTTTTTACCTTCTTATTCTAAACATTAGGATAAAGACAAACATATGGAAGTTATATACAATACCTCTTTTGTTATTTTTTATCTTTACCCATTATCATCCCCAATGGTTAATTTGGCTTACTCCTTTATTGATTGTAGATTTGGTAGTATCCGGATTAAAACATATTCTTGTTAATATAATTATTTTTCTAACTTGGTTTTTCTCGCTTTTCTTTTTTGACCCGTCACTTACAGTAGGTATGTTCCCAGCTATTGCTGGATCGCTACAAAACATGCCAAGCATATGGACTTTTTTAAAGATCAATATAGATTACAATCTGGCGCGCAGTTTTCTTCAAACTGCTTTTTCAGCTTCAGCATTATTTTTAATTTATCAATATTTTCCGAATGAGCAAAGCTCTTCTTCGAATAAAAAGGATGGATAAGCGATGATCTTATTTAAAAGTCCATGGCTTTTAATTCAATTAATAGTAATTTTTCTAAACCCCTGGTGGTGGATTATTTTTCAAAGAAATATCTGGGTTGGCTTATTAGTTATTATTTTAAGCTTAGTTGTATTTAAGTATTTTTGGTATAGCAATATTGAGAAGTTACTTTTACCATTATTAATATTTACAGCAATATCATTTTTCATAAGTGTAAAAGATGCTTTTGATATAAGTATTTTTAGATATTCAACTTTGGAAATACAACAATTGAACAAAAGACATGAATTCTACGCCAATGGTTTAGGTAAAATTTATACCAACAGAATCTCATTATCATATTTCAAAGACTTTAATTTACCCATTTCTAAATTACAGCGCAATTTTTTCGGTAATTTAGATCCTAACCAATATTTCTTTGCATCTCATCCAAGAGAAAGAGCAGGAGTTGAAGAATTTCAAAAGTATATACCACTATTTTTGCCCTTTTTTGTAATAGGATTACTATATTCTATACACGTTCCTTTATTAGCACTCCTTATCTACTTAGTAATTGTTTCATTGATAAGTTCTGTTATTTCTGCATCATACAATTTAGGACCTATACTATTTTTCCCATTGATTAATTTTATGATTACAATTGGTATTATTTTAAGTTTAAAGTTTCTAAAAACGATTAAATGAGATTTAACCGAAAATTTATTATCTTTATTGCAATTATTATTGTTAGTGCATTTATAAGATTTTATCAGCTTAATAATATCCCTCCTGGTTTAACTATTGATGAATCTTCTCAAGGTTACAACGCTTTTTCACTTCTCCATACCGGAAAAGACCGATATGGTCAACCTTTTCCAATCCTTTTTCGCTTATTTGATTCAATTCAAGTGCCTTTATATACATATTTAACTATTATCCCGATCTATTTTTTTGGAAATTCCATTTTTTCCGTCCGATTCATATCTGCTTTATCAGGAATTTTATTAACAGCTATAACATTCTTGTTATTAACTGATTTTAAAAGTAAGAGAAAAAGTAATTTAGATAATATTGCTGCTTTAATGGTAGCAATATCACCATGGGCGGTATTTTATTCAAGAATTTGTACTGAGGCGAGTTTAGGGATAACACTTTACGCTTTAGGTTTTTTATGTTTTTATCGTTCTTTGAAACACCGATGGCTATTCCCTGTCGCAACACTAATTTTAGGTTTATCTACACATGCTTATTATAGTGAGCGAATTATAAGTATTCTTTTTATAATCGGTTATACATTTCTTTTTAGGAAAGAGTTATTTCTAAACAGAAGATTGTTTATTTTAGGTATTTCTCTTTTTATAACTACTCAAATACCTCATCTTTTGATTGCCAATACAGGGGCTTTTACCAGGAGGGTTGTTCAGGTAAATTATTTCAGCGAGCAGTTCTTTCAAAATAATAGCGGCGATCTTTCTCGTATTCCTTTTGGAAGACTGTTATTTATAGTAAGAGAGTTTGCAAGTCAGTATTTGGCATATTTTTCTCCTAGGAACTTATTTTTTGATCCTGATCCTCAGGCTGTTCGCTCGATGCCAGATATTTCTGTATTTTATAGCTGGATGATTATTCCTTTTGTTTTTGGATTACGCTGGTTGCTTGTCAACAGATCTTTACCGCTTATTAGAATGATTATTCTATTAATTCTAATAGCTCCGTTTTCAGCCAGTCTCACTAGAGATCCGTTTTCTACAATCCGCGCTCTGGCTTTTCTTTGGGGCATTACGATTACGATAGCTTTTGGTTTTAATTACTTATTAAGTATTTTATCATCTTCAAAATTTAGATTTCTAATTTTTATAGCAGTAATTTTATTATCTATTAGTCAATTATATATAGCATATTTTGTTCTTTTGAAATATGAGCGTTCTAATAACTATGGTTATTCATACATGGAGTTATTAAAACAAACCGAACAGATGAAAGATAAAAAGTTTGTTGTTGATTCCCCAAGACAACCGGCCGCCGGAATCATGTTCGCTTTTTTCAAAAGATATGATCCAAATCTGATACAGAAAGATCTTAATCCTTTATTCGCTGGCCGATATTACGACAGTTTCGAGTTGGATGAACCATATGTCGTAGACAATATTGAAGTTAGACCCATCTTTTGGCAAAAAGACGTTTGTAAAAAACAAGTGTTAGTAGGAGATCTTTTGGCTATCTCTGATGGTCAGGCTAAAGAACATAAATTAAGTTTTATTTTTGATATTAAAGATACAGCAGGCGATGTAGTTTTGAAAGCATATGAGACTAACCCTGATGTTGGTTGTAATTTAAGAAGATAAAATGAATAAAAACTTCTATATTCTTCTGTTTGTTATTATTACCGCATTTACTTTAAGATTTGCAAATTTAACTTTTCCTTCATTTACCTCAGATGAAGCAAGAATTGCTTACAGAGGTTATGTTATTGCCACATCTGGTAAAGATGAATTGGGAAGGGCATTTCCGTTATTGTTTAATTCCTTAGAAGATTATCAATTACCAGCAGTTTCTTATCTGACTGCAGCTGGGCAGTTACTATTTGGCAAATCAGAGTTTGGAGCCAGGATACCCTTTATTATTATAGGAACGCTTTTAGTTCTTATTGTTTATAAATTGTCTAAATTCTTTAGCCCGAGACCCTATATATGGTTTATTAGCGCTTTAATGACAGCCTTCTCTCCGAGTTTAATTTTTCTCTCTAAAATACCTAACGAAACAATACTACTAACGTTCATATTTGCTTTACTTTTTTACTTGTTTTTAAACAATAGTAATAAAATATTTATTATTCTAACGATGATTACCGCTGTCTTTACCTCTAAACAAGCATGGTTTATTTTATTTCCTTTTGTTGTTTATATTTTATTGTTTTATCAAAAATCCTGGGTTAAAAAAGATAAGTTAATACTGATAGCTTTTACCGCAGTTTTAGTATTATTGGCGTTTACTTTTTTCTTTTCTATCCCCCAAGCAAGACGGAGTTTATCAGAAAATAATTTTTCTATTTTTTCAAATATTACCATAAAGAATGGAATAGATAAATTAAGAGGACAAGGTTTATTGTCTGGTTGGCCTCCTGTTATCGATCGTTATCTCTTTAATAAACTACACTTTTTAACAACAGGATTCTTGCATTGGTTATCAAATATTAGTACGGCTATCTATTTCGGGCAAATGGATAGCAGCGGGAAAATAAATTATTCCAGCTTGGGAGCGTGGGCAAAAATTATCATTATACCTTTTGTTGTAGGGTTTGTTTCTATTATAAATAAAGGTGATCAGAAAAAAAAATTACTTGTAATATTTTTTTTACTGCTAACATATCCAGCAATATTTGTTTATCCGAACTTAAGTACAGATTTAGTTGTATTAACGCTGCCTTTTATGGCATTGATTATTGCATTGGGATTTGAAAGGTTAAATAAACAAATTACAGTATTGATATTTTTTCTAATGATATTAGAAATTGCCTGGAACATAAGCTTTGTGTCTGCCGAATACAAGAATACAGCTGATTCACGCCCTATTTTAGAAAAAGATATGATGACCAATATTACGGAAAAACCAATAACTTCTAAAATAGCAGTCTCGGATGATTTGGTGTCTGATATAGTGCCGTATATTGAGTGGTACACCTTGATTGATCCTAATGCAGGGTTTGAACAAGTAAACTCACCTTATAAGTTTCGTCAATACAGCTTGGGTAATATTAAGGTTATAGGTTCAGATGAAAAATTTAGTACCTGCGGAATAGAGCAGCAAATGAAAATATTTGTAAGTAACCGTGATTTAAAAAAAATACAAACGCAATTTAACATCATAATACTTAAAATCTATAATAACAATTCTGACGTAAATAAGGTCTTCTTAATAGAAGGAGTTTGTACTTGATGAAAAAGAGATATCTTATTTTACTTGTAATAATTGTATTAGGAATATTTTTACGTTTTTTCAAACTTCAATACTTCCCTGTGCAGCTGAATCATGATGAAATTTCTCAGCTTTATGATGCAATATCTATTGCCCAAACAGGTAAAGATATATACGGAAACTTTTTACCAACAATGTTTCAATCAGTAAATGATTTCAAATCACCGTTTTATACTTATGCTACAACACTAACTTATTTTATTTTAGGGGATCACGAATGGATAATTAGGATTCCAGGCGCTATTTTTGGAGTGCTCATCATCATTGCCTCCTATTTATTTGTTTTGAGGTTACTTCGTAATTACAAGATAGCTTTGCTTTCATCGTTTCTTATTTCTACTTCACCGTCAGAAATATTTTTTTCAAGAAAAAGTTTTGAAAACGGAGCAGGAATATTTTTTATGCTTATTGCTTTCTACTTCTTGCTTTCATTTATTGAAAAGCAAAAAATTATACGATTTTTATACTTGGGAATAACTTTTATGGCTGTTGGGATGTATACTTATTTTTCCCACGCAATGATAATTCCGCTAATGCTAGGGGTATTTATATTAATCTTTCGTAAAAGTTTGACAGGATCTAAGAAAAAAATAATTTTTGTTTTGCTTTATTGGATTTTGTTAATTACACCTCTATTTGTTGTTATTTTGACAAATCCTGCAAGCAGGTATAGATCGCAAACAGTTTTCATAACTCAAGATATGAATTTGGTTAAAAGAATGGAACATACAAATAAATACAAAGCTATTTTGGATTTTAGTTTTAACAGATACTTGGATCAATTTAATCCAGCTTTTATTTTCGGTAATGGTTTGGCATTTACTAATCAAGGACCTTTAGATATGGGGCTGTTATTTTTTATTCAGCTTCCATTCCTAATTTTAGGAGTAATTTATCTAATTAAATTAGAGAATTTTCATAAAGAAAGAAGGTTTATTCTGGCCTGGATTTTAGTAGGGATGTTGCCTAGCGGATTAACTTTTGAAACACACAGCCCCCATAGAAGTATTATGGTTTTTACAATGTTAAATATTATTACAGCTGTTGGATTATACGCTTCTTTCAGAAAAATTATGCGTACTCAGATCAAGTTTGCTCTCATAAAAAAGTTTTCTCTTCTTTTTTTGATTGCTCTGTTTATAACCAATAATATTTATTTTATCCATTTATATTATGTTAATTTTCCTTACGAGAAATCTCAGGAGATTCATTATCCTTTTAAACAGGTAGCTCAATTCGCCCGATCAAAGCGTGATGAAGTTGATCAGATTATTTTTGATCCGCTTTTTGGCGAAACTGCTCCAGTAATTGGTACAGCTACTCACTATTATCTGGCATATTATGGTAATTTTCCTCCTGCAAAATTTCAAAAAGAATACAGACTTGGCACCCGAGAGAGAGAAGTGCTTTTTGATAAATTTTCTATCCGTAAAATTGATTGGAGAAAAGACAAAGATTTAAAGAATGTTCTTATAATAGGTAGCATTTGGAGTTTACCAATTGATAGTATAAGTAAGGATAAGATTATTAAAACTTTTTATTATTATAATAAACAACCAGCTTTCTATGTTGTAAAATTGTAATCATGGATAAAGTAAATTCTAAGATAGTAATAGTAATGCCAGCATATAATGCTGAAAAAACGATTAAGGAGACTTACAGTGAAATCCCCCAAAAATTTAGAAAGGACATTATTTTAGTAGATGATCAAAGTCAAGATAATACCATTGAGACTGCAAAAAGATTAGGAATTCGAGTCTTTGCTCATACGCGTAACTTAGGTTACGGAGGAAATCAGAAGACTTGTTATTGGGAAGCTTTAAAATTAAATCCAGATATTGTAGTAATGCTTCATCCTGATTATCAATATGATGCTTCGTTAATTGAAGAACTGGTTAGACCGATAGAGCAGCACCGTTTCGATTTTATGTTTGGAAGCAGAGTACAAAATAGAGGTTCTGCCTTATCAGGAGGAATGCCAAAGCTAAAATATTACATAAACAGAATAACGTGTGTCTTGGAGAATATTTTACTTGGTGTTAATTTTTCTGAACACTTCTCAGGATTTAGGGCATATTCTAAAAAAGTTTTAGAAACAGTTCCTTTTCAGCGTTTTTCAGATGATTTTGTTTTTGATCAAGAAATGACAATTTCTGCTTTAAATTATGATTTTAAAATAGGAGAGATCCCTATTCCTACAAGATATCATGAAAAGGCATCCTCGATACAACTGATAAAAGGGAGCAAGTTTATCCTAGAAACATTTAGAACAATATTTATATATAAACTTCACAAATGGGGATTTATCAAGAGTAAACTTTTTTTGTAGTTCTTTTAAACAATAAGAGAGTTATTTAAATAATAACAGAGTAATTAAGATTCCCAAAATTGTTAAAAACTTAGAAAACTTTATCAAAAACGTTTCTTGGTATTTAACTATTACGCTATGCCTTCCTTTAGGAGCAATGAAACTAATCAGACCATCCTTGTCTACGTTATATTGACTGATTTTTTTATCCAAATAAAGGGTTTGTCCTGGAAAGTAGAACTGTCCAATAGACACCCTCTCTGTTTCTTTCAGACTGATATCAAAGGATAGAGAATTGGTTGTTTGTTTAGTATTTATAGATGAGATATAATTTCCGAAAACTTCTTTCCAAGGTTTATCCAATAATTTCGTATTTGCTTGGATTGGAAGATATTCGTTAAATGTGTTAGTAGTTAAACTTAATTCTGAGTCTAGGTAAGTTGAGAGCGGATAATTAGTGTATAGATTGATATTAATATGATTCCTATTTGTATAAATAGCAATTAATATCAAGAAAATAGAAAGTATGATTTTTAATCTTTTCTGACTACTTGCGATTATAACACCCGCACAAGTACTGGTTATAAATGCGGAAGGCAGTAACAGCCTAAAGGGAAAATCTATAGGTACATATTTGATTAATATTCTCCAAATAAACTCACTATAATCAAGCATTAAGAAAATATTAATAACAAAGATAATTAACAAAATGAGGCTTAAAGAAAGATAATTTTTAGATATTTTTTTTGTTATTATAGCAATTATAAGAAGGATTATAGATATCCACTGGGCAAACCCTAGCTGGAATGATGTTTCGCTATTTTTCGCGTTATTAATTATTGGACCAAAACCCCACTTGGAGTAGAGTATTTGACTGAAATTAACAAAATTTCTCTTATAGAGTTCGGAAAAACCACTCTCTATATGAGCTTTTGTTGATTTATTATAGTTAAGGGCAGGGATCAAGTAAAAAGCTGATATTAAAATTGTCAAAAATAATCCGATTGAGATATTCTTGATAATGTTTATTTTTTTATATTCATTTATGAAAGTCCATAAAGTAAATAATAGGATTGTAGGCAGTAAAAAAAGAAGATGCATTATATGTGAAAGGATCACTCCTGAAAGTCCTAAAGAGAATAGGGTAATTCCTATTTTTTCATTTCTGCCCATTTGGATAATGCCACAAAAAATAATGGGAAGAAATGTAAATACAAAAGCAATACCCATTGATGCACCTACAAATATGATTAGGAAATGGTAAGGTAACCATAAATAAAGAATTGAAGAAGTAAAGGCTGCCAGCCTTTCTTTTAAAAGGTTGAGAACAAAAAAATACATTGCAATACCTGAAGTTAAGTAAGATAAGAAGAATAATATTTTGATAACATTATAAACATCAATTCTAAACTTAAGCAGTAGAATACCAATGGTCCAAGGTAAACTGTATGAAAAAAAGAAAAGAGGATATCCAAAGCCTTTGGCAAGTTGAGAAATCCAATAAGGAGGAAATTGGTTATCATTTACTGCCTGAGAAAAATAATAAAATCTAACTACCTGATTCCAAATATCATGAGCTGTAAACAAACCGGGGTGGAATAATGCTTTCGTTCCAATAACAGAAAATAGCAGAATTCCTAAAATATAAACCCAGTTCTTAGACTTTCTTAAATTTAACATGAAGCTAGACGTCATAGCTTTTCTAAAGATAAATTGCTAACATTAAATTGTGACATAATGAGAAAAAAGATATTTCTTTGGCTAGTTTTTATAACCATAATTTCCTTCATTCTTAGATTCTATAAAGTTACTAATGACCCGCCATCTCTGAATTGGGACGAGGTTTCCATTGGTTATAATGCTTATTCTATTTTAAAAACAGGAAAAGATGAATGGGGGAAGTTTTTACCAATACACTTTAAATCATACGGTGAGTATAAGCTACCTCTTCAAATCTACGCTAGTATACCTGGAATATACTTCTTTGGACTGAATGAATTAGGTGTGAGAATAACCCCAATTATATATGGAACATTAACTGTTCTAGTATTATTCTTCTTGGGGAGAGAACTTCTTGGAAGTGAATTAGCGGGTTTAGTTTCTGCTTTCCTTTTAGGAATTTCCCCTTGGCATATCCAACTTACCAGAGCATCTTTTGAATCTTCATTTGCAACATTTTGGGTAGTTTTGGGAGTATGGTTTCTAATAAAGGGATTCAAGAACAAGAAGTGGTTTATATTTTCTATGATCCCTTTTGCGTTATCGGTTTTTACTTATAATTCTGCTAGGATTTTTGCGCCAACTTTTTTATTCACAGTTTTTATAATTTACAGAAAAAAATTTATTGCATTAAAAAAAGTAATATTACTCTCTTTTATAGTATTTTTAATATTGTTATTTCCGCTGGCCCCTTTTTTACTAAGCGGAGAAAGAAGTGCCAGGTATAAATTAGTAAGTATCACTGATGATCCAGGTTTAATTCCCAGAATTAATGAAAATAGGGGTCATTCGCAACTTCCAAAGCCTCTACCCCGTCTAATCCATAATAAAGTTACATACATAAGTTACTATTTTATCAGAAATTACTTTGCTCATTTTACACCTCAGTTCTTATTTATTTCTGGAGCTCCGCATAAGCAACATCACGTACAAAATATGGGTGAGCTTTATTACTTCCAAGCGCCATTCCTTATCATGGGATTGTTTGCATTATTTTATTTAAAAAATAAGTACAAAGGGATACTTTTTGCTTGGGTTTTATTAAGTTTTATCCCGGTAGCTGTTACACAAGATAGTATTCCGCATGCTTTAAGGACTTTAATAGCTGTTCCCTTTTACCAACTAGTGAGCGCATTGGGTTTTGTATTCAGTCTGAGATGGCTTAGAAGGAGTACCTTATTAAAGGTGATTTTTTTCGCAATGCTCATAATCATCATACTTATTAGTGTAGTCTATTATTTATATCAATATTATCTGGTTTATCCGGTTAGATATTCCAGAGACTGGCAATATGGCTACAAACAAGTTGTAGATTACATTAACAACCATAAAGATAATTATGATGAGATAGTGTTTTCTAGACACTACGGAGAGCCGCATATGTTCACTCTATTTTATCTTAATTATGACCCTAATAGATATCAGCATAGCCCGAATCTAATACGGTTTGAAACTTATAATTGGGTATGGGTGTTAAGATTTGATAAATTCTACTTCCCAGATTTAGGTGATAAAGGGACCCGGTTTGCAGATATAGTTAAGGAAAACCCAAATAAGAAATTACTGTTTATCGGTAGAAAAGGAGATTTTCCTAAAGAAATCCCGCGGTTATTCTCTGTAAATTTCTTTAACAACGAAAATGTCTTTGATGTTATAGAGGTCAAGTGATTATTCTGCTTCAGGTTTGAGATCATGCTATGATTGAAATATGTCTTATTCAAACTTACTAAGACCTAAGTATTTGTTTATCCTTATTTGCTTACTTTTTCTAATTACCAGGCTATATAAAATTAATCAAATTCCAGCTTCCGTATATTGGGATGAAGCATCTATAGGATATAATGCTTACTCGATCACTTTAGACGGGAGAGATGAATGGGGGAAGTTTTTACCAATACACTTTAGGGCTTTTGGAGAGTTTAAGTTACCTGTTTATATTTATGTTACTGCAGCTTTTGTTAAGGTATTCGGTTTGAATGAGTTCTCAGTTAGGATACCTGCTGTCTTGTTTTCTCTAGGAGTAATCATTATGACTTATCTCTTAGCAAAAAAAGTAACAAAAAATACTATCATAGGGTTGTTAAGCAGCTTTTTTGTAACTATTTCCCCTTATTTTTTTATTTTTAGCAGAACAGGGTACGAAGCTACTGCAGGATTAATGTTTTATCTTTTAGCTATCTACCTCCTATTAATTAAAGGAAATAACTGGAATATATTATTTTCAATTATTAGTTTCATCATCAGCTTTTATAGTTATAATAGTTTTAGAATTCTAACTCCAATTACTATATTAGTAATTTTTATACTTAATATTTCTTATTTTAAATTAGCTCTTAAAAAAGATATTGCTCCACTGATACTTGCTTTTTTGATCTTGTCGCTTAGCGTAATACCTATATATAGACTGTATACATATGATACTGGCAGCTTAAGATTCCAAACGGTTAGCGTTTTGAAAGCTAAGGATATCTTTGGTAACTATTTCTCGCACTTTAGTTTGGACTTTTTACTTAACGGAGACAAAAATTCTAGAAGTCAGCAAAAAGGTTTTGGCCAGATCTATCTTCCTGATTTTATTTTAATATTTTTAGGTCTATTGTTCTTGCTGATCAAGAAGCAAAAAAATAGCATAATCTTACTTTTATTATTACTCATAAGCCCAATTCCTGCTGCAATTACGAAAGAATCGCCTCATGCACTTAGAACGATATCACTAGCTCCTTTTTTAAGTATTTTTTCAGCTTTGGGGGTAATTTCCCTAAGAGAGTTGTTAGAAAGAATATTTAGTAAAAAGATAGGGTTTATTGAATTTGGTACTGTGATTATTATGTTTTTATTTTTTATAAATTATTTAATTAACTTTATAAAGATATATCCCTCCCAATCATCAAAGGATTGGCAATATGGTTATAAAAGGATTTACACAGATTTTCAGGATCAACTTACAAGATATCAACATATTGTTATCTCTGATGAGTATGCTCAGCCTTATATATTTGCTTTATTTTACTTAAAAATCAATCCTGAGGCATTTAGAAAAACAGTGATGAGGAATCATGTATCAAATTGGGGTTTTTCCACAGTATCAGATTTCGATAAGTTTAAATTTGGTAAAGTAAATAAATTATCAAATGATGGAAGTTTAAAAAATAGTTTAATTTTTTCCTCTGATCAAGATAAATTACCAAATAAAGAATACTTAAACCTAATTAAATCTTTAGACGGAGATATTGCTTTTTGGGTTTATCAATTATGAACGAAAAAAGACTTTGTAAAAAATCTTTTTTGCTAATACTGATTGTTATATTTTCTTTAATGATAAGAGTATATAAGATTGATTCCGCGCCTTCGTCTTTAACATGGGATGAAGCGGCTGTCGGTTATAATGCTTGGACAATTGCTAATTACGGAAGGGATGAGTATGGCAAATTATTCCCAATCTATTTTAGGTCTTTTGGAGAAGATAAACAACCAATACACATCTATATAACAGCTCTGTTTGTAAAATTTCTTGATTTATCAGAATTTAGTACCAGAATGCCAGCGGCTGTTTTTGGCACGATTAACGTATTATTAATCTTCTATCTGGCAAGATCACTATTCAATAACAGCTATATAGGTTTGTTATCATCATTTTTCCTAGCTATTTCTCCTCATAATATTCATTTTTCCAAGTTTAATCACGAAGCTAATTTCGCGCTTTTTTTCTTCATGTTCGGTCTCTTATTATTCTTCTATTCATTGAAAAAAAATAAAAGCTTTTTGTCATTATCTATCTTGTCTTTTATTTTAAGTATGATATCTTATCATGCTGCTGAAATTGCAGTTCCTCCCGTTATTTTATTGTTAGGAGTTTTATATGCAAAAAATCTTACTAAAGAAAAAATTAATATATTAATTTCGTTGATTTTGTTGTTGGGTTTTATCTTACTAGCAATATTTCAGCCACGTCTATTAGGAGTTAATAGATTTAATCAAACTGTTCAAGGAAAGAATGATATTGAAAAGACCTTATTATTTAATAAAACACAAAATTTATTATTAGGTAGGGTTAACTTAATTTTTAGTCAATATTTATCGTATTTTAACCCAAAATTTCTATTTATCTCTGGAGACAAAAATTCTAGATTGTCTGCCCAGGGAGCAGGAGAGTTTTATAAAATTGATGCGGTTTTTTTAATCATAGGAGTAATCTGTTTATTATATAAAAGATCTAAAGAAGGATTACTTATTGTAGGTTGGGCTTTAATTGCTCCATTGCCCGGTAGCGTCGTTGGAGAAGCTCCTCATGCAGGCAGAGCTATGTTTATGATGGGAAGCTGGCATATTATATCAGCGATAGGATTTTTCTCGCTCGTAGGTTTATTAAAAAAGAAAATATTTAAATGGTTTTTAGCAACTGTGTTTATAGCTTATTTAATGATTTCTTTATCAGAATATTTAAAATATTATTATGGAGAATTTACAAAAAGATATGCCATTGATTGGCAATACGGAATGAAGCAAATTGCTCAATATGCTAACGAGCACAAAGAATATGACCAAGTATACATTACTTCAATACGATCACAGCCTTATATATTTCTATTATATTATTTAAAGATACCGCTTCCGGTTTATCTAGATACAGTTATTTATAATAATTCAAAAGATAAAAGCTCCAATAATGTATCATTATTTGGGAAATATTCTTTTGGAGGATGGAATTCAATTGAAAGTCCAGCTAGCAAGGGGGTATTATATGTGTTAAGTCCAAGCGAATATGATGGGTTAGCGTATAAGTTTAACTATGATATCAAAAATATTATTTATTATCCAAACAGAACAACAGCATTTTATCTTGTTAGCTTAAAGTAATGAAGACATTATCAGTTGTCCTTGCAGTTTTTAACGAAGAAAAAAATATAGGAGAATGTTTAGCGTCAGTTGGAAACCTCGCCTCAGAGATTGTGATAGTTGACGGAGGATCGACAGACAGAACTTTGAGTATTGTCAAAAAGTTTGATGCAAAAGTAATACAGAATAAAAATCTTCCAATATTCCATATTAATAAAAATATTGCAATTGATGCTGCCGCAGGCTATTGGATATTACAATTAGATGCAGATGAAGTGGTCACAAAAGAATTATCAGACGAAATTAAAAAAATAATTTCTAAAGATTTAGATACAAATGGCTACTGGATTCCAAGAAGGAATCTTTTTCTTGGTAAGTTTCTTAAGAAAGGCGGTCAGTACCCAGATTATACTTTAAGACTTTATAAAAGAGGGTTAGGCCGGCTGCCCGGAAAAGATGTGCACGAGCAGGCTGTTGTTCAGGGCAAAGTAGGATATCTTAAAAACGACCTGTTGCATTTAAGAGATAAAAATTTCTCAATTTATCTTAGTAGATTCAATAGGTATACTGATCTTTTAGCGCATCAACTTTATGAAGCTGGATATAATATTAACTTATTTTCTTTTGTAAACTATATTTTGATAAAACCTATCTTTTGGTTTATTAGATCATTTATCAGGCATAGGGGTTATATAGATGGATTTCCAGGATTTGTTTTTTCTTTATTTTCTTCATTTAGATTTCCTGTTGCTTTTATTAAATTATGGGAGATAAAAAGGAGAAAGAATTGAAAATAGCTATTAACATACACCCGCTAAAAACAGGTCATAAAGATAGAGGAACAGGGTTATACACTATCAATTTACTGGAAAATCTTAAAAAAGATAATAGTTTGATAATTCAGGAATTTGCTAATCTTTCCGAAGTAGAAGATGCCGACGTGATACATTTTCCTTGGTTTGACTTTTTCTTTCATACATTACCTATAAAAAGAAAATTTAAAACAATAGTTACCATCCACGACACAATTCCATTAGTATTTCCTAATTATTATCCTGTTGGATTAAGAGGACAATTCAATTTTTTCCTCCAAAAGCTTGCATTAAATACCTGTAAAAGCATAATTACAGATTCTCGGGTTTCAAAAGATGATATTGTCGAGTATTTAAAAATTGAGAAAGAAAAGATTTCCACGGTTTATTTGGCAGCTAATGAGAATTTTAAGCCCCAGAGCGACACCAAACTTTTACATATCAAAAGAAAATATCATTTACCTGATAGATTCTTATTATATGTAGGAGATGCCAATTGGGTTAAGAATTTACCTTTTTTAATTGAAGGATTTAATAATTTAATAAAAACTCCTAATTTTTCTGATGTTAAATTAGCTTTAATCGGAGGGGTATTTTTAAAGAAGGTTGAAAATATTGATCATCCAGAATTAGAAAGCTTAAAAAAGGTTAATGAACTGATTAAAAAGAATAATTTAGATAAGTATATTTTAAGACCAGGAGGGTTGGATTTAAATGAATTGGTCTGTTTTTATAATTTGGCAACTTTGTATGTTCAACCCTCTTTATACGAGGGATTTGGATTACCAGTTATTGAGGCGTTATCTTGTGGTACTCCGGTAGCAAGTTCAAATAAAGGCAGTCTTTTGGAGACAGGAGGAAATGCAGTTATTTATTTTGATCCCTCAAATCTTAATCAATTTATCTCCATATTGAAAGAAGTTTTACAGGATAAATCTTTACAAGATAAATTATCAAAATTAGGTTTAAAAAGAGTGAAAGATTTTTCCTGGGAAAAAGCTTTAAAAGAGACAAAAGATATCTATCTTAAAACTTTAAGAAATGATTAATAAAATAAAGCTTTCTAATCATACTATTAAAATTATAACTCTTTTTATCTCATGGAGGATAATACTTATTATTACTAGTGTTTTTGCAATTAATTTTATACCTTTAAGATCTCCAGATAAATTTTTAGGCGGTGGGTCGATCAATTATCATCTTGAGCCTAAACTTTTTTCCTGGGCTAATTTTGATGGTGAACATTATCTTTCAATTGCCATTTTTGGATACAAAGATTTGGAGCAAGCTTTTTTTCCTGCTTATCCTTCAATCATTTCCTTTTTTGCTAGACCGTTTTCTAAAGACTTAGTGTCATCTTTAATAAATTCAACGATTGTTGGATTGATTATTTCAAATGCATCCTTATTAATTGGTTTATTATTTCTCTATGAATTAATCCTTATAGATTTTTCTAAAAAGATTAGCTTCCTGGTAATTATTTTAATTATGGTATTCCCTACATCATTCTATTTTGGCGCTATGTATAACGAATCACTGTTCCTATTATTAATAGTATTAACTTTTTTACAAGCTAGAAAAGGAAACTGGTTCAGGGCCTCGTTTTTTGGGATGATTGCTGCTTCAACTAGAGTGTTTGGCATATTCTTATTCCCTGCTTTGATTTTAGAGGCGTATTTACAAAAGAACTATAAAAGACTGTATTGGATATTCTTAATCCCTTTTGGCTTAGTATTATATATGTATTATCAATATATTACCGTAGGAGATCCACTTGCTTTTTATAATCTCCAAGATTTGGTTGGCGAACAAAGGCAGTCAAAGCTAATTTTACTTCCGCAAGTATATTTCAGATATTTAAAAATGTTTATAACAGTGAACCCCAGTCAACCTATTTACCAGACTATCTTTCTTGAATTTATTGTGGGAATCATTTTTTTGATCCTACCGATATATGGTTACTTTAAAAAGATTAGACTTTCTTATTTACTATTTGCATTTTTTGGCTTTTTAATAACAACAGTTCAAGGAAGTTTTTCTTCAGTTCCACGCTATGTTTTAGTATTTTTTCCTTCGTTCATTGCGTTGGCTCTATGGTTTAACCGTCAGTCAAAATTATTAAAACTTTTGCTTATTTTACTATCAACACTTTTGCTTATTTTGGAGAGTGCATTATTTCTAAGGGGTTATTGGGTAGCATGAAAAAACATATTAATAAGTTAATTAGTAATCCGCTATTCTCTGGCAGCGCTATTATGCTTATTGGCTCTACTAGTGCAAGTGTTTTGAATTATCTCTATCACTTAATTGTCGGTAGATTACTAGGGCCTTCTGCATATGGTGAGTTAGCATCAATAATTTCTGTAGCAGGACTTCTTGGGGTAATACCAGCAGCTGCTAATCTTGTTATTGTGAAGCAAATTTCGTCAGCAGAAAATCCTACTGAAGTAAACAGTTTAATTAATTGGTTTAAAACAAAAATGTTTTTACTTTCTCTATCGTTTACAATTTTAATACTAATTTTATCCCCATTTATCTCATCTTTCCTAAAGATTTCTAAATTATCATACTTAATACTTATCAGTGTATCTTTTTTATTTTCTCTTCAATCTGGTTTCAATAGAGCAATCTTACAAGGATTATTAAAGTTTAAGGAATTGGTGATCAGTATTTTAGCAGAAAATGCATCTAAGCTTTTAATGAGTGTAATATTTATCATGGCAGGTTTCGCGGTTAATGGAGCAATGTTTTCATTTGTATTAGCATCGTTTTTTGGATTTGCTCTTGTTAACCACTATTTGAAAATAAAAGATAAACCAGATTCTCACGTATACTCGAATCTTAAACCTATGTTTTTATTAGTTTTACCTGTCTTAATTCAATCTATTTCAACCACTTCCATATATTCATCAGATGTAATTTTAGTAAAACATTTTTTTTCTTCATACGAGGCAGGAATTTATGCTTCTTTGTCTACTCTAGGTAAAATTATTTTTTTTGGCGTTGGTCCAATCAGTTCTGTAATGTTTCCTTTGGTTTCAATAAGAAACACTAAGGGAGGAAACTACAGAAAGATTTTATTTTCTGCCTTAGCTGCTACAACAGTTTTTGCGCTAGCAGTGTGCCTTTTCTATTTATTTTTGCCTGAAGTCGCAATTAATTTGCTTTTTGGGTCCCTCTATCTTAAATCTGCAAAATTGTTAATTTGGTTTGGGACCTTTATGACTTTATTTGCACTATCTTTTTTACTGATTAATTTTGGAATTTCTTTAGGAAGAAATAAAATCGTAATTTTTCCGCTTATTTTTTCAGTTTTGCAAATTATATTGATTTATCTTTTTCATCAAACTTTACTCGAAGTAGTATTCGTTTCTAATATAGTTAACGCTTTACTACTAATAGCTCTGCTTATATACTTAAATTTTGAAAAGGGATTTAAATATGGAAAAAACTTCTACAAAAGAGGTAAAGTCGGTCTCAATAATAGTCCCAGCATATAAGCAGGAGGACACAATAGTTAGAGATTTAAGCAGAATAAAGCAGGTTCTGGATAAATTGCGCTACCCTACAGAATTAATCTGTGTTGCTGATGGGAAAGTAGATAGAACTTTTGAAAAAGCTACTAAATTTGCTGAAAGATTTACTAATCTTAAGGTTATTGGGTATGAAACAAATAAAGGTAAAGGGTATGCAGTCCGTTTCGGAATGGCAGCGAGTAGCGGAAATATAATTGGTTTTATAGATTCTGGAATGGATATTAATCCGAATGGTTTATCAATGCTTCTTGAGCATTTTGAATGGTATGACTCCGATATTATAATTGGTTCTAAAAGACACCCAGTTTCTAAGGTGGATTATCCTTGGCAAAGAAGAGTTTTTTCAATAGGTTATCAACTTATAGTATGGATATTATTTGGTTTACGTGTAAGAGATACCCAGGTGGGAATAAAGTTTTTTAAAAGAGAAGTGTTGGAAAAAGTACTACCACGCCTTTTAGTTAAACGCTATGCTTTTGATGTAGAAATGTTAGCTGTTGCAAATTACTTAGGGTTTAAAAGGATTTTTGAGGCGCCTATTGATATAACCCTTAGGTTTGGGGGAACCTCAACAATTACTAATCAAAGATTCGTTAGAACAGTTACAGCGATGCTTATGGATACTTTAGCAGTTTTCTATAGATTAAGAATATTAAGTTATTATTCTGATAAAAACAAAAGAAAATGGGTCTTTGATCCAGAATTAAACTTTAGGATAAATGTTGTTTGAATTATCTTATGAATATTTTAATTTTTTCTTGGAGAGGTCCTGGGCATCCTCATGCAGGTGGAGCTGAGAAATCAACTCATGAACATGCTAAGGGTTGGGTGAAGGCGGGGTATAGTGTTACCCTTTTTACATCAGATTATGCCGGCTGCAAGCCTGAAGAAGTTATTGATGGTGTGAGAATAATAAGAAATGGTACGCAAATACTTGGTGTGCATTTAAAAGCCTTTTTATGGTTTATAAGCAATAATCAAGATAAATTTGATTTGGTTGTTGATCAATTCCATGGTATTCCTTTTTTTACTCCTCTTTATGTAAGAGTTAAAAAACTTGCATTCATACATGAGCTAACCAAAGAAGTATGGCGTTTGAATGCTCTTCCTAAACCGATTAATCTAATTCCAGCTGTATTAGGTACTATTCTTGAGCCTTATGTCTTTAAATTTTTCTATAGAAACATACCTTTTATGACAGGATCAGATTCGACAAAAGAAGAATTGATTAATTGGGGAATACCAAGAAATAATATTTCAGTTGTTCACCATGGATTAGAACAACCTCCGTTTAAAAAGATACCTCCTAAAGAAAGAAAGAAAACTTTAATCTTTTTGGGAGCATTGGCAAAAGATAAAGGAATAGAGGAGGCCATAAAAGTATTCTCACTGGTTAACGCCAGAGGTGGAAAGTTCAAATTTTGGATAGCTGGAAAGGGAGAAAAGAATTATACAAGTTATTTAAAAACAATGGCAGAAAAAAATGGATTAAAACAAAACATAGTATTCTGGGGATATGTTAGTGAAAATCAAAAATATCAATTACTTGCAAAATCCCATCTTTTAGTTAATACATCATTTAGAGAAGGATGGGGACTCGTTGTACTTGAGGCGGCATCGGTAGGTACTCCTACCGTAGGGTTTGACGTGCCTGGTTTGAGAGATTCTATTATTGATGGGAAAACCGGAGTACTCTCATCAAGGGATCCAAATGAGGCATCCAGCAAAATACTAGGCATTTTGAAAGACAATCAAAGATATAACTTATTGAGAAAAAATGGGATAGAATGGGCAAAGAAATTTACCTGGAAAAAGTCGTCTACTTTAAGTCTCAAATTAATAGAAAAAATAGTAAAGATTTGATATAGTGCCAAAATGGGTAAATATAAAAAGACAGCTTTAATTACTGGGTCTGCTGGGTTAATAGGTTCTGCTTCTGTAAGATTTTTCTCTGAAAAGGGTTTTAAAATCCTGGGGATTGATAATGATTCGAGGAAATATTTTTTTGGACCTTCAGCCTCAACAGCTTGGAATAAAAGAAAGCTTCTGAAGGAGGTTGATAATTATACTCATTTTAACGTTGATGTAAGGAATCAAAAGAAAATAGATCAAATTTTCAAAGATAATGAAATAGATTTAATTATTCATACCGCTGCGCAACCTTCACATGATTGGGCAGCCAAAGAACCTTCGACTGATTTTACAATTAATGCTTTTGGCACATTAATTTTACTTGAAGCATATAGACGTTTTGCACCAAATGCTGTTTTTATTTTTACTTCAACAAATAAAGTGTATGGTGATAATCCTAATAAGCTTCCTGTGAAAGAATTATCAACCAGATATGAATTGCCATTAAATCATAGATTGTATAATGGGATTGATGAAACAATGAGCTTAGATAATACTACCCACAGTATTTTTGGAGTATCAAAGACCTCAGCAGATTTGATGGTTCAAGAGTATGGTAGATATTTTAATTTAAGAACGGGTATTTTTAGAGGAGGGTGTTTGACAGGTCCTGCTCATTCTTCAGCTCAACTTCATGGATTTTTGGCTTATCTTGTATTATCAATTGCTAATGGAGTTGAGTACACTATTTTTGGTTATAAAGGTAAGCAGGTTAGAGATAATATTCATTCTTATGATGTAGCTAATGCTTTTTATCACTTCTATCAAAAACCAAAAAAAGGTGAAGTTTATAATCTGGGTGGTTCAAGATATTCGAACACCTCTGTTATAGAAGCAATAGAAAAAATCGAAAAAGTTTTAGGTAAAAAGGCTAAGATTAAGTTTAATTCGCAAAACAGGATAGGAGATCATATTTGGTATATATCAGATGTTTCTAAATTTAAAAAACATTATCCGGATTGGGAATATACATATAATCTAGATCAAATTTTGTGGGAACTTTGTAAATTTGTCACACAACACAAAAAATGACTCATAAAAAATATAGAAAAATATTAGTAACTGGAGGAGCTGGATTTATAGGATCCTTCTTAGTTGATGAATTAGTGAAACTAGGTTATCAGGTTAGGATTTTAGATAATCTGGAAGATCAGGTTCATCAGGGTAAAAAACCTAAATATTTAAATAGGAATGCGGAATTTATCAAAGGAGATGTTAGAAAAATTTCAGATTTAAAAAGATCAATTGATAGGGTAGATGCAGTTTTTCATCTTGCTGCAGCAGTTGGAGTAGGGCAGTCTAATTACCAGATAAAAAAATATGTTGATACAAATATCGGAGGTACAGTTAATCTTTTAGAGTTACTCATAAATACTCAACATCAAATAAAGAAATTGATAACAATCTCAAGTATGACAGGATATGGCGAAGGTAATTATTTTTGTAAAAAAGATAATATAGTAAGACCTCCACTGAGAGAGGAAAAACGATTACGAGAAAAAGATTGGAATCTTTACTGTCCAAAATGCAACGGGGAAGTTACTCCTTTTCCAACCGATGAAACTGCACTGGATTTTCCTAATAGCATCTATGGTCTTTCTAAAAAAAACCAGCAAGACATGGTTTTTTTAATAGGCAAACTTTACAATATTCCCACAACAGTCCTTAGGGGATTTAATATTTATGGCCCAAGGCAAAGTCTTTCTAATCCATATACAGGAGTGACAGCAATCTTTATTAGCAGGTTGAAAAATGATAAGCCGGCAGTAATTTTTGAAGACGGCTTGCAGACTAGAGATTTTGTGTCTGTACACGATGTGATAAACGCATTTATATTGGCATTGGAAGAAGACAAAGCGAACTATCAATTATTTAATATTGGTTCAGGGAAAGGGACAACCATATTGGAAATAGCGCAAACCATTTCTAGTTTGCTTGAAAAAAAAGATTTAATAGATATTAATCAGGATTTCAGAAAGAATGATATCAGACACTGTTTCGCTGATATTTCTAAGGTGGAGAGATTATTGGATTGGAAGCCCAAAATTAGTTTAGAAAAAGGTCTCAAAGAGTTAATTGAATGGAGTGGAAACGAAGTTGCAGAAGATAAATTTTCCAAAGCCCAGCAACAATTAAAATCTTATGGATTATAGCAGCCGAATGCTGCTTTCAGTTGAGAAAGTAAGAAATTTAAATTCCCCTTTAGTAAGCTTATTTTAGTATGCACTTTGCCCTTTGCATATTTTCTTGAAACTGGTATCTCTTTAGTTTTTAAACCTAACTGATTGGCTCTTACAGTAAGATACATATTAAGTTCATAATTTATGAAAATGTCCCTAAATGGTTGAACTTTTGGATGAGTCAAGTATTTCTTACTGTACCCCCTGAATCCATTAGTAACATCAGTGTAATTATATCCTGCTCCTAAACTTAAAATAGGAGAAGCCAGTAATCTCACTGCAAGATAACGCAAAATAGGAGTATTTACAGCTTCACCGCCTTCTATAAATCTAGAACCTTGAATATAATCAAAACCATCATCCAGAGTCTTGATGAAGTTAGGAACTGCTTCTATGCCATCTTTATTATTGCCATCGATTTGAATTATTCCTTTGTACCCCTCTTTTAACGCATAAGAAAAAGCAATTCTCAATTGACTGCCTTGTCTGCCGGAATCTTTCAAAGTAATAAGGCTTCTAATTTTCATTTTCTGTAAATATTTAGGATCTGTTGATCCATCAGTGCTCCCCCAATCAGCAATAATGATATCTATAAATTTTGAATAGGGTTTAAGTATTTCCAGTTGTTTTTTTATCTTTTCTCCCTCATTCAAAACAGGAATGCAAATACAGTATTTACTATTTTTTTTTCTGAATTCCTTGATATTAAATTGGGGTAATTGCCACTTTTTGTCCTTAAGCATAATTAATATGTTATTATTTTAAATCATGAACAGAAAATGCCCAGTATCTATAATCATCACCACAAAGAATGAAGCTGGTGCGATTGGCATTTTACTTAGTAGTATAAACAAACAATCATACAAAAATATAGAGGTTATTTTAATAGATAATAGTTCATACGATGGCACTCTAGAAATTGCCAGACAATTTCTAAATGTAAAAATTTACTCTTTGGGTCCTGAAAGATCAGCACAGAGAAATTTAGGTGCTAGAAAAAGTAAAGGTAAGTATCTGCTTTTTTTAGATGCCGATATGGAGCTTACCTCTGATGTTATAAAAGATTGTGTTGAGGTTGCAGAAAAAGAAAACTTGAGTGGAGTAGTTATTCCCGAGCAGTCAGTAGCGATAAATTTTTGGGGTAAAGTTAAAGCATTTGAACGATCGTTCTACAGCGAAAAAGGAGATCCAGTTACTGATGCAGCAAGATTTTTTTTACGACAAGTTTTCTTTAAAGTAGGAGGTTACGATGAAAGTATCACGGGTCCTGAAGATTGGGATTTACCTGATAGGATTAGAGAAAGAGGTTTTAAAATTGGAAGAAGCTCAGAAAAGATATACCATCACGAACAAGATATTTCATTAATAATTTTATTTAAAAAAAAATTCTATTACGGTCTTAATGCTCATAAGTATTTAACTAAACATAATATTCCAGTTTTTAGTCCAAAAACTATTTATTTTTTAAGGCCCCTTTTTTATAAAAGTTGGGTTAGGTTATTAAAACATCCAATTTTATCATTAGCAATGATATGGATGCTGCTTCTTGAGTTAGTTGGAGGAGGATTGGGTTACATAGCAGGAAGGATCAAAGAGTGAAAGTACTGCAACTGACAGTTCATTTATTTCCAAATATTGGTGGCGTAGAAACTCATTTAAATGATTTATTCATCGCATTAATTAAAAGAGGTTGGAAAGTTGTAGTTTTGACTTATCAGCCACTTTCTACAAATACTGATTGGAAAGTAGTGGAAAAAAACGGAGAGCTCACTATTTTAAGAATGCCATGGTTAAGAGGTTTTTTTGAAAAACTAGTTCATCACCCGGTGATAGAATTTATATATCTTGTTCCAGGATTATTTTTGATTACCCCATTTTTAATAATTTTTTATCGACCAAATGTGATACATGCACACGGAATCTCAGCCGCAGTTTCAGCTGTTTGCTGGGGTAATATTTTTAGAATTAGAACAGTTGTTTCTTTGCATAGTTTATATAGTTTTCCCAAAAGCGGAATGTATCATGACTTTGTCCAATTTTTACTTAAAAAAAGCGATTTTGTATTAAGTTTATCCAAAAAATCCAATCAGGAAGTACGACTTTTGGGTATAGACGATAAAAAAACTGCCGTCTTTACTTATTGGATAAATTTGCAAAGATTTAAGTATACTCCTGATGCCAAGAAAAAATTGGGCTGGGAAAGAAAATTCATAGTTTTGTTTGTAGGTAGATTAATTGAAGAAAAAGGAATAAAACCTTTAGTAGAAGCTGCTTACCTTTGGAATAACAAAATTAATTTGGTTGTTATTGGGAGTGGATCTATGGAAGAGTATGTTTTAAAAAAAGCAAAAGAGCGGACAAATATATTCTTTATTGGAAAAGTTAACCAAAATGATCTACAAATCTACTATAGTGCGGCAGATTGCGTGATTGTTCCTTCAGTTTCTGAAGAGGGATTTGGTAGGGTAATTATTGAATCTCTCTCTTGTAATACACCTGTTATTGCTTCGGACAGAGGAGCCACCAGAGAAGCTATGGATGAAACCGTAGGGGAGTTTATTGATGTCAGTCCTGAAAATATAAAACAAGCTGTTGAACAGCTTTATAAAAATCCTCAAAAGCTTAAAGATTATGCAAAAAGAACCCGTAAATTTGTTGAAAGGAGATATTCTGAAAATAATGTTCAGACTATTACCGAAGCATACAAAGGATAGATTAGAATCATTGCTTTCAAACGTAGGAGATATGTCTCTGAAAAGAAGAGCTAGGAAAATCATAGAAGGGACCAATCCGCAAAAGGGAGAAAGAATTGTTGATTTAGGTTGCGGTACTGGATATTATCTTTTTCTGCTTTCAAATCTAGGAATTAAATTTGATTTAACAGGTTTTGACTATGACAAGAGGGTTATTAAAGAAGCAGAAGATCTTTTAAGTGATAAGGAAATCAGATTCAAAATAGGGGACTTACATAAAATACCCTTCAAAAATTATGAATTTGATAAAGCAGTAATGTCGGAAGTTTTGGAGCATGTTGAGAATGATAAAAAAGTATTACAGGAGATTTACAAAATATTAAAACCAAACGGAATTCTAGTAATTTCAGTCCCGAGTATAAGCTATCCGTTTCTATGGGATCCAATTAATTATATCTTGCAGCATTTTTTTAATACACATATCAAAAGCGGCTTTTTATCAGGTCTTTGGAGCGGACATTTAAGATTGTATGATAAGTTGGATCTTAAGAATAAGTTTGAGGAAGCTGGTTTTAAAATAGAAAAGATTGAAGAATTGACTTTTTGGTGTTTACCCTTTAATCATTATTTAGTAAATATAGTGGCTCGTCTGCTTTATGATGTTAAAATTTCCCCTAGGATTGCGGATAATTTATCAAAATTTAAAAATACAAAAAAACCGCTTCTTATAAATCTTGCCTTTAAAATAGTAAACAGCATTGATAAACTTAATGAAATTTTTCCACAAAAACATGGTGTTAATATTTTTATTAAAGCGAGAAAAGTTCAAAAATGATTGACTAATTTTCTAGTTTAAAGTATTCTTTGTCAGATGAAGGAAGTGAAAAAAAATTTGAATTTCGCACTAATTGGAGTAGGTTATTGGGGTCCAAACTACGCAAGAATTTTATCTGAGTTAGATGATATATATCTTTCCTGGTGTTGTGATCCAAATAAACAGGCACTTTCAAGGATGAAAAGACTTTATCCTACTATAAAAATAACTGAAAAACTGCAGGATATATTAAAAGATCAAGATGTTGATTGCGTGATAGTGGTAACTCCTGCTCAGACACACTACAAAATTGTTAAAAAAGCTCTGGAAAATAATAAACATGTCTTGGTAGAGAAACCTCTGACAGTGACTGTAAAAGATGCCAAGGAACTTGTTTCCCTTTCAAAAAAGCAAAAGAAGGTTTTGGCAGTTGATCATACTTTTAAACTAAATTCAGGAATCAAAAAATTAAAAGAAATTATAGATTCAGGAGAATTAGGGAAGATTTATTATATGTATGGGCTTTACAACGCTTTGGGACCAATCCGAAAGGACGTTTCTGCTATGTGGGATTTATCACCGCATTTTATTTATACCGCAAACTACCTTTTGAATTCCAAACCGACATCTGTTTTGGCAAGAGGCAGAGATTTGTTAATTAAAGGAATGGATGATGTAGTTTTTATGACCTTTGAATATGAAAATGGTGTGCTTTTTAACCTGCATTCATCCTGGCTGGATCCGCTTAAAGTGAGAGAGTTAGTAGTCATCGGCTCAAATAAAATGGCTGTATTTAATGATGTATCTCAAGATGCTAAACTTCAAATTTTTGACAAATCAGTAGTAGTAGACGGTGATCCAAATTTTGCCAAATTAAATGTAATTTTAAGAATAGGAGATATGATTGTTCCAAAACTGGAAAACAAAGAGCCTTTAAAAGAGGTGGTTGTAGATTTTATAAAAAGTGTCAAAGATGGCAGTGAACCATTCTCTTCTGGAAAAGAAGGTTTGGAAATAGTTATGATTCTTTCTGCAGCCCAACAGTCTCTGAGGAGTAAAAAAGAGGTTTTATGCAAACTAAAATAAAGATATACTCTAATGTTGATTTGGGTGAGGATAGTAGAGTTGATATGGGTGTTGTGATTGGCTTTTCGGAGAATGAAAAAGCAGAGAAAACAACTATCGGTAAAAAAGCAATATTAAGAGCCAATACATTTATTTATGCAGGAGTGGAAATAGGAGATAATTTCCAAACCGGACCTAATGTATTAGTTAGAGAAGATAATGTCATAGGAGATAATGTGGCGATTTGGCATGGTGCAACCATCAGCCCTGGTAATGTGATTGGAGATGGGTGTCGGATTCATGCCGGCAGCTTTCTGGAATTAGTCACTCTGGGTAAAAGAGTATTTATTGGACCCGGGGTAGTATTTACAGATGATCCTCACCCGGTTAACCCTTCACCTAGAAAGCACTTTGGCGGAGCTACAGTTGATGATGAGGTTGTTATTGGAGGGCATGTTACCATCTTGCCTCATGTCAGGATAGGAAAGCATGCAATTATCGGTGCAGGTTCGGTTGTAACAAAAGATGTGCCTGCTGGAGAAGTTTGGGTTGGTAATCCGGCTAAATTTTTAAAGCTTGCACAGGAAATAAGTTGTAATATTGGAAAAGGAAAACACTTTCCTTATCAGGAATTTTGGAAGATAAAATAGACTATGAAAAAAATTAGTTTTGTGGATCTTAAAAGACAATATCGGGAAAACAAAACAGAGATAGATTTGGCAATTAAGCATGTTCTAGATAGTACACATTTCATTCTAGGAGAAGAAGTCGAACAATTTGAGAAAGAATTTGCAGAATTTATCGGCGTCAAATATGCAGTTAGTGTAGGTAGTGGCTTGTCTGCTTTGGAACTTGGAGTGAGAAGTTTAGAAATTGGCCAGGGAGATGAAGTTTTGGTACCTGTTAATACTTACATAGCTTCTGCTTCTGCAGTTTCTTTGGTAGGAGCAACTCCTGTTTTAGTAGATTGTTTGGAGGATACATTTAATATTGATGCAGAAAAAGCAGAAAAGTTAATCACCGAAAAAACAAAAGCTATTATGCCAGTGCATTTATATGGACAAGTAGCAGATATGGAAAAAGTCTTAAGACTTGCCAAAAAACATAAATTATATGTAATAGAAGATGCCTGCCAAGCACATGGAGCCAGTATTAGAAGCAAAATGGCTGGAGGCTTTGGTATTATATCCGCTTTCTCCTTTTATCCTGGTAAGAATTTAGGTGCTTATGGAGATGGAGGAATAGTTACAACAAATAACAAGACTATCGTAGATAAAATCAGAATGTTCAGAAACTATGGACAAAAAGAAAAGTATAAACACCTTTTGCTTGGCGGAAATAGCAGACTTGATAATTTACAAGCCTCAATTTTATTAGTTAAGCTAAAAAAGTTAAGATTATGGAATGCAAAAAGATTAGAAAATGCAAAATTATACAATAAATCTTTGGATGATTTACCCATTATTACTCCAAAGATTTTTCCAAATTACAACCACACCTTTCATTTATATGTAATCAGAGTAAAAGATAGAGAAAAACTAATGAAATATCTTTCATCTGCAGGTATTCCTACCCAGATGCATTACCCGATTCCGATTCACCTGCAACCAGCATATAAGGAGTTAGGTTATAAAAAAGGAGATTTTCCCGTAGCGGAAAAATTAGCATCGGAGATTTTATCTTTGCCAATGTTTCCTGAACTTAAGTCGAGTGAGATTAAATACATCTGCCAAAAAATAAGAGATTTTTATCGTGGTTAAAAACTCCTCCAAAATCAATCTTTCAATAATTATTCCTGTTTTTAATGAGGAAGCAGGCATTACACCAACCATAATAAGAGTTTATGAAGATGCCAAGAAAAAAGTTATTACAGAATTGATTAATACTTTCGAGGTTATTGTAGTAGATGATGGCAGTTTTGATGAAACTTTCCAAATTTTAATGAAGTTAAAGAAAAAATATAAAAAATTAAGAATTATTAAACACAACTCCAACAATGGATTGGGAGCATCTATTAATACCGGAGTCAGACACGCCAAAAAGGAATTTATAACCTATTTACCAGCAGATGGTCAGGTATTTTTGAGTGAAATCTCAGAAGGTTTAAAGATAGTTCCTTTTTGTGATTTAGTTCTAACCTACCGTGGTAAAAGAGGAGGCTATAATTCTTATCGGCATTTTTTATCAAATAGCTTAATGATAACAATGAAATTATTTTTTGGATTAAGTTTTAGGGATTATAATTGGGTTCATATTTACAAAAAAGATCTATTTAAATCAATTAAAATAAAATCAAAAGGAGTGTTTTATCTTGCTGAAGTAATTGCCAGAACAAATAAAGCAGGTTTCAAGATTCTAGAGGCTAAGGCTAAATATCATCCCAGAACAACTGGTTATGCTAAAAACGCAAAACCAAAAATTGTCATAAGGACTTTAATAGATTTACTCAAGCTTTGGATTGAATTAAATTTATGATAATATGTTAATATAAAACTATAATATGAAAAAGATAATTATCGTATTATTATTTCTTGTTTTGGTACCTTCCATTTCTGCTCAAGAATTGGAAAAAATTAATTTACCCGCTCAAGTTGTTAATCCAGGGGATTTTTATTATTCTGCAATAAGACTTTGGGAGAAAATAACAGAGAGATTTCAATTTAACAATGATGCAAAGTTTAGATATTCAAGTTCTCTGATTGATAAAAGGGTTTCTGAGCTTATCTTTGTTATAAAAGATAAAAGATTAGACGAAGTTCAAAGATCATCTGAAAGATTAGCTTATCAAGTAGGTGTGTTAACAGAATTCCTGATTAAACAAAAAAGCAGCCAAGAAAAAGAACAATTAAGAGCAAAGATTAATGGATTTCTTCCTGCTCTTTCAGAATTAAGGGATGCATATCCGGCTAATTCAAGCTATTGGATGTTAGTACAACATGATATTAATTCTTTTAAGGAATATTCAGAAAAACTAAAATAGTTTTCAATTATTTTTTAGGTCTTCAGTAATCTTTTGGCGGATTTGATCGGTAATGTTTATCAGTTCACCATTTCTAAAATCAAAAGCAAAAACCCTTGAAATAGGCACTGGATTTGGTTTTCTACCATGCAATTTTGCTAAGGTTTCTCCGCTGCTTACCATTTTAAGGAGTTCTTCATAATGCTCAGTTGGAATTGGGGTGTTTAGCCAATCAGTGATTCCGTATAATAATCCGCCATGAGGGGGGAAACCGAAAGAGAAAATCATATAAATTGCGGTTGGGTTATCAGTGCTAAAATAAAATACGCTCGGATTTTCTTTATCAATAGCAGGGACATTTTGTAATAACACATCCCACGCTTTGTTAGCCAAATTAATATTTCGATTTTCTTCTAAATTAGTTAAATATATGTTGGCAGCCTCAAGGTTAATTTTCAGCCAAAATACTAATAAGACCATCGGAACAAAAAAGGTCAGCATTTTTATTCTTTTTCTAGAACTAGATCTTTCAATAATTAGCCATAATAAACTAGCAAATAAAATGGAAAAGCCAAAAGCACCCATTGTCATGTATCGTCCAGTTGTTTCTATTATCAGATAGGGAGTTCTAACCCAATAAAGGAATGAAAAAGAAATAAGCCAAATAAGACCTATGATTATTGAGGCGACTTGCAGTAAATTGGTTTTTCTAAGTTGCCAAAAAAGTATTGTTGGAACTGTTATTAAATGAATGCCCATTAATATTGAAATAATATTTGTAGATGAAAGGAGGGGGTTCCAAAATAATAATAATTTTCCCAAGAATATTTCTAAGATATTAAAGACAAAAAAATAGCCTAACATTTTCTTTCCTCCTCTTAAGGTTAGAACCAAAATAGAATCCGCTAAAATAAAACATAGACCTAGCAGTGATAAGCGTCCAAAGATAACTCCGCCTGTAGCAGTATCTGGAAAAACAAAATTTCCAATAATTCCAAAAAAATAAAAAAATACATCATATCTTCCCTTTTGGATCATTTCCACTAAATAAGTAAATCCGGTTTTGAGTGGTAAATTATCCCCAGAGTTTCCAAAACTGCCAAGCTTAATAAGCACAAACAAAATAATTATGGGGGTAAGGATTCTTAAGAAAAAAAACTTATCCGGCCTGAATTTTCTATCTTTCTGAATAAAAAAAGAAAAAATAAATTCAATCATCCCTAAAAAAATGACTGCACCATGCATTCTAACAGGGACAATACTTAAGGCTAGTGTAAATAAAACAACAAAAAAAATATATCTCAAAAAAAATTGAACTTTAGGATTATTTAGTTTTAGATAAAAAATTATAGAGAGATTTAAAAAGAAAACACCCGCATAAGTATTCATATTAAAAACCCAATCAGTAGTTTGCAGTCCAGCTGCCGAGAAAGTAAATATTATGGTTGAAAGATAAGCTGGTAATGATTTTTTTGTCATTTTTTTCATTAAAAAAAATAACGAGATTGTTGCCAATATTCTTAAGAATAAGGATGAAGCAAAATAGGCGATTGGTTCATAACCGGAAAAATGCCTAATTATTCCAAGAAATAAATATTGTGGCCAGTAGGGACTTAGGTATGAATTAATATTAAAGAAAGATGAGGTTTTATAAACATCAAATGATAGCCACAAATTATATAATTGTTCCCAGTCATCACCGTAAAGTGCCAAGTTAAGGGTTTTTTTCAAATAAATATAAGTGAGTAAAGGAATAACAATCAATATCCAAATGATTTGAAACTTAAAATAAAGTCTTTTTCCCATATGATTAACTTTTATGATTATCCGTACTTATTATAAATGCCATATGGGAAAAAGGATACCAAAAAGGTTTTTTAAGTACTATTACTTTGGATTTAAATCCTAAACTTTTAATTAAATCTTGCCATTCGTATTTTGTCCTCATTGAAAGAGGAACATGTAGGTTTCCATAATGGAATTTATTTAAAATAACATCAGCCAGCTTACCTAAAATTGTTGGTTCAAATTCGAACAGAAGAACTTTTTTTCCAACGCGTGCTGCTTCTTTTAAAACATTTTTTTGATATTCTTTATCAACATGATGTAAGACATCATTCAGTAGAGAAAAATCAAAACTATTATTTTTGACAGGAATTTTCCCATTCTCTATTTTTATAAATGGGACCTTATAGATTAAATAATTTTTGATATCAGCGCCTGTAACTTTTGAGGGGTAATAATCTCCCAGGATTTTTGTTACTACGCCGGTTCCACAACCTATGTCTAGAATGCTGTTTCCTTTTTTAATCCACTTCTTGTATACTGAAATTATTAGTTTAGTTCTGTAAACAGATGTCAGTTGAGAGGTATTCATTATTTATTTAGTGTTTTCAAATCTTCAGTCAATTTATTTCGTACTGCAGTTGTAATGTTAATTAGTACTCCGTTTCTAAAATCGAATGCATAAATTCTAGATAATGGTACAGGTAGAGGTTTCCTTCCGTGAACTTTTTGTAATGGTGACCCATCTGTTACATAAGAAAGTAATTCCTGGTAATCGGTTGAAGGCAGAGGGGTTAAATCTTGATCAGGAATCTTATATGTCATACCCGCACGCATAAAAAATCCAAATACTAATACTCCTTGTAAAGACAAAGGATTGTCAGTTGTGAAATAAAATACTGAAGGCCCAATTGGATCAAGCTTTGGTACATCTTTTAATAAAGTATTCCAGGTTTTTTCGGTAAGTTCCCTATTTCTTGTTTGTTCAAGGATTCCTAAATAAGTTTGGCTTCTTTGGAAATTAGTAAAAATCCAAAAAAGGAGGATAAATATAGCTAAAAGTAAATAAAAACTACTTAATATTCTAGTCTTTTCATTTTTTTGGAGGGAAACAGTTTGAAAAAAAAGGAGGCTTACGAAACTTCCTAAGAATATAGCAATACCAGTAGCCCCCATCAGCATATATCGGCTTGTTGTCTCAATAAGGTAATAGGGAGTAAAAAGCCAATATATTATTGTCATCATTATTATCCAAATTAAAGAAATAATCAAGCTTGAGGAAAGTTGAGGAGAACTCTTGCCAGATAAGATAGAAAGCCAAATAGACCAAAAAATAAACTGACCACCTAATGCAATTGAAAATAAAACATCAGAGGGAAGATAAGGGTTTAAAGTATAAAGCGGATTCGGATTTATGGAGACAATCCATCCTAATATTAGTGTCCAGATAAAGTTAAAGATGAGAATCGGGAGATAAAAAAGCAGGCTTTTCCCTTTTGAAAAAAGCCAAGAGACAATTATGCCTAAAATTATTGAAATACCATTTGTCAGAAAAATTACACTTGTAAAATTATCCAAACTAATACTATCAGGTAATACCAAATGTCCCAGGATTCCTAAGAAATAAAACCAGATTGCATAATAACCTTTGTGATTGATCTTTTGTAAAATTTGAGAACTTTCTGATAATCGATCTGTGGTGAAAGAACCTTCCCCAAAACTTTTAAGATGTAAAAGTAATACAAAAACTAGAATGGTCATAATAATTCTAATAAGTAGGAAGCGGTTAATTTTGAACTGACTTTTTTCTGCTACAAAAGTTAAAAATAGATCCACAATAATTAAGAAAGGGACGGCTCCGTGCATTCTTGTTGGTACAATTGCTAGTGCTAGTATGAATGTCATGATAAATAGAATATAGTTAAAAGAATAAATAGTATTAAGTTTCCGAATTTTTAAATAAAATACTGAAGCAAGGCTTAATAAACCTAATCCAGCGTAGGTATTCATGTTAAAAACCCAATCAGTAGTTTGTAAACCGGCAGCTGAAAATAGGAATATAATAGTTGACAATATCGCTGCCAACTTACTTCCAGTTAGTTCAAAAGTAAAAAAATAAAGACTAATATTTGCAAATAATCTGCTTAAATATGAAGCAATAAAATATGCAGGGGGGTAATAGCCCCAGAAATGATTAATAATGCCAAGATAAAAATATTCAGGCCAATAAGGATTAAGATATGATCTGATATCATAAAAAGACTTTGTGTGATAAACAAAAAAATCCCGCCACAGATTATAAAGATGCTGCCAGTCATCCCCATAAAGACCAAGATTAAATGATTTGCGGAAAACAAATACAGCTATGAGGGGAAGAAATGCAAATAACCAGATAAAAATAAAACGATTAGTGCTTCTCTGAGGCATGCTAGAGATTATTGCATAAAAAACAGATAATTGACAAGCGCGGCATTTGCATAAAAAGATTAATCTAGCTAAAATCTTTCTAAGTTATGAATAAAAAAAATAAATGGCCATCGGTTTCGGTAGCTATTGCTACTAGGAATTCAGAAAGAACGTTAGCGCTTTGTCTATCTTCAGTCAGAAACCAAAATTATCCTTCTGGTTTAGAAATAATTATTGCTGACGGAGGATCTGTTGATCAGACACTGGTTATTGCCAGAAGATTTAAGAGTAGAATTATTAATGTTCCAGAGTACAAACAAAATGCAGAATACAACAAAGGAGTAGCAGTAAAAAAGTGCAAAAACGAGATTCTCTTAATGATTGATCATGATAATATCTTGCCTCATAAGAATTGGCTTAAGAATATGATTAGACCGCTTGTTGAGGATAGTACTATTATTGGTAGCGGTGTTTTAAGATTTCATTATGACAAAGATATGTCACTAGTTGATCGGTATTCAGCTCTTTATGGAGGTACAGATCCTGTGACCATCTTTTTTAACAAAAGTGCACACCAAGGTTATCTTTACCAAAATTTTCATTTAAAAGGAGAACTTGTCGAAGAAAGAAAGTATTATTATAAGGTACAGCTTTATCCAAATGCACTTCCAGCCTTGGGAGGTAATGGATCAATTTTAAGAAGAAGCTTATTGAAATACGCAAATACCAAGGCACAATATTTTTTTCATATAGATATTCATGTAGATTTGGCAAAGAAAGGTTACACAACTTACGCCTTTGTTAAAGATACAATCATTCATTTAACAAACAATAATTTCATACCGTTTTTAAGAAGAAGGAGATATTTTATTGAGAAATATCATTTTGTAGATCATACAAAAAGAAGATACAGCATATATGATTCAAAAACAGATAAGTCGGCTTTACTTGGATATGTTGTTTATTCTCTGTCTATAATATTGCCCACTTTAGATGCAATGCGAGGGTTTATTAAAATACGTGATTATGCCTGGTTTTTACATCCATTGATGTGTTTAGGGATTCTATTGGTTTATGGTATAACTACTATTAAGGAAGGAGTAAAAAATGTCTTTTTGGCAGGGAACAGTAGTGTTGGTTACCGGGGCTAGTGGTTTTGTTGGCTCACACCTTGTTAATCGGCTGCTGAATGAAAAAGCAAAAGTAATTACTATATCAAACAAAGGGGAAAAATACTCAGCTAAAAAAACAGATTTAAAAGGATCTGTGGAAAACTTTCAGCTGTTAGGTGAAATATTAAAAAAATACAATGTTAAGATTATTTTCCACCTGGCAGCTCAACCCATTGTAGAAGTTGGTCAGACAAACCCGATCAAAACTTTTGAAGTTAATATTAGAGGTACTTGGAACATATTAGAAGCAGCCAGACAAAACAATATTCAAAAGGTAATAGTTGCGTCAACGGTTCATGTATATGGTGATAATCCAAAAGTTCCTTTTAAAGAACAATATTTTCCCCAGCCATCAAGACCTTATGAAACTTCTAAAGCTTGTGCGGATTTACTGGCTCAATCTTTTGCAGACACATACAATTTAGAAGTAGAAATTCCCAGGTTCGTAAATATATATGGGCCTGCAGATTTTAATTTTTCCCGTCTTATTCCTAAAGTTATCAAAAGTATTTTAAATGGTGAAAAGCCTGAGGTTTGGGATATTGGTTCGGTTCGAGACTTTTTATATATTGATGATGCGATTAATGCATATTTGATGTTGGCTGAAAAACAGCTAGTTAACGGAAAAAGATTAAGAGTATTTAATTTTGGAACAGGCAAACCAATAAAAATTTATGACCTGGTTTTAAAAATAATTAAATTGACTAATAAAAATATAAAAATTAAAATGGAAAATCCTCCGGAAGAAAGATCCAACGAGATAAAGAAACAATATGTTTCAATTGCCAAAGCCAAAAGGGAATTAGGTTGGTATCCTAAAGTCAGTTTAGACGAAGGTCTGATGAAAACAATCCATTGGTACCAAGAAAATCCCCAGCTTATATGAGAAAACATCTGCTGATAATAGCAATTGGTTTTCTGCCTAATATTGGCGGATTAGAAACCCATTTAAAAGACTTAATAGATGAATTAATCAAGCAAAATTGGAAAATTAAAGTGTTGACCTACCAGCCTCTTAATACCCCTGTTTTAGGTAAATGGATAGAAAAGGAAAAAAACTTAGTAATTTTCAGACTTCCGGTATTAAGAGGGTTGTTCTATAGATTATTAAAAAACCCTATACTTGAATTTATATACTTAGGGCCATTACTTTTTCTTGTTACCCCGATCTTGCTGCTTGTATATCCAGATATTTATACAATTAACGCACAAGGTGTAATTGCAGGGTTCTCCACTGCTTTTTGGTCAAAAATATTTAGGAAAAGATATGTTATTTCTGCCCAGTCTGTTTATAATTTCCCAAAAAAAGGATTATACAAAATAACTAGCCAATGGATTTTTAATTCAGCAGATAAGGTAATTGCTATTTCTAATCAGTCAAAAAAAGATGTAGAAACACTAGGAGTTAACAAAGATCAAATTCAAGTTTATACCAACTGGGAAGATAGTAGTTTTTTTAAGCCTTATGAAAAAGAACAAGCTAAAAAACAAATTGGTTTTACGGATAAGTTTATAGTTTCTTTTTTTGGAAGATTAATTGAAGAGAAAGGAGTTTTGGTATTAATTGATGCTATTAAGTTATGTAACAAAGATATTACTTTTTTAATGTATGGAGAAGGTCCTTTGATAGATAGTGTTAAAAAAGCTGCGGAGGAATTTAAGAATATTATATATATGAGTACAATTCCTCCAAATCTTTTACCGCTTCATTATAGTGCTGCTGATTTAGTGTTGATGCCTACTTTGAATGAGGAAGGTTTTGGTAGAGTTGCTGCGGGAGCTTTGTTCTGCGGGACACCTGTGATTGCCTCAAATAGAGGGGCACTACCTGAGGTGGTTAATGATTTAGTTGGGAAGATAATTAATCCTACTCCTGAGGAAGTAGTAAAGACAACAAATTTCCTATATACTCACAAAACCCAATTAAGAAAAAGAGCATTGAGATGTAGAGAGTATGCTATAAATAGATTTAGTGAAAAGAACGCAGAAGTTATTATACGATCTTATTTAGGAAATACCGTCTAAAAAAACTTTTTCAAATCCCTTTTCGAACCACAAATTTAAAAAATTCTTGTTAGAAAGTAAATTTTCGATATTTTCTATATATCTATTGTAAGTTTTTTCATCAATTTTATATAGAAAATTGAGGAGTTTCCCATAACTGGAAAATTTTCTAAAATTAATGAAACATTTTTCGTCTATATAGTCAGTAATATTTGGTGCTCCAAAGTAAATTGGTATGCATCCTGCTTTGAAACAATCAAAAATCTTTTCGATATAACCTGGTGCAGGACAGTTTTCAAAACATATAGTAAATTTGAATTTAGAAAGAAGTTTAAGCTTGTCCTTAATCTCTCCTTTATAAGAATTATGTTTATTAAATCCAAAGATTTTTTCTTTAAGACTTAACCTCTTTGGTTTATCCCACCCTTTACCATACAAACTGAAATTTTTGCTAATGTGATCTTCAAAAAATTCTATTGCCTTTTCCCTTTCAATATAAAAATCTTGTTTGAATGGACTAATTAGTTTAAGCAAGAAAGGTACCATTTTATTGGAATTTATTAAGACCAAAAAATCTTTATTGTTGAAAGGTAAAGGATTTGTAGTTTTTTTAGAATTTAGCTGGGGGATATGAAACTTGAAGTATTTCTTGTTATCTACAAGATGATCATTCCAGGTATATATACGTTTAAAAAAGATGCTAAGAAAGCGTAGCTGATTAAAAGGGTTTATTATGGGGGATTCAAAGCAAAACAGTATATTTTTTTCTTTATTTTGTATAATCTTTTTCCAATATCCGATTTCCCAAGGATAGGGAATATCGCAATATACATATCTATAAATAGATTTTCCTTCTGATAGGTCGATTGTACTGATATCAATATTATATTTTTCTAGACATTTTTTAAAATTGAGAAAAATATTGGTTCCATTATCAAGTTTAAATATTTTATTTTTCAAAAAGGTCTGACCGCTAAATGGTTTTAGACTAATAAATAGCTTGTTTTTTTTCATATTAATTTTCTACTTCGTAAAAAATTATATGACCAGATTCTTATTTTGTCGGGAATAAACCAAAGGGAAATAAATTCCAACAGATTGTACAAAATATCATAGATAGAGGGTTTATAGTGATATTTGTATATGGCATTAAATTTTATCTTAAAACCCAGTATTTCAACTGTTTTAAGGTTGCTATGAGTGCCGGATGTTGAAAGTAATCTATATGTAAGTAAGATCTTTGGGATATTAGCAAATTCATATTTACTGCCGATTTTAAACCACAAATCAATATCTTCACATACCTTCATGGTTTCATCATATCCACCAAATTCTTCAAAGATATTTTTCCGGAACATTATTGCTGGATGTGCGAAAGGAGAATAGCGAAACATAATCTTCTTCAATTCAGCAGATGTAGTCGGATATTCCCGTTTTGAAATAATTTTACCTTCATTGTTTATTATTTGAATATTTGTACCGACAATAGCTACTCTAGGATGTTCCTTTAAAAATTTGAATTGGGTTATTAATCTCTCTGGGTCTGAGATATCATCCGGATCCATTCTAGCAATTATTTGTGTTTTTGCTTTTTCAATCCCTTCATTCAAAGAGCCTGCAAGCTTTAAATTTTTTTTATTTATGATCATTTTAATCCTTGCGTCTTTTTTCATATAGGCTTTAATTATGTTTCGTGTTTTATCAGATGATGCATCATCGATAATAATAAGCTCGAAGTTGTGAAAAGTTTGATCTAAGATACTTTCTATTGCCTGGTCAATATGGAGCTCCATATTATATGCCGGCATAAGTACGGTAATGAGCGGTTTTTTATGATCGATATTTGTTCTCCTGTAAGTCATTTTTTGGCTAATACATACATAGCGCGAGATACCGGGAAAAATCTGCCAAAATAGTCAAATCTAACAACCGAAAATCCAGTGCTTTCTAATTGCGAAACTAAGCTTTTCTTGGAATACTGACGGATGTGGGCGCTTTCCGGATCAAAGTACTGTTCAAAGAAGAAAGAGATTAGAATTAAATTTTTTAAAAATCCATGATATGGCGTACTTAGCAATATTTTACCTCCTGGTTTTAATATCCGGTACAATTCTTTAATTGTACTCTTGGTATTATATATGTGTTCTATGACATCTAACATTAATATAAAGTCAATTGATGAGGTTTTTAAAGGTATTTTATCGCCATCTTCAATATGGTAAAACTTAGCTTTTGGGAAACGATCTTTAGCTTTTTTAAGGGCAATAGAGGAAACATCAATGCCTAAATATTGTGAATTAGGATTTATTCCTATAACTTGTTGTAGTATATCCCCTGTGCCACAACCAAAATCTAAAATTTTTAACTTGGAAGTTTTGGGGATTAAGCCTTTAATAGCAGGCCATTTGTAATGGAAATCATCTAATCCTCTATTTTTGAGAGCTTGCCAATAATTCTCATAATACTTTGACATATTGGTAGATAATAGCATGTAGATTTTAATCCATCTAGAGGGTGAGTGGGAATAGATAAAGTATGGTGATATGATATGATTTCGTAAAGTTTTTGATTAATCAGTTTCCTTATGGAAAGAAAAAAATAGTTTTATGATAAGTTTTCGTACAGAAAAGCATCAATTTATTATTGATCACTGTCGTGAAAAGAAAGTGCTAGACATTGGTTGTGTGAACCATACTCTAGAGGCAACTACTCGGCCTGAATGGTTGCATGGAAAATTGAGAGAAGTAGCCAAAAGCTTAGTTGGTCTTGATTATGAAGAGACAATTGTCAAAAAACTGCAAGATAAAGGATGGAATATTATTGTATCCGATGCCCAAAATTTTAATATTACGAAAAAGTACCCGTTAGGGTTTGATGTAATAGTTGTTTCCGATGTTATAGAGCATTTGGTGAATCCAGGAGCATTTCTTAGTTGTGTACGTAAACACTTAGCACCTGGTGGAATTTTGCTTTTAACTACACCTCACGCATATGGACTTGCTTTTTTTCTTGAGGTTGTATTGTTAGGTGAAGAAAACATTAATGATGACCATACTATGACATTTTCCAGGAAGAATATATACTGGCTACTGGAAAAGTGTGGTTTACAGGTAAAAGAATTTTACTGGCTGATTCAAGATAGTAGTAAATCTCAAACAGGTCTATGGGAAAAGTTGCAAAGGAGGATGTTATTTTTTCTGCAATATTTGGTGGCAAAGGTGCGGGTAGAATTTTCCAAGGAGATGATAGTAATTGCTATGGACAAACCTACCAAGAAATGAATTAATCTAATTATTTTTTCAAACCCGCTTAGATGTTACTTTAATCATTATGTTATAGTAGAATCTCGAATTATTGCTTCAGGGAGATAGAAAAACAGGGGTTTAAGTTATGAAAAAAGCACTAGTTAACAGGCATGGAGATAGAAATTTTGATAAAGAATATTTCTCTCCTCGCTACAAAAAGTATGATGAAAAAGAGTTTCTTAGAACTTACCGATCTCTTATAGCCTGGATTAGATTTATTGAAAGATACTTTCCTCTGGGAAGAAGTGAGGGTAGGAAAGTATTGGAGGTAGGGTGTGGTTTAGGTGGTTTTGCTAAAATTTTGGATGAGAGGGGTTTTGATGTTGTTGCCTCTGACACATCAGCTTTTATTATTGACAATGCAAAAAGACTTAACCCAAATGTTGAATTTTCTGTAGTTAACATAGAATCAAATGCCAATAAATACAAAGATAATGAGTATGAAATAATATTTGCTTTTGAAGTAATGGAACACTTAGTCAATCCTCAAAAAGCACTTCAGAATCTTAAAGGAAAGCTTAAAAAAGGTGGTTTACTTATTTTCACTACACCATATCGTACTAAAAGAACAACTTCAGATCCAACACACATTAGTGTTAAAGAACCGGAGGTTTGGATAAAGTTAGGAGAAAAACTAGGATTCAAGGATCTGAAATATAAGTATGCCACCTTTATTCCATTTTTTTATAGATATAGCACTTTTCTTAGTATAGCCTTGCCAATTAGAACTGATTTTCCTATCGTAGGTTATACTTGTTTCTTTTCATTTAGGAAATGATCTATTTTAATGATTGTTCTTGTATAGCTTTTTCATATCTTTCTGGTGTTCCTATATCTTTTGAATATTCATTTGATAGATAACCATATAAACCACCCCCTTTTTCTAAAAGAAGAGGAAAGAAATCTTCCATAAAATCGGAGAATCTATCAGGAAGATATCGTAAAACACTTGGTTCCAGGATATAAATTGCAGCACTTGACAGTTTATTATTGATGTTTGGTTTCTGATGGGGATATGTATAAATATTAAGAATACGGTTACTGTTGTTAATAATAACTAAATCACTATCTTCTGGATGATCAGTTTCATGAATTAGTAGGGAAGCTTGAGATTTTTTATTTTTATGAAACAGCAAAAATTTATTAAAATTTATTCTTGTAAAGATATCTCCATATAAAACTATAAATGTTTCATCTAGATAATCCTTAAAACTATTGATAGCACCAGATGTCCCTAAGATTTTATCTTCAAAACTATATGTAATTTTTACTCCAAGTTTGCTACCATTTCCTAAGAAATCCTTTATTTTTTCCGGTAGAAAATGCAGATTTATATAGAAATCTTTAATCCCGAATCTCTTTAAATGTTCTATTTGATCTTGAATTAATGGTTTTCCTGTAACTGGCAACATTGATTTTGGAATTTGTGGGAAAGTTTTTTGCATTCTGGTTCCCGGGCCTGCTGCGAGTATTACTGCTTTCATCTTAATTTTTCCTTTTTTAAAATTAGTTCTACAGCTTGATACAAGTTTTTAACTGAGTAGTCTGAATTTAAGTTTTGAACCCCCTTTTGGTTAGAGGCCACAGAGATAGTGATAGTTCCTAATGTTTTGCCTGCATCTATATCTCTAAAGCTGTTTCCAATAACATAGGATTTTTTTAATTCTACCCCGAAGTCTTTAGCGGCTTGTTTGTACATTGCTGTACCAGGTTTTCTACAAATACAAGTTATTCTATACTTTTCTATATTTGCGTGAGGATGGTGGGGACAAAAGTAAAAATCATCTATCTTCGCCCCCATTTTTTGTAATCTGCAGTTAATCTCCCTATGAATTTTTTTTATTCCTTCTTTTGTTAGTAATCCTCTTGCAATCACCGGCTGATTAGTAATAACAATTACAGGTATATGAAACTTATTGAGTAAAGTAATTGCTTTAGATACATTAGGAAGAATAGTTAAATCCTTGATTTTAGATAAATTATCTACATCTAAATTAATAGTTCCATCTCGGTCAATGAATACGGCAAACTTTTTTCTCATTAAAGTTAGATATTTTTTCCATTATCAATTGCATCTTTCATAAATGTAAGACAGGTAGTGAGTAAATGATTTAGGGTTAAATGAAGATCCTCAATAATCCCATAATTACTACTTTTAATAATTATATTATATTCTGTGTATTTTTTAGCTTTGCCTCCGTTATTACCTAAGAAACCTATTGTTGTAGCTCCTTTTTCTTTGGCGTATTTTAGTGCTTTTACAATATTTGCTGAATTTCCGGAGCAGGAAATACAGATAAGTATATCTTTTGGATTAATTAAATTATGAAGTTGTTGACTAAATATATCGTTATATGAAAGATCATTAGCAAAAGCAGTAAGGGTTGCGATATTGTCAGTAATAGATATTACCCTAAGTCTTTTTTCGTTATGATTGTAAACATTTTTTAAAGTTCCTTTTCCTAAATCACAAGCCATGTGAGACGCCGTTGAAGCAGATCCGCCATTTCCCATAATAAAAACAGTATTACTATTATTGTATGCTTCAAGTAGTATAGTGGCAATTTGTTGGATATCTTCCAACTTAATCTGATTTACAGCTTGATTAATTCCTTTTAAGTATTTTTTGGCAATGGATGTAATGTCAATATTTTGCATATATTATCTTCGAATATTGAGAATGGATTTACTACCATCTCGCTCAAGGCTAAATCTTAATTCTTGATAAGAGGTTAGAGCTTTTCTGACGTCATCCTGCTTCCCAAGCGGAACATAGAGCAGTAGAAATCCTCCTCCGCCTGCCCCGGTGATTTTACCTCCTAAAGCGCCTGCCTCTTTTGCTAAATTGTACATTTTGTCTATATCGGACGTAGAGATTCCTTCTAACAGTTGTTTTTTAAGTTCCCATCCTTCTTCCAAAGCCTGCCCCAAAAAAGTTAGGTCTCCTTTGTTAAAAGCCTTAAATACTTCAAAACTTTGATCCCGCATTTGTTTTAAAAGCTGTTCTAAATCTCCTATTTTTCTTTTTTGTTCGGATAAAATTTCTTCAGCTCTCCTGATTTTACCAGTAAAAAAAAGCATCATATGAAGTCCCAATTCATAAAGAAAATCACTATCAATGTTTGGTGAATTTGTTGCAACAGTGCCGTCTTTTTTAAATTCAAAATGACGTAGTCCGCCATAGGCAGCTATATACTGATCCTGTTTTCCGATTGGTTTGCCTAAAATATCTATCTCTATCTCACAAGCTTCCCGGGCCAGCCTTTCTGCGTCGACAATTATTCCCTGGTAAAGATATAATACCTGCAAAAGCCCGACGGTTACACTTGAAGATGATCCAAGGCCTGATCCTTCAGAAGGTATATCAGAGATAGTAGTTATCTCAACGCCTTTCTTTACTCCGGTTTTTTTCATTGCCTCTCTGATCAGTTTATGCTCTATTTGATCAACGCTTTCAACGGTTTCCTTTTTAGACCAGTTTAAGGCAATTAAATCATCAAACCGTTTTTTAACAATGATATAAATATATTTATCAATGGTACTGGAGATAACAGCTCCTCCGTGTTGCCCGTAAAATTCCGGTAAATCACTGCCTCCGCCTGCAAAACTTATCCTAAGTGGTGTTTGAGTAATAATCATTGGTAAATTACACTTTAGTATATCATTTATGAGCTTTGTAATTTCTCTTTTGCCACTTCCACTGACTTGTGATTATATTCTCCAAAGATAAAAATTTTGGTCTCCATCTAAGTTCTTTTTTTGCCTTAAAATTAGAGGCAATTAGAACAGGTGGATCACCGGGGCGGCGGTCGGAAATTTTTGAAGGAATAGGATGTCCGGTAATTCTTTTGGCAGTTTCCACTACTTCTAAAACAGAATAACCTTTTTCATTGCCCAAATTATAAGTGGTAGCGGGGTTTGCTTTCCAGTTTTCCAAAGATAAAATGTGGGCCTCTATCAAATCCACTACATGAATATAGTCTCTTATGCATGTTCCATCAGGGGTATCATAATCACTGCCATAGATACTAATTTCTTTTTTAATACCTAATACCACCTTAAGTATATTGGGTATTAAGTGATTTTCAGGATGATGATTATCGCCTGAAATTTCTGTTGCACCGGCAGCATTAAAATACCTGAAAATCCGGTAATTTAATCCATAGGCCTGTTGATACCAAAAAAGAATTTGTTCAAACATTAATTTAGAGGAACCATAGGAATTAACAGGATTTGTCGGATGATTTTCATCAATTGGGGTATACTTTGGATTTCCAAAAACAGCAGCTGTTGAAGAAAATATAATTTTATTACATTCGTACTTTCGCATTATATCAAGTAGACAGATACCACCTGTAACATTAGTATTAAAATAAATAGAAGGGTTGGTGGCAGATTCTTCAATTGTTGTTATAGCTGCAAAATGCATGACAACATCAATTTTATTTTCACTAAAAATGCGATTGAGTAATTCTTTATCAAGAATGGTGCCTTCATAATAAGGGATTTTCGGATCGATGGTTTCCTTGTGTCCTGTATTTAGATTATCTAATACGATTATATCGTAGTTTCTTTGTATTAACCTTTGAACACAAACAGAGCCAATATATCCACACCCTCCGGTTACTAGAATTGCCATAATTTAAGATTAAACTAACTTATTTTAAGTGATTTTTGAATGACTAGAATCTCCTTTATTAAGAGTTGTCTTTTGCCATTCCAAGTAATCAGCTCTTTTACTTGGTGATATTCTTAATAATAGAGCATAGATTTCACCTCTGGTTTTATTCATCATTTCAATAGAGAGCTTAATATGGAAAAATTTTAGTATTTTTAGCAAAAGATAAGTTGAGAACTTTAGATAAGCGTAAAAATTATTAAAAATCATCTTTTGTTCAAAAGAATAAGGATCATATTTTACATAAGTAGGACTAAGTTCTTTAAAGGTTCGTGTGTGAAGTATTGCATATGGATTCAATCTTTCTATGAATCCATGCCTGTTTAAATTAGTAGAAAAGTAAAAATCTTCTCGGTCGCCATAAAAACACGATTCATCCCACCAAAGCTCATTTTTAGCTATAATGCTTTTTTTTACAATATTATTTGGAGCACCAATAGTAACCGAAGGACTCCAATCTTTATAATCCAAATATGAATCTGCAGCGAAATAATGCAGTAAATTTTTCGCCGTTTCTTCTTCCTTAGGAATCATTAGGGGTTGATCTACCCAGTCCATAACTCTTTCTTCACCGTATAGTTGAGGACAAGTTAGATGTTCAAAATAATTACCCCATTTTTTCATACCTTTGAACCAATTTTTATCAAGAAATAACCTGTCATTTAAGAAACAGATATTTTCATGTTGAGCTTTTTTAACAATTAAATTTTTCTTTTTACTTATCCAACCTATATCATTTCTCTCCTTAAAATATATAAATTTAATATCTTTATCGATATTACCTTTATATATTCCGCAAATAATTATTTCGTAATTTGGAATTTTTTGTGCTCTAATTAATTCAATTGATTCTTTAACCCACTTCTCTCTTTTTCCATTACTAACAATTCCAAAACTCCACTGATTTATATTTCCGTGAGTTTCTTTATGTGAGATTTTTTTACATATAAATCTAATTAATTCGCCATAATTAGATTTATTAAGAACCTCTAAGTTAGCATTTTGTAATGCTAACTTATTAGTTATTTTTATAAAATTAAGTAAATTATTTTTATTTAAGCCCCTGGTATTTTTTTCTGGTATAAAATTATGCCAGATTATTTGGTACTGATTTTTCCATAACCACCAAATATGTTCTTCTAATTTCCTAGGGGTTAAAAATTTATTTGGATAATAATCAATAATTAGATAGCCACCCTCTTTTATAATAGAAAACCATTCTTTTATGAGGATTGGAGAAAATTTTGTTGAATTAATGTTTTTGTATGAGTAAACTATATCTTGAGTATATGGGTCAAGAGTCCCAGTTGGATGATAAAGTTGATTTATTTCACTATTGAAATATTTGGCACCCTTTACTTTTTTGGAACTTGAAACATCTATCATAATTTAGGCGAGTTTAACATAGGCTTGCATCTTTTTCCAGAGCTTGCTTTACGAAAATTGATAACCCAATGTAACCCAGATATAATCAACAAATGAGAATCAAATTAAAAGGAAGTTCCGGAGTTAGTATCTTATTCAAAAACAATAAAGGCATAAAAATTGTAAGAAAGCAAAGTGAAAAAAAGGAACAGATAGACAGATTAAAGGTTCAATACAGCAAACACATTTTTTTATCAAAGCTTAATAATGATTTATTGCGAAGTAACAAGCCTGTCTTATTTAATATTCCCCAAATAATCAGCAGTGGTAATGAGGGAGGTAATTTTTTCTATGAATATAAATTTGTTGAAGGTGTATCTTTGAGTGAAGCTTTATCTTTAAAATCAACAAACCAATTAATAAAATTGATAGATAAATTAGTATTGATTATTAAATATTTTAGTACAAATAGTGAGTATTTTGAACTCTCTTATGAAAATAGAAAATTTGAAGATGTTTTAACGGACAAAATAGTAAATGTTTGTAATATTCTAAATTTAGACAGCAGTATTAAAAATAAATTATTGTCTAAACTTTCATCGGTGAATATCCCAACTAATAAGACTTTATGCCATGGTGATTTGAGCTTTGAAAATATTATTGTGGATAAGAAAGATAATATCTGGTTGATTGATTGTATAGGAACTTTTTATCCTCATTATTGGACTGATTTATCAAAGCTTTTCCAGGATATAGAAGGTGAATGGTATAGTTTAAAGCACAAAGTTAAACCAGATAGGTTCAAAAACAAACAGCTTACTAATTATCTGAAAAAAAGAATTAATGAATTTGATAAAGATTATATTAAGAGCCATAATTTTTTTATGGCAATGATTTTCTTAAGAATATTACCGTACTTAAAAGATCAATCTAAACAGAAAAAGATCTTGAGGAAAATCAACAGTTACTTGGATAAAAAATCTATGAATTGACAATTAACTCATCATTGATAAAATAGGGCCTAGCATAATGAATAGAGTTACAGTTATTGTACCTTGTGCCGGTAATTCCACAAGGTATCCAAATGTCAGACCAAAATTTTTATTGGTAAATCCAAGTGGAAATTTAATGCTTTTTGACTCTATATCTAAACTAGATTTGAAAAACTGTGACCTTGTGGTAACTATTTTAGGGGAGCATAATGAAAAGTATGAGATTCCACAGATGCTTAACAAATTTTTTAGCAGCTACAAAGTTAGACTATGCATACTAAATAAGCCAACAAAAAGCCAGTCAGAAACTGTCTATAAAACCATCAAAAATTTAAAAATCTCAGGTCCTATTCTAATAAAGGATTCAGATAATATATTTAAGTTAGATAAGATTTACGAGCCTTACAATTATGTTGCAGTAGAACATCTAAAAAATGTTGGGATAACAAATGCGGTTAATAAAAGTTATACTTTATTGGATGATGAGGGGATAATTAGACGAATTGCTGAAAAACAAGTAATATCCGAGACGTTTTGCGTAGGAGGTTATTATTTTACAAATGTTTCAGACTTTACCCACTCCTTTGAGATTCTTGGTAAAAAGGATTCTGAAAAAGAATTATATGTTTCAATGATAATTAAGTATTTAATTGAAGAGAAAAAGGTTTTATTTAAATCTAAATCAATACAGGAGTATCTGGATTTGGGGACCATTAAAGAATGGCTCCATTACAAAAGCAATCAAAAGACTTACTTTATAGATGTTGATGGAGTGGTAGTTAAAAATGGCGGTCAGTACTGCAAACCATTCTGGGGTACAACAGAAGGGTTACCCGAAAATATTAAAGTTATTAATAGATTATTTGATCTAGGTAACTATATCATTTTGATAACTTCCAGAAAGGAAAAATATAGGCAAATTACAGTCAAACAACTCAAGAGAGAAGGAGTAAAATATCATCAGTTAATAATGGATTTAAATCACTCTTCAAGAGTAGTTATCAATGATTTCTCCAAGTCAAATCCATTTCCTGCAGCAATTTCTGTAAACATTCCAAGGGATTTTGACAGACTAGGTGATTATATAAACGATTAAAATCCAATCACAAGATGATATACTACGACACATGTATATTTTAGGTTTATATTATGGTCATAATGCCACAGCCTGTTTAACAAAAGATGGAAGGGTTATAGCAGCTGTTAGTGAAGAAAGATTTAATGGGATAAAAAATTACAAAGGTTTTCCTAAGAATGCTATAGATTATTGTTTATCAGAAGTCGGAATTAAGTCTTCTGAATTAGATTTGGTAGTGCGTTCAAATAGGATTGGTATCCCAATTCATGTTCCACCTGATTTTAGGAAAGATTTCAGCATAAATTTTTTGTATTTACTTCATAAATTCATCAATCCATTTAGAAAGTTGTATGGTGAGCTTGCTTTTAGATATCCTAATATGGAAGTAATAGGGGAATTCTTTTATACTCTTGCTGTAAGGACAATAGGAAGATTAGCAATGGAGAGGGAAAAAGAAGCTATTGCAAAGGAATTAGATTTACCTAAAAAAAAGATACTTTTTTTGGATCATCATCTTTGCCATGCATTTATTGCCTCTGTAGTTTCACCTTTTAATCAAGAGAAAAATCTGGTAATGGTTTTAGATGGAGAAGGGGATGACTGTTCTGCCAGTATTTACATTTTTGATAGGAGCAAATATAGATTGATTTCAAGATCATCAAGGAATAGTTCTTTAGGTGCAGTTTATGCTTATGTAACCGAGTTTTTAGGAATGAAATCAAACGAACATGAATATAAAGTTATGGGTCTTGCACCATATGCTAAGTTGGAGGATGTAGATAAAATTTATAAGAAAATAAAGGACATTATTTTTTTTGATGAAAAGAACCCATTAATTTTTAAGTCAAAATTTAATACTAAAGATATTCTGAAATATCTAGACAGAGAATTTAAAAGAATAAGATTTGATTTGATTGCAGGAGTGGTCCAGAAGTTGACTGAAGAAAGAATTATTGAGTGGATTGAAGCAGCAATAAAAGTTACCGGAATCAAAACAGTAATATTATGTGGTGGAGTATTTATGAATGTTAAAGTAAATCAAAAGATTTCTCAACAGAAGAGCGTTAAAAAACTATTTATCATGCCAAGTTGCGGTGACGAGTCGACTCCTTTGGGAGCGTGTCTTTATGCCTTAATAAATCAATTTAAATTTGGCACCCAAAATATCAAGCCTATTAAAGATATATATTGGGGGCCGCAATTTTCCGATGAGGAGGTAGAGAGAGTTATCAAGGGGAGAAAAATTGGGGATAAATTTTCTGTTAAAAAGGTTAAAGATATAGAAAAAGTAACTGCTAAGTTGCTTTCAGAAGGTAAGATAGTAGCAAGGCTGAAAGGCAGAATGGAATTTGGAGCTAGGGCTTTAGGAAACCGATCTATACTTGCAAACCCTTCAGACCCGGAAGTAGTAAGAGTAATTAATGAGCAAGTAAAAAATAGGGATTTTTGGATGCCTTTTGCTCCGACTATTCTCCAAGAAAGGGCAAAGGATTATTTAATAAATCCAAAGCGTATAGATTCTCCATTTATGATGTTGGGTTATGATTCAACTTCTATTGCCAGAAAAGAATTAAAAGCTGCTATGCACCCATATGATTTTACCTTAAGACCTCAAATTTTAAACGAGGATTATAACCCTGATTATTATAGATTAATTAAAGAATTTGAAAGATTAACAGGTATAGGAGCTGTACTAAATACCTCATTTAATCTACATGGATTTCCAATAGTATTAGGTCCTAGAGAAGCCTTAGATGCTTTTGAAAATTCCAGTTTAGAGCATATGACATTAGAGGATTATATTATTTCAAAGAAATCAATTTAGAATGAATGCAAAAAAGTACCGTTTTTGTATTGTTACCTATGAAACTTTCCCAAATCCGATTACCCAAAACTTAAAAACATTTCTTTTAGAAAATTATAGTTGTGATCTTATATATATACTTCACCCTCAATTGGACTTAAAAGAAGGGTATCAAATGTCTTCAGGTTTCAGTTGGTTTAAGAATAATAAATTAATTCAAAGCAAAACCGCTTATCACTGGAAAACTTCTTGGCCGCTTCTATATATTAAGGATATTCTATATACACTTTTTTGGTGCTTAAGATTTGGAAAAATTGATGTATACTTTGCTGCGGGGAACCTGAATCCTCTAGCAGCTATTCTCTTAAGAGAGGTGGGTTTTGTTAAAGAGGTGATCTACCAATCTGTTGATTATTATCCTACTAGATTTCAGAACAGTTTTTTAAATTGGTTTTATTTTAGAATGGATAAATTGTGTGTTGAATGGTCCGATGAGACTTGGAATGTGTCTTCAATGATAGCGCAAGCAAGACAAAAGAAAATGGATATGGATCCAAAGATATTTAATAGGCAGTATACGGTTCCTGGGTGTGTGTGGTTTCATCAAGTAAAACGTTTGCCGTTTGCAAAAGTTAATAGAAAAAAAATTGTCTACAGGGGAGTGCTCTTACCTTTTATGGGAGTTGATTTAGTTATAAGAGCTATGCCGCATATTTTAAAAGAAATCCCCTCCTTAATATTTGAGATAGTTGGAACAGGAGTAGAAGAAGAGAAACTAAAAAATCTTGCAAAAAGCCTGAAAGTTTCCAAAAGTGTAATATTTCATGGGTTTGTAAAGGGTAGGGAGAATATGGAAAAAGTTTTGTCAGATGCTGCTTTAGGTATTGCTACCTTTAACACAGATATATTAGATGATAAGGTTAAAAATTCGGATCCAGGCAAAATAAAAGACTATATGCTTTTAGGTATGCCAATTATTACTACAAAAGCATTTCCCGGCAGCAAGTATATAGTTAAAAATAGATGCGGATTGATTGTTTCTTATAGAGCTGAAGATTTGGCAAAAACTATCTTGGGATTACTTCAAAATAAGAATTTACTGAAAGAATATAGAGAGAATGTAGTAAAATATATTGAAAAATTTGATTGTGTAACCATACTAGAAAGAAATATAGAAAGAGTATTAAACGGTAAAGTAAACACTACGAATGATAGATCAGCCACTTCGATTAAGAATTTTCAAAATAGATTCGATGATTTATAATAATAATTCACATTTGCAGTAAATTATGTTAAATTACAATCGTTAAAATAACAAAATAATTAAAAATCTCATGAATCTTGTTGGTAAAAAAATAGCAATTCCAGGAGGTACAGGTTTTTTTGGTTCACATATTATTGATAAATTAAAGGATATTAAATGTGAAGTTTTTGTCCCAGAACGTTCGAAGGGAATTGATTTTAGAAACAGAGAGGATTGTCGTAAATTTTTTGAACAGACAAAACCGGAGATAGTAATTAATTGTGCAGCTTTTCAAGGAGGAATTGGATTCCACTTAGGTAAACAAGCGGACCTTTTTATGGATAATATTTTAATGGGATGTTTTCTTATGGAGGCAGCACAAAAGGTGGGAGTAAAAAAATTTGTAAATATTGTAGCTGGCTGTGCGTATCCTGGTTATTTAGAAAAAGATATTTTAGATGAAACAGATTTTTGGGACGGTGATCTTCATGATTCGATTTTCAGTTATGGTTTTTCCAGAAAAGCGACCATTGTTTATGGTAAGGCTCTCTATAGGCAATATGGTTTTAATTCTATCCACTTAGTCTTCGCAAATATGTATGGTCCCCGCGATCATTTTAACCCTTCTCGGAGCAAAGCTTTAGACGGTCTCATAAGAAAGATTTATGAAGCTAAGAGGGATAAGCTACTTACAGTTGAAATTTGGGGGAGTGGAAAACCTTTACGTGATTGGCTGTATGCAAAAGATGGGGCAGATGGTGTTTTAAGAGCAGTTGAAATCTATGATAGGATTGATCCCTTAAATATAGCAACAGGAAAAGGAATTTCTGTAAGGGAGTTAGCAGAAACTGTCAAAAGAGTGGTAGGTTATTCAGGTAAGTTTGTATATAATACCCAAAAGCCAGACGGTGCCCTAAAAAAAGTTTTTGGAGTTAGAAAAATGAAAACTATCTTAAAATGGGAGCCTAAGACAAATATAGAGCAAGGGATAAGAGAAACTGTTAAGTGGTATGTCAAAAATTCTGGAAAGGGAAAACAGGAGAACTATGGACTTTAGTATACTGATTTTATTGAAATGAAAAAAAGAGATTACGAGATTGACGATAAAATTATACGCACCTGGTCTACGTTTGTCCCTGACGAAGCCATTACAGAAGTTGCAAATACATTACGGTCAAAGTGGATTAACACAGGTAAGAAAGAAAAGGAATTAAGGGGAAAAGCATCTCGTAAATGGGGTTTTCCTTATTGTGTCGCTGTAAATAGTTGTACCTCCGCATTGCGCGCTAGTTTAGCTATACTTAATGTTAAACCGGGAGATGAAGTGATATCTACTCCTTTTACATTTATTGCTACCAATACCGTAATCCTTGAGCAAGGAGCGAAACCTGTTTTTGCCGATATTAAATATGACGACCTTAATATAAACCCCAAAAGCATTGAAAAAAAAATTACGCGTAGGACAAAAGCTATAATCGTTGTACATTATAGTGGTAACCCCTGTGACTTAGATGAAATACGGGAAATTGGAAGAAAACACAATCTTCCAGTTATAGAAGATGCTGCTCATTCCATGGGTAGTATGTATAAAGGAAAATATATCGGTGCAACAGGAGATATTGTATGTTTTTCTCTCCAGGTTGTAAAACTTATTACCTCTGGAGATGGTGGATTAATTGCAACGAACAACAAAGACTATTATCAAAAACTAAAAAAAATAATTTGGTATGGAATAGATAGAGATACTAAAATAACAAATTTACTTAATCCTTTACCAGAAAATTTTCGAGGAGATGTCCTTGGATTTAAGTATAATATGAATGATATTATTGCTACTCTTGCCTCTGTGGGGATTGATCATTTTGAGGAAGTGGCAACAAGAAGGCAAATCGTCGGACAGCGATATAGAGAAGAACTCGCAGACTGTCCGAAAATAAAGCTCATGAAATATTACAATGACAGAAAACCAAATTATCAAATGTTTCCTATTCATGTCGAAAACCGCGTTCGTTTTGCAAAGTATTTGCTTAAACACAATATTATGTTAAGAATCAATAATCGCCGTAATGATATTTATCCTATGTTTGGGGGACTCCGAAATGATTTACCTATGACTACTCGAGTAGATCAAGATGTGGTTTTGCTCCCAATGCATGCAGATCTTACAGATAAACAGATAAGCTATATAATTCAAAAGGTTAAAGATGCTGTGAAATAAATTATTCTGCTTTAGCATGAAATCAAATACCATAAAGAAAAGTATAAGGAATGAATAAAATAAGAAGATCGTTAGCTATTTTAGGTGCGAATGGTTTATTAGGTAAAGATCTTACAAGGTATTTAGCAGATAAATTTGATATTACTCCGATTACCCGGGAGAACTATGAACATCAAAAAGAGAAAGAATTCGATGTATTTATTAATGCAAACGGTAACAGCAGGCGTTTCTGGGCACTACAAAATATATATAAAGATTTTGAGGCTTCTACAGTGTCGGTTTATAAAACTCTCTTTGATTTTAAATTTAAGAAGTATATATATTTCTCATCGGTTGATGTCTATGCAAATCCTGGAAGGCCGAAAAACACCTCAGAAGACGATATGATTGATGTTAGCAATCTTAATAATTATGGCTTCCATAAGTATTTAAGCGAACAGATTATTAAAAATGCTTTAGACGATTACATAATTTTACGCCCGTCGATGATTATCGGTAAAAATCTTAAAAAAGGACCATTCTTCGACATTATAAAGGGTAAACCATTGTTTATGACTCCAGATAGCAGATTACAGATTATTACCACTTTTGCAATATCCGAGATAATTAGTATGTTAACAAGTAGAATGATTAAGAATGAAATATTTAATATAGGTGGTGAAGGGGCAGTTTATTTTGTTAATATTAGTGAGTATTTTGAAGTTTCTATTAAGTGGTCTAATAATGCAGTAGAGCAGTATTATGAAATGAATGTGTCTAAGTTGAAGGCACAATATAACCTTAAGACTTCAGAAGATTATCTAAAGGACTGGTTAAGTGAACAAAAAGAAGTTTAAACACATATTAATAACAGGAGGAGCAGGATATGTCGGCGTGCCGACTGTTTCTTTATTGCTTGAAAAAGGATACAAGGTGACAGTTATTGATAACCTGATGTGGACAGGAAATGTCCTTTTGCCATTTTTATCAAACACAGGCTTCAATTTTATTAAAGGAGATATACGTAGCAAAAAAGAACTGACAGATTCATTTGAGGATATAGATATAGTTATTCATTTGGCAGCAATAGTGGGTTTTCCTGCTTGTAGGAAATATCCTAAAGAATCACGGGAGATTAATGTTGACGGCACTCAGCATGTTGTAGATTTTGCAAAAGGGAAAATCCCGATAATCTTTGCTTCAACAGGGAGCACGTACGGGAAAATTATTGAGAAATATTGTACAGAAACAACTCCACTTAACCCACTTTCACACTATGGTAAGCAAAAAGCAGAAGCGGAAGATATTATAAAAACAAACGATAGTTTTATAATATATCGTTTTGCAACCGCGTTTGGTGTTTCTCCCCGCATGCGTTTAGATTTATTGATTAATGATTTTGCTTTTAGGGCCGTCAGTGAAAAAACATTAATTGTATACGAAAAAGAATTTATGAGAACGTTTATTCATGTAAAGGATATGGCCCGTTCTTTTTTATTCGCTTTAGAAAATTTTGATAAGATGAATAAAGAGATTTATAACGTGGGTGACGAGAGATTGAATGTTAGTAAGGAAGAAGTTTGTAGATTGCTCCAAAAATATGTGGAATTTTATTTGCATTTCGTGGAGGTAGGACATGATATTGATCAAAGAGATTACATGGTTGATTACTCGAAAATACAAAAAGTAGGGTATGATACAACAATTAGTATAGAAGAAGGCATAAAGGAACTTATTAAACTTTCCGATATTATCAAGATTGAAAATCCCTACAGTAATGTATAATTATGCAAGCTTTCTTCCAAAAGAATTTTAAGCTTCTTTTAATTCCAATAATTTGTTCAATGATTATCCTTTCCTGGTTTTATCAGGGTAAAATAATTTCCAACACTAGCGAAGAGCAATTGAGTATATATCATCCTCAGAATGATGCTAAAAACTACTCTAACTTTTGGTTTCCACCGGGAATAGGCCAGAAGGGTCCATTTCAATTTGTAAAGTTCCCTGTTTTTTATGGATTGGGTTTGCTTGAGCACAGAGGTATGCCTGCTTTTTTAAGACAGGCTTTATTGCTTTGGCTCTTGATGGTAGCAGGAGTATTTTTTATGTTTCTCTTGCTTAGGAGAGGTTTTGAAGTCCCAACTATTTTTTCCCTGGTAGGCGGTTTTTTTTACTTACTAAATATATATTCAATGACTCAAGTTTGGAAAAGATTCCTCTACCACGGGATGTTTGCCTGGGTATATTTGCCTTTATTTCTACTGCTATGGATTGAATGGGTAAATAGCAAAAAATTTATTTGGCTATTTTTTTTCCTCTTTTCTTCATTTTTCTTTACATATAGTTTTACTCAGCCTGCTAATCTAATTACTATATGGGTTCCCGCAGGGATTTTTACACTAGTTCAAATTTGGCAATACGGTATAAAAACTAAAGAAGCAAAAAACATCCTTATAAAATCAATAATTGGACTTGTCCTTTGGTGTCTGGTTAATATTTGGTGGTTATACCCTGAGCTCTATTTGGGAAGCACTTGGACACAGACAACTGGTGAAACTTTGAGCTATAATCTTAACTCACTACAGACAGTTAGTAGGGATTTTCCAATTTGGGAAATTCTTTTACTCAGGCAAGGTTGGTACCTGAGTCCTAAAAATGACTTCGGAGGTTTTTATCAAAATATACCTATTATTTTTATAAGCATATTAATATTATATTTTGTGATTTTAGCTGTTGTTAAATTAAGAGAGTTTCGTTATAGATCTTTTGTATTGGTTTTGGGATTTGTTGGCTTTTTTGTAAGTAAAGGTGCTAATTTCCCTTTCGGTAATGCATTTTTCTATTTACTCTTTTCTAATCTTAATTTTACTACAGCATTTAGAAATCCTTATGAGAAATTTGGAATAGTCTGGTTACTTGTGTATACAATATTATTTACACTTGGATTTTCAAGATTCTTATCCTCATTAAAAGCTAATAAGCCTGTTTTTTTAGGTGGAGTCATTTTATTTCTAATTTTGGTATTGGTTTTCCCTTTTTGGAGTGGAGGAGTATTTCCTCAAAAACATAGGCTAAATGTGCCCAAATATTACGATGAGGCAAATGACTATTTGAATCAGCAATCCAGTGATAGACTTTTTCATATCCCGTTTTTATTAGAATTGGAGAATTTAACCTATTCTTGGGGATTTGTGGGGGGAGACCCGACACCCGCTCTGTTTAATCTGGAGACAATAACAGCACCCAAGAAGCCACTTTATTATCAGATTTCCCTCTTATTGCCAAAATATTTGAGTAATAAACAATTTCCTAAAATATTAGGTTTACTGGGTGTAGGAAATGTTATCGTACATAAAGAAAGTGTTTACCCAACAATAAACTTAAAAGAAATGACAAAAAATATTGAAAATTGGGCAGACATTCAAAATAAAAAAGAAATAGGAGAATTAGTAATTTACTCTTTAGATAAGGAAATAATTAAGCCAAGAGTTTATGCTGCTATTTCCTCAATTTCAGTGAATTCAATAGAGGAGATGTTGGGAGAAGTTATGTCTGGTAATGTTGATACAAAAAAAGAAGTTTTTATGATAGGTGATAATACAACACCTTTAACTGCTTCAACTAAAGCATCTCCTCAAATTATTTTTAATAAACTGTCCAATGACCATTTCTTAGTAGTTGTTAATAAAGCAACATTACCATTTATATTGGTTTTTAATAATACTTTTGATAAATCTTGGCAATTACGAATAGATAATCAAATTATAGATAAACACTTTATTGTTAATGGCTTTGCAAATGGATGGTTAATTGATAAGAAAGGTGACTACAAACTGGATATTAAACTAAAGGTGTGGCCTTGGGATTAATTTTTATTATTTCTTTTTCAGAACAATTAGGCCTAAGGGAGATTCTTCAATAAAATAAAAGATAATCTCTAAGATAAATACTAAGGGCGCTCCGATTAATAAAAAAAGAAGCTTAGGAATATTTTTTATAAAACCCAGTCTTAGATTAAGAGTAGAAATGCCAAGCATTTGTCCGATAGAGGCTAGTAAGCAATAAGGGGAATACTGAAAAGACATAATTTCTGTCTGAGTTACTATTTTGAGGTTTACACGATTTGCGATATTTTTTAACCCTTCTTCTGTAAAATGGAATAGATGTCTTGGAATATCACGTTGAAGCCAATGTTTTCCTAGGATTTTTGATTCCAATGAGCCGAACCTAGGATATTCTACAAAGATAAACCCACCTTTCTTTAATAGTGAAGCTGCTTTTTTAAGATATTGAGCGGGATTGGTAACATGCTCTAAACTTTCTAAAAAGACAATTGCATCAAATTTTTCATTAGTTTTCCAATTTAAAAAATTTACCTTAATAACATCTTTATTTTCAACTTTAGCCCCTGGATATTCTAAATTTGTCACATTAAACGCTTGTCCTAGTATTTGTCCAAAAACACCTTCTCCAGATCCTACATCCAATATGTCTCCCCTTGACATATATCTTCTAAACCAGCCGGCTCTTAACTTCTGGAAAGAATTATGTATACACTGTCTTAAAAAGGAAAATCTACCTAAATTTTGCCAATAAATCTTTGGATAATACTCAGATATATCTTTTGGAAAAGGATGAACAAATCCATTTTTACAATTATTACAGAAGTAAAGATTGAACTGTCCGGAATCCATAAGATCAATATGCCTGCTTTCTTTGCAAATTGGACAAATTATCTTTGCCATAAGGTGTAATTATACTTTCTTTTACTTTCAAAAAATAGTATATTGGTATCAAAAATAGCCACTATTAATGATAAAAATAATAGTCCTCATTTTGATAATACCCTCTATTATAATAGGTTTGTGGTTTAAAGATGGCTATATTCTTGGAACAGCAGAGGATGGTTTACCTTTCTACAATTTATCACATTTTAAACCAGAGGCAGATTTTGCCTGGATGGAGCATCCGGGTTTAGGAAGAAGTACACTATATTTAACCGCCTCAAAGCCTACCTACATGATAATGACCTGGTTACAAAATAAAGGATTACCTGGTTTCATTATTCAGGCAGGAGTATTGTGGTTGATGTTTGTAATTTCGGGAATAGGAATATATTTTTTAACCCAGGAATTTTTCCCTAAACTTCCTAAGACTTACTTAATTTTATCAATCCTTTTTTACTGGTTTAATCCCATCTCATTAGTTAACGTATGGAACAGATTTCTGCTTGATTATATTTCCTTTTACAGCATGTTACCCATGGTTTCTTTTCTATTTATTAATGGGCTAAAAACAAAAAAATATATATGGAGCATTGTATTCACAATAGTTATTCTCTTTTATTCATATTCATTTAACTACCTAGCTTTTTTTATTCTAATTTGGCTGATTCTTTTTATTTGGACAGTTTTTTTCTTTCTGTTGACAAAAAATGGATCAATCCGCTTTTTTTATATAAAGTATTTTTTATTAGCATTTGCTTTTTTTGTTTTAACAAATGCCTGGTGGGTAAGTCAATTGGTAGGATTTCAAACTCTCAAGGATTTTGATTCTTCGATCCATGATATTACAACTGATATAAATTCTGGAATTTTTAATGCATTAAGTAAGAGCATGGGTAATTTAAATGATGTGTATAGATTAAACAATGCCTCTTTTTTTAAAAATGACTCGCTTTCCTGGGTAAAGCCGTTCTACTCCGTACCAATTGTTTTTGCAGAATTTATTGTGACGGCTATAATGTTTTGGTCTATTTTAAAAAATAAAAAAGATATTTCTGTACTGATTCTTGCCGGAGTTTTTTTTACAGGCATTTTTTTAGCAAAAGGCAATAACCCTCCTTTAGGAGGAATCTTTGAATTCCTTTTTAAGAATTTTTTATTCCTCCAAATTTTCCGAAATCCTTTTGAGAAATCAGGATTTATTTTGCTTTTGGCAGCAACTCCGCTATTAAGTTTTGCAATTTTTAAAGTTAGTGAAACTTTGAAACCCCTTTATCGAAAATTAATTTATACTGTTTGTTTAATTTATATAGTTTTGGTTTGGGGATACCCATTTTACACAGGGTTTGTATTAACTTCCAAATTTCCACCAACAAATAATTATGAAATAGGTTACAAGGTGAAGGTTCCTGAGTATTACCATCTGGCTGATGATTGGTTGGTTAAGCGGGGCACAAATTTTAGAACAATAGGATTCCCAATAGAAGATGAGGCCGTAACTTATAAGTGGGAAAAGGGTTATTCAGGAGTTGAATTATCAACTGCCTTATTTTCTAATCCGGTAATTTTACATAAAACCGGGGTACCATTCTTTTATGATCTTGTACCCCAGATTCAAAAGACTCTTTTAGGGGAAGAAGAGATTTACAAATTGGCTAATATTCTTAACGCCAGATATTTGTTTGTTCGCGAAGATATTGATTTCAAAGAGAGAAAAATGGTTGACCCTTTAATCATAAAACAAAAATTATCTTCAAGGGAGAGAATGGGTCAGATAAGGAAAGTGGGCGAATTTGGAAAATTAACTTTTTGGGAAAATTTAAAATGGAAAGATTTAACATTTTACCCTGCGAATTTAATCAAGTTATCAACCAGTCAAGATCCATCTAACCTATCATCTATTGATGCACTTTCTGGAGAAGTGTTGGCTGATAAAAAGTATGAATTTGGAGATGTAAACGATTCATTAGATAATTTAAAAATTACATATGAAAGAATTAATCCAACAAAGTATATTGTTCATATTCAGGAAGCAGCCTCACCGTTTGTATTAGTTTTTTCGGAATTATTTAATGGAGGCTGGAAAATTACTTCCGAGGAGGGAGGAAAATCTTATGACCATTTTAGGGTTAATTATTATGCTAATGGATGGTTAATTGATAAAAAAGGAAACTATGATCTGACAGTTGAATTTAGTCTTCAAAAGTGGTTGGACATAGGAGAAAAAATTTCAATAATAAGCTTTCTTGTAGTGCTTTGCCTATTAATTTATTTACTTTGGAAAAATAAACAAAGGAAAACCTAATGTTTTATTGGATAGTTCTAATTCTTATTATTGGAATAATGTTTTTCCTAAAAAAGGATTCAAAATTTTACTTATTTACTGCCTTTTACATTTTCTGCGTGGGCGCAATACTTAGGATAATTTGGTTAAATGAAGTATCAGAAATTTTAATGAGGATGAGTTTTATTTTTTGGTTAGTTGGACTTTTTAAAGCTTTCAAAGAAGTTAACTAGTTTTTTGCAACCTTTTAACTAGGGAATTTTACCTTGAATATTAACTATTTATAATTACAAGAAAACCCCGCTTTATCAAAGCGGGGTTCAACTGACAAGTAATTACACACTTCCGCGGGGTCGGTGGTGTACTTGGCTTAGGTTTTCTTGTAAGCAAAGCTTTCCTTTGCATAGCAAACGTAAGTTTGTAAACTTTAAAAGGAAAACCGCGGACTCTTAGTCCGCGGAAGTTTATAAAACTAAGTACCTTCAGGGGATAAGGATTTTAAAATATTTTTCCTGGTAATTTCACTTGTATTTATTAATTTATCTGTTCCTTCAAGATTAAAACTATAAATATTTTCAATAGGTAAAGGTTTTGGTAATACGCTAAATCTTGCAAGAGATTTGCCATCCTTGACTGCAGAGATTAAATCCTTAAAATTATCAATAGTTACAACTGTTTTAAAATCTGATATATTGTGGATTAATTGTAGCTTAGAGGGTAGTCCGAACTCTAACACATTATGTATAATGTCTCTCCGCTCACCTGTAAAGTAGAATACTAAAGGCCTTTCTGTTTTACCGATATTTTTAAATTCAGGAAGTTGTGACCAAATTTTATCGTAAAGTTGCTGACTTCTTATTTGTTCCAAATTACTAAAGTAAGACCTTGTTGAATATATATTCATTATTAGTACTAATGATAATAAGGCAATAATTACGTTTCTTGATTTTTTGCTTTGCCCTAAGCTAATAAGACTTGCAAATAATATACTAATGCCAATCGCAGGAAGTATTAAATATCTCTGGTCAGTTGAAAATATACTCGTTAAATACTCTGGTCTCATCCACGGTATCAAAAAAGCAAAGAAGGTCCAAATTAAAGAAATAATTAATGCATCTAAAATTTTAGATTTCCTGTTTAAGATTATAAGTAAAAACCATATAACAATAGATAAGCCTCCGATGAATGTTGATAACGCTTTATTCTCATTACCTACTGAAATATTTGGGATAATCATTCCTCCTAATGCAGCAATCGGGTTAAGGAGAAAATCTACTTGTCCTTTTTGAATTAAATTGTACCCTGCTTTGAAACTAGTTAGAGTTACGTTTGTTAATGCTTGAGTGGAATTAGTTATGGTTTGATTATCCCAATCGTGTGGGGAAGAAAATAAGTTAGTCTGAGTTAATAAAATTAGGTAGATTAATGAAATTATTGTTAATCTAGTAACTACTTTTTTTAACATTTCAAAAGTTCGATGGTTTAAAAACCAAATAATCTCTATCATAACAATGAAAGGAACAATGCTCATTGACCGTATAGGATAAATAACTATAGTGGCAAAAAAAAATAGAGTAAAATAAACGACCCATTTAATTTGGTAATTATCTCTTGATTTTAGGAAGAAATACAGAAATAAATTAAAAAAGAGAACTAGCAAATACGTGGGCATATGAAAGACCCAGTCGGTTGTTTCGAGGCCAATAGTAGTTATGGAAAAAAAAAGGACAGCAAAAAAAGAAGCTAATGTATTTCTAGTTAAATAGAAAGCTAAGGGATAAAGAGAAAAAGAGGCTAGAAGTCTAAATAAGTATGAGGTGATGTAATAAGGTGAAGGATTATAGTGGTAAATTTTAAACAAAAATCCATTAAGAATATCTTGAGATCCAAAAAGGGTGAAAAAATAAGTTGGGTAATTCCAAGCTCCTATGGAAAATTGGCCTACCATTCTTTCATACCTCCAAATAACGAGCCAAAAATCTCCAAATAGAGAAAGATTGAAGGAGGGATAGAAGGCATAGAGACTAATTGAAATTGTAGTAAAGATTAAAAAAATTAAATACATAATGTAATTTTCTTGAGTTTATCTAATATGTTAATACAGTGAAATACGTCATTCAATAAGACTAAAAAGCTTGTTCATAGTTTATTTGTTTGTTAGATTATATAATATTAAGGAATTTACACAAAACGACAAGAATGAATTTTTATATCTTTGCAAATGCTGCCTTAGGTAAAGGCTTGTCCGGAGGAGATAGGATTTTTATAGAGTTTGCCAGAAGATTGAGTAGAGATAAACATGTAGTGATTCAGGTATGGGAAGAAGGATATATAATGTGCAAGAGGCAAGGACTAGAAGAAGGTAAAAATTTAGAGTTTGATTTAATAAATGTAAATCCTTGGTGTAAATTAGGTTTTTTAATTTGCTATTTAACAAGAATCCTGAGTGCACTTTATAAGGCTCTATTTATAAAGCTTGAGAATAATAGTTCAACAGTCATTTATGCTGCTTCAGAATTTTGGATGGATTCTTTACCCTGCTTTATTCTCAAACTCCGCTACCCAAAGATTAAATGGGTAGCAGGTTGGTTTCAGACAGCCCCAAATCCTCTAAAAGGTTTTTCTGAAGGAGAAAGGGAAAGGGAAAACGTCTATAGATTATCCGCTTTTTATCATTGGTTTATGCAGCTTCCCATAAAGCCTTTAATCTCAAACATTGCTGATTTAATTTTAGTTAATAACGATCTCGAAAGAAGGCAGTTTGGCACTACAGATAAAACTCTAGTTATTTTGGGTGCTGTTGATGTAGAAAGGATCAATGAATACCGAGAACATCATAAGAAAAATACTTTAATCTATGATGCAGTTTTCCAAGGAAGATTTCATCCCCAAAAAGGGGTGGTGGAGCTAATAAATATTTGGAAGAAGGTGAGTGAAAAAATACCTGGTGCTAAACTGGCAATGATTGGAAATGGACCATTGATGAATGATGTTATAGATAAAATAAAAGAGATAGGCCTTGAGGACAATGTTAAACTTTTTGGCTACTTATTTGATGGAGAGGAGAAATATAGAATTTTTTCTCAAAGTAAATTAGTAGTTCATCCAGCATTTTTTGACTCTGGCGGTATGGCCTCAGCTGAAGCAATGGCTTTTGGTATACCTTGTGTTGGTTTTAACTTGGATTCATATAAATCCTACTATCCTAAGGGTATGGTTAAGGTTACAGCTGGGGATTTAAATTTGTTTGCCAAAACTATAGTGGAGCTTATAAATAGTAAACGTAAAAGAGAAGAAATTGGTAAAGAAGCGCAAAAGATGATACAAGAAAATTGGAGTTGGGATCAAAGGGTCGAGCAATTATTAAAGAGTATTCCCCTCCACACAACCTCTTGACTATAGTTATTTTCCCGTTTAGTATCTACTAATTAATACCATGAAAGTTGTTATTCTTTGTGGTGGCATTGGATACAGACTTAAAGAAGAAACAGAATTCAAACCCAAACCTATGGTGTTTATTGGTAATCAACCTATTATTTGGCATATCATGAAAATTTACTCCCACTTTGGGTTTAATAAATTTATCATAGCATTAGGATATAAAGGAGATTATATAAAAGAGTATTTCTTAAACCAAAAATACTTCACTAATAATTTTACTATTAATACTAAAAGCGGATATACCAAAACACACAGGAATGGAGATAATAAAGATGATTTTGAGATTACCTTGGTAGAGACAGGTCAAGATACCCTGCCAGGAGAGCGTATTTTAAGAGTAAAAGATTTTATACCTGAAGATGATGAGGATTTTATGGTTACATACGGTGATGGCGTCTCAGATGTGGATATTAAAGAGTTAGTTAAATTTCATAAAAAACAAGGTCTTTTGGGAACGGTTACTGGTGTTCATCCAAGAAGTAAATATGGTTTACTAACAATTAATGAAAACAACATTGTTCAAAGTTTTTCCGAAAAACCAGTCCTTAATGAATGGGTAAATGGAGGATTCATGGTTTTTAATAAGCAATTTTTTTCATATCTTAAGGCTGGGGAATTTGAACACGAAGCAATTAAAAGATTGATTGAAATCAAACAACTCTCTGTTTTTACTCACAATGGCTTTTGGCATTCAATGGATACTTACCCAGACGTGGATAATCTAAATAAGTTATGGCAAGAGGATCCAAAGTGGAAGGTATGGAAATAATGGATGGGAATAAAGATGCAATCGAAAAAGGAGATTTAGGATATATTCATAACAAAGCTTCCGAAGAATTCAAAATTCTGAGCGGGAGTACAATTCTTTTTACAGGAGTTAATGGTTTTTTAGGATATTATTTTGTCAAATCTATTCTTGCTTGGAATAATATTTACCCGGCTAAAAAAATTATCGTATATGCACTGGATACTTTTAAAGCAAGAATACCAAAGTGGCTACAAAAAAGGGATGATGTAAAGATTCTTAAAAAAGATATAATAAAATACAAGCCATCCTCGGGTATAAGTTTTGACTATATTATCCACGCAGCCTCTATTGCCTCTCCAATTTTTTATCGTAAATATCCAGTAGAAACAATAAATGCCAATGTCATAGGTCTTTATAACATCTTATCCTATATGGTTAAGAAACAAAAAACTATCAGAAAAGTTAAAGGATTATTATTTTTTTCATCTAGTGAAATATATGGAGATCCTACAGAAGGTAATATTCCGACTCCTGAAACTTATCGGGGAAACGTTTCCTGTGTCGGACCCAGAGCTTGCTATGATGAGTCAAAAAGATTTTGTGAAACGTTATGTGTTAATTATTCCAAAGTTTATAATCTTCCCATAAAAACAGCCAGGCCTTTTAATAATTTCGGACCGGGTTTAAAGATTACTGACGGTAGAGTTATTCCAGACTTTGCCAATGATATACTGCAAAATAAAGATATTACTCTGTTTTCTCAAGGATCACCTACCCGTACCTTCTGTTATATTACCGATGCTGTAGTAGGCTATATAAAGATCCTTATTAAAGGTAGGTGGGGTGAAGCATATAATATCGGCGTTGAAAGGGAGGAAATATCAATGATTGATTTAGCAGAAAAAATGAAAAATATAGCTATAAGGCACTTTGGATACTCAGGAAAGATAATAAGAAAAAAAAGTAAGGATCAGGAATATTTAACAGATAGTCCAAATCGTCGGTGTCCGCAAATAACCAAAGCAAAAAAAGAATTAGGGTATGATCCACAAATAACATTGGATGAAGGATTAACTAATACACTGATTTGGTATGGGGAAAATATACGATGAAAATATCAATTGTAGGTACAGGTTATGTAGGTTTAATTACAGGATTATCTCTGGCGCTTTTAGGCCATCAGGTTATTTGTGTTGATAGTGACCAAAACAAAATTTCCAAAATAAATAATGGTTACTCCCCTTTCTATGAACCGGGGATGGATAAACTTCTTAAAAAAGAAGTAGCTAAAAAATTCCTTCAAGCAACAAATAATCTAGAAAGATCTATTTTGGAGTCCTCTGTAACTATTATTGCTGTGGGTACTCCCACAATTAAAAATAAAATTGATTTATCTTATATAAAAGTTGCTGCCAGACAAATAGGCGAGGCATTAGCTAAAAGTAAGAAATATCATGTAGTTGCGGTTAAGTCTACAGTTTTACCCGGAGTTACAGAAAGATTAGTTAAACCAATATTAGAAAAATATTCCAAAAAGAAGGTTGGCAACAATTTTGGAATATGCATGAACCCAGAATTTTTGAGAGAGGGATGTGCAATAGAAGATGCATTACATCCAGATAGAATTGTAATTGGTCAAATTGACGAAAAAAGCGGGAAAGAATTTGCCAAGATCTATAAGAAAGTTTCCGCTCCAAAAATATTTACTAATCTTTGGACGGCTGAAATGACAAAGTACTCTGCTAATGCATTACTGGCTACACTAATCAGTTTTTCAAATGAAATTGCCAGAATAGCAGAACAGACCGGTAAAGTTGATATTGTTGATGTTTGGCAGGGAGTACACTTAGACAGAAGACTCAGTCCATATTATGGTAATAAGAGAATCAAACCCGGAATACTGAATTATATTTTTTCCGGATGCGGCTATGGAGGCAGTTGTTTCCCTAAAGATATCCAGGCGCTAGCCACTTTTGCAAAGGAATTGGGAAATCCCGCTCCTTTGCTTAATTCAGTTATCAATATCAATAAAACCCAGCCGCACAGACTAGTTTTACTGCTAAAAAAAGCGCTGGGGGAGAACTTGAAGCAGAAAAAAATTGCTGTTTTAGGCCTTGCCTTTAAGCCTAATACTGACGATGTCCGTCAGTCACCGGCATTTCCGATTATTAGTCAACTGATTTCTCAGGGAGCTAAAGCCATTGTTCATGATCCAATGGCTTATCAGAAAACAATACCGGAGCAACTAAATAATCCATCCGTAATACTAGCCAAGAGCACTGAGGAAGCAATCAAAAATGCCGATGCGGTTATTCTGGTCACCGCCTGGAAGGAATACCTCAAATTGTCCCCCCATTTCTTTAAGAAAAGTATGAAACTTCCTATTGTGATTGATGGAAGGAGAGTCTACGATAAAGCCTCTTTCTTGCAAGCCGGAATCTTATATAAAGGAGTAGGATTATGAATTATCCTAAACATCATCTAGTAAAAACAGGGTATATCGTCTGTTGTCAAGTATGTGATTCTCGTAAACTTCATATTATTCTTGACTTAGGATACCAGCCGTTATGCGACAGTTTGCTAACCAAGGAGAAGCTCAATGAGCCGGAGAAAACCTATCCTCTAAGGATGATGTGGTGTGAGAATTGCACTCTGGTTCAAATTGATTACTGTGTTTCAGGAGAAGAAGTTTATCACCCGGATTATCCTTACAGAAGCGGGATCACTAAAGAGCTGGCACAGTATCAAGAAAGCATGGCCTCATCTTTGGTTAAGGAGTTTAATCTGCAACAAAATGATTTGGTAATAGATGTTGGCTCAAATGACGGCACCCTTCTAAAGGGATTCAAAAAGCTGGGAATTAACGTGTTAGGGATAGAACCAACTAATATTGCTAAGATTGCGAATAAAAGTGGAATAAGAACAGTTCAAGCCTTCTTTGATATCAAAACTGCAAAAGAAATTAAGAAAAAATATGGAAACGCTTCTTTAATTATTACAACCAATACATTTGCCCATATGCAAACATTAGGAGAATTTATCATGGGAGCATATTACTTATTAAAAGATGAAGGGGTGTTTGTTAACGAGACTCATTACTTATTAGATGTTATAAAAGGGGGGCAATTTGACACCATTTATCATGAACACTTAAGAACTTATTCATTAAAATCCCTTATAGCTTTATTTGGCCAATATGATTTTACTGTCACAGATGTTGCAAGAGGGGATAGATATGGAGGGAATATCCGTGTATATGCAACAAAAGGAAAGGGTAAAAAAGTGAGTCCGCAGGTGAGTAAGTTATTAAGATTAGAGAAAGGATTTGGATTAGACAAACTTGAAACCTTTAAAAAATTTGCCACTCGTGTTAAAAAAGCCCGGCTGGAGTTTATGGACTTTCTAATTAAAACTAAAATGACTGGTAAAAGTATTGTGGGAAACTCCTGTCCTGGCAGGTGTTCAACGCTTTTAAATTATTACGGCGTAGATTCTGAGTTGTTGCCCTATTTGGCTGAACAACCCACCTCCTTAAAATTAAATATGTATTTACCTGGTAAACATATACCTGTTGTAAATAATCAAAGGCTAATTGACGAGCAACCAGATTATGTAGTTATTTTAGCCTGGCATTATGCCAAACCTATTATGGAACAATTAAAGATAAGAGGTTTAAAATCAGATTTTGTCATTCCCCTACCGGACTTTAAAATAGTCAAAAACTTAAAGGTGTGAGACTTTGGTAAATAAACTGAAAGACATTAAGCCACTAATAATTGGTATTGGGATTGCTGGGAAAAGGCATCTGGAGGCGCAACTTAATTTGGGAATTAAAACAGGGGTTTACACTACTAATCCTCAAACCTCTCAGTCTTTGAAAAAACAAAAGAATGTAATTGTTTTTAATAATTTACAGGATGGGTTGGATTGGTCTAATTTGGTCCATGTATGTACACCTGATGATAAGCACACAGAGTTTGTTGCTACAGCACTTAAAAAAGGAAGGGCAGTTCTTTGTGAAAAGTCTTTTACTACTAATTTTCAAGATGCTCTCAAATTACAAAAGTTGGCTTACAAATATAACTGCCTGCTGGTTGTTGGTCAAAATTATCGTCTTACCCCCACTTTTGCAGAAACCAGAAAAAGGATTTTAGAAGGACAAATTGGTGCTGTTACCAATATTGAAACAACATACTATCATGATAAAAATGAATATCAACAAAGATACCAGGATAAATATTTCCTTTATATCGGTGGTTCACACGCTGTTGATCTAGCGTGTTGGGTGATAGGTGAGCAAATAATAAGCATACAAGCAGTTTCAGAAAATGAGCTAAATTATCAAATATCAGTAAAATTTTCTTCTGGTGTTTTGGCAAATATTAGATTAGATGCTAGTTCTCCTCAGTCCAGAAACGGATCAGATTTAAAAGTTTTTGGTACGGAGGGGAAACTAGTAAGTCATAATAAACTAGATAAACTCGTATTTTACGAGAGAGGAAATAGAAAACCTCAATTGAGTAAGTTTCCAAATATCAAAACTTATACAATAGCATTAGAAGTAAAAATAATTGATGACTATTTGTTGGGTAGAAGAAATTCTTATTGGCCACTACCCAACGTAGACGAAGCTATTAATACTATGAAGATATTAGATACTGTTGGAAAAGCCATCTCGTAGATTAACAGCTATAGATAATTTATTTTGGATTAGTTGTAAGATACAAAACTGTTTCTGTAATTGCCTCCTTGATTGATTTTTTTGGTTTCCATCCTAATCTTTTCAATTTATTTATTGATAATAATACAAATTCATTATCTCCTTTCCAATTACTTTCCTTTCCAAGCCAAATTTTTTTTACACGATTTAAATTTACAGTTTGTAAAATAGTATTAACAATTTCTGAAACAGTTAATATTTCGGTGTGACCTATATTGTAAATATTAATTTGATCTTTTGATTTCTCAATTATCTTAAACATTGCTTCAATCCCATCGAAAACAGACAAGGAAGATTTTTTGGGTGAGCCGTCAGAGAGAAGTTTTATTGATTTAGAGTTTTGTTGCAGTTTTTTTAAAACATCGAAAATAATTCCATGAGTGTATCTAGGACCCAAAAATGAAACAAATCTGAAGATATAGGATTGGAAATCATAATAAGATGAATAAGCATGAATGTAACTTTCACAAGCAGCTTTTGTTGCTCCATATAAAGATGTTGGATGAAAAGGATAATCTTCTGGGGTAGGATGTATTGTTGCATCACCATAAACAGAGGAAGTAGAGGAAAAAGCTATCTGTTTAATTTTATTTTTACACATAGCTTCTAAAATATTGTGAGTTATTTCCAGATTTTCTTCATGGTCTATAAAACGATTATTAATTCCAGATCTAACATCAGCATGTGCTGCTAAATGGAAAACAAAATCAATATCTTCCATTGATGCCATTAAGATTTTTTTATTGGAAAGGTCTGCATCTATTAGTTCAAAGTTCTTTTTTTTAAAATGATCTTGGATAAAAATTTTTCTGCCAGTTGAAAAGTTGTCATATACACGAACCATATGACTATCTTTTAGTAATTTGTCTACTACATGAGAACCAATAAATCCCGCCCCTCCTGTAACTAAATATCTCATACTATATTTTTTTGATATAATTTTTCAATTATACCCAGAACATACATAGCTTCCTTAATACTAGTATTGTTATAGTCTTTCTGTTTAATTTTGTTGAAAAAAAGATTATTTTCATCTTTCCAGGAAGTATCTTCATCAGTAAATTCAAATTCTTCTTTATCTGGTGGTCCCATCTCAGGCCTCATCTTATATAAAATCAATTTTTCTTTACCGTAGCTTCCTCCCAAACCATCGATCTGGATTTTGGCATTTTGTAGCATAATTTCAAAAGAAAAAATATTTTTCCATTCAACACATGTTACAGATAAATCAGCAACTTGGTTTTTCTTATTTCGAAGCTGAAAAAAAGCAGCATCTTCCAATTTTGTTTTCCAAAATAGATTGGTAATAAAACCTGTCGCTTGATCCATTTCTCCACAAAAAAAGTTTACTAAATCAATTAGATGACAACCTTGATCAATTAATTCCCCTCCTCCAGAAACTTCTTTTTGAAATCGCCATTCCTTTTCATAGCCTAATCTACCTCCATGTCCATATCTTGCCCGGATAAACAAAATATTCCCAAACCTTTGAGAATCAATTAATTGTTTGGCTTTCTGTATAGCTGGATGATATCTATGGTTATATCCGTACATTACAACAATAGGATTCCTCTTATAAATTGTATATGTTTCTCTTAGTTGTTTAATATTTATTCCACCAGGTTTCTCAATTAAAACATGTTTCCCACTAGATATTGCTGAATTTGCAATCCTGGATAAGTTATTGTTTGTAACACTAATAAAGATTGCTTGGATTCTTTTATCCTTGACAACTTTTTGCCAGCTCTTTTCAAATATACAATTAAATAGATAAGCAAACTCATTACCTTTTACAAGATCAATATCACAAACAGTTTTTAAATTAACGTGCCCAGGAAGGGACTGTGCTCTTTTTTTGCCTATCAAACCTGTTCCAATTATGGCGACATTCATTTATCCTACCCCCATTCCCAAATATATATAACCACTCTCCTTATATAAATTAGCATCTATAAAGTTTTTGGTATCTATTATCACTTTATTTTTCATAAGATAAGATAATTTAGGTATACTTCTTTCTAGAAATAGGGGCCACTCAGTCATTAAAATTGCCAAATCCAGGTCTTTAAGAAAATCCTCCAAACTGGAGCAAATCGTAATATAAGGATGAGATTTGACATTAGTTTTAATAGACGGATCAAAAGCTTTTACATTCCCACCTCTTTTTTTGAGCTGAGCAGAAAGTTCTAAAGAAATAGATCGCCGTAAAGTATCGGTATTAGGCTTATAAGTTAATCCTAATAACCCAATATTTTTTTTCTTGAGTGATGGATAGATAGAATATATTTTATCTATCAGCACCGATAATCTATCCTGGTTAACAGAATAAACTGTCTCAAGTAATTTAGATTTATATTTTTTATCCTTAGCTATTTTTCTAAGTGATTGAATATCTCTGCCTAGAGTGCCGCCTGCAAAACCTAAGCCCGGATTAATTGGAGCGTATATACTTACTCTTTTATCAGTTTTCAGGGCCTTTATTACATCTAGCATATTAGCTCCAGTTTTTTCAGATAAATCAGATATCTCGCTACTGAAAGAGATACATGTTGCTAAATAGCAATTTAGAGCATGTTTAGCCATCTCAGCGCTTTCCAGGCCCATTGTAATAATTGGGCATTTTAAAAATGAGAAATCCTTCATAAATTTATTTAAAGCACCTAAGTTATCAGATCCTAAGATAATTCTATCCGGATTCATAAATGACATAAAAGCATTTCCTAATCTTAAATTCTCGGGAAAGTAAATAACTTTTGGATTTTCAATCCCCTTTCCCTTCAAAAGGTTTACCAGTTTTCTGGATGTGCCAATGGGAACTTGGCTGGAAATGACAATTATTGTTTCAGATGAAATATAATGGGTAAGTATTTTGAAGGTTTTACTAATGATCCCTGTCTGTACTATGTCGTGATTGTTTACTGGTACGTCGTAAGTTATAAAAATATAAGCTTTATCCTTTATTAAATCTTTTACTTCAAAGCAAAAGGAGATATTAGTGTTGTATTTTTTTAGATATGTTTCAAGATTCGGTTCAAGAATTGGCAGGATACCTTTTTTAAGATTAGCTACTATTTTTTTATCCTCATCATATCCGAAGACATCAAATTCCGCGCTGGCTAAAGATGTAAGATAGGTGCAGCCCAAATGCCAAAGACCTAAAATACCTATGGATAACTTATTCTTTTTTTTCATAGAATAACTCTTGGTCTATTCTCCTAAGTTTATATAAATTTCCACTTATTTTTTTTACTTTTCTTAAACTTTCTGGCGGGTTCCACTTGGCGCTAAGTAGTCTTCCACTGATATTATCTGAGTTGTTTGAAGCTAAAAATGTTACTAATTTTGCAGCAGAGATTGGAGGAGTACCACCTTCTTCTTTCGCTCTGATAGCTTGTTCGTACATTTCCCTGCCACTTTTTTTAGGACCCTGTTTAATTAGATATTCATTTAAATATGTATTAACAGCGCCCGGAGAGATGGAATTTACCTGGATATTTTTTTCCCTAAGTTCATCAGATAAAACTTCGCTAAATCCTGCTATGGCAAATTTTGAAGTAAAGTAAGATGTAAAATTGGACATTGTTTTATTACCGCCCACTCCGGCTCCGCATAAATTGATAATTTTTCCTCCACCATTTTTTTCCATTACCGGAATTACCAAGTGAGAGCAATAGACTACGCCTAACAAATTAATTTCCAAAGCTTTATGCCACTCATTTAAGTCAATTTTTTGCAAAGGTCCAATCGGTCCATAAACGCCGGCATTATTTACTAAAATATCTATCTTTTTTAATTTATCTTTAGCGAATTTTATTAACTTTTTACAATCACTTAAGTTTGAAACATCGCAAACTTTTCCAAAAGCTACAATATTATCTTTGTTAAGAATTTGTAAAGCTTTTTGCAGTTCCTGTTTGCTGCGGGAGCAAATTACTACTTCTGAGCCTTCATTTATAAATTGCTGAGCAATTGTAAAACCAATTCCTCTGGAACCACCCGTAACAACAACACATTTATTACGAAGTGACAAGCTCTTCTTATTTAATAGGGGGAACATTCTATTTCTTTCCCTGAAGTTTTTTCCAGTCCAGGTCAAATTGTTCTATGGTTTCTATAGTTCTTTGGCTAAACAGCATAGCAAGCAGAATTTCCGGAGTAATTGTTACAATGTGGCCTCCTGCCGCAAAAGCCTCACCTACCATTGTAGCAGTTCTGATACTTCCGATAATGATTCTTGGATTTTCATAGCCGCCTTCTTTCAAAAATGAAACAGTACTTACCACTATATTTTTAGGATGGTTGTTAACAGAAGGTTCTAAGCCTACTCTTTTATGATCAACCATGTAATCAAACCTTCCCCTGTATTTAACTTGATCTTCCAAAGATCTGCCCCAGAAAAGACTAATAAAGGATGGTTTTTTGCAGTTTTTGGTAGCAAGTGTTGAGACAATCATTTGTTCATAAGTCATGATAGCCGTAACATTTACAGCAATACTTAAAGAAACTAAAGCTTGTATAACCTCCAAGCTTTTAGTTGTTTCAGGAATTAAAGGGACCTTCACAACTATATTTGGAGATAGGGAATCTAATCTTTTAGCCTCAGCGATCATCTCTTTGACAGAAGCATTGCTATCAGTTAGCTCAACTGAGACTGGTTTTTTGTCCATTTCTTTACAAATTAATTTGACTATCTTATTAAAATCCTTCAAGCTGACTTCATCTTTCAACATTATGGATTGATTGGTAGTTACCCCGTCAATAATGCCTGTATAATTCCATTTTTTTATTTCTTCTATTTTTGAGGTATCTATGAAAATAGAACGTCTGAATGGATTTATATTTTGCATATTTTATGACGATTTTAGGGTATATTATTAAAAAGGTCAAGAAAACATTGTAATCACTTGCAAATTGTTATATTCTTTTGTAGAAAGATGATGAATAGTTTGCTTACCCGGTTAGCCCACCGTCTATTAGAAGTGCCAATGATTTTTGAATTGCAAGAAAGTTTATGCAATGACTATGGTTCAATACGGAAGGAGTTTTCGGAGTATTTGTCTAAGGATGGACTCAAAATCTTGGATATTGGTTGCGGTACAGGGGTAAGTGCTTCAGTCATTGTAGACATGGAACATCAAAGCTACACCGGCATCGAACTAATGTCAGGATATGCTGCTATAGCAGCCAAGCGTAATCCTAAAGGTAAAGTTTTGGCCATGGATGCTACCAAAATGGATTTTCCCAGCCACAGTTTTGATTTGGCATTTTTTTCGGGTGTTTGGCATCATATGGATGATAAAACAGTCCGTAGAGTCTTGGTAGAGACTAAGCGTGTGTTAAAGACTAAAGGTGTGTTACTGGTAGCTGAACCTCTTTTTACACCAGGGCGCTGGTATAGCAACATGCTTCTTAAGCGCGACCGTGGTAGACATATCCGTACCCGTGATGGTTACTTGGCTTTGGTGAAAGATTGGTACACGGAGCGCGAAAGAACCTTTAACTTTTCCCTGCACCGCTCACTCTCGCTAGTCCTAAGACCAAAGGCTCCAAGATAAGGATTCCCATAATGGACAATTTTGTTATGAAAAAAGCACTTTTTTTAGACAGGGATGGTGTGATTAATCAGATGATATCTTATAAAGGAGAGTTTGATTCACCTAAAAAAGTATCTGATGTGAAGTTAGTAGAGGGAGTTGCTGAAGTAATTTCTTGGTTGAATAAAAAAAATATTCCCGTAATTGAGGTAACAAATCAACCGGGAGTTGCCTTAGGAAAAGTTAATTGGAAAACTTTAGAGGCTATTGAAAAAAGTATTCATAACCTTTTAGTCAAAGACGGAGTTAGGATTAATAAAGTTTACCGTTGTTTTCACCATCCAAAGGCAATACTTTTGGATTTTAAATTAGAATGTAATTGCCGTAAACCCAAAACTGGTATGTTAATTCAAGCAGCAAAGGATTTAGAGATTAAACTTAGTGAAAGCGTATTGTTTGGGGATAATGCTACGGATATTGAAGCTGGTAAAAGAGTAGGTTGCAAAACAATTCTTTTTTTGCACACAAATGATACTCCGGAAAAGATAGCTGCTAAACAAAATGCAGAGCCAGATTTTAAGGTTTACTCCCATAAAGAAGCATTAACGATACTCAAGAAATTACTAAAATGAAAGCAATTATAGTTGCAGGTGGAAAGGGAGAAAGATTAAAACCATTGACTAACAATCTACCTAAACCGATGGTAAAGATAAATGGTAGACCTATTTTGGAATATATTGTAACTTTATTTAAAAAAAACGGTATATCAGATTTTATTTTTGCCCTATGTTACCTACCCCAATCGATCATTGAGTATTTTGGGGATGGAGACAGATTTGGAATTAAAATAAAATACACATTTGAAAACCCTAATTTCCCCTTAGGTACAGCTGGAGCGATACTGCGTGCAAAAAAGTTAATAACTGATACCTTTGTAGTTACTTATGCAGATATTATTAGAGAATTATCAATCAAGGAAATAATTAGTTTTCATAAAATGTCTAAAAACTTAGCAACGATTAATACATATAAACACTTAGGAGATAATTATAAAAGCTCAATTGAATTTAACAAAGATAATTACATTACTTCATTTCAGGAATTTCAAACTGAGCAAAAACTCGAGAAAGGATTTAATTGGTCTAATGGCTCTTTTTATATCTTTGAGCCAGAAATTTTTGATTATATTCCACATAACAAAAAATCCGATTTTTCAAAAGATATTTTTCCTAAACTGCTAAGATTAAAAAAGAAAATTTTAATTTATCCAACTTCAGGATATTTTCTAGATGTAGGTACAAAGGAAAATCTAAAGAAGTTAAAAGATGATCTAAAATTTAGCCTTTTAACTTTGGGTGATTAACAATTAGATGCCAAATTAATGCCTGAAAACTTTCTGAGATAGGAGTAATATATTCTGCTTCATCAATACGAATTAAGATGCTAGTATTGGTAACTTTTCTGGTATGTCCTCCATCTCTGCTGACAATTCCTAATATCGAGCTGCCTATTTTTTTGGCGTATTCTAATGCAATCACAATATTTAAACTGGTATTTTTTTCTAAGTTTCCTCCACCTACTGATAAAACCATGATTGCATCATTAGGCGACAAGTGGCTGATTTCCAGCCAACTTACAAAAGTAGTTGCCCAACCTTCATCATTTGTTCTGGCCGTTAATTCAGCTACATTATCTGTTGGGGCATAGGATTCAAAGCGAGCTATCTTTCTAAAATCATTAACAGCATGTGAACAATTAGCTGCAGATCCTCCGACTCCAAGAAAAAACAACCTACCACCTTTTTGTTTAACAGAAACAAGCAGATCTATTGCATTTTCGATCTCCTTACTATCGAGCTGGTCGAGTATTTTTGTGGCAGCGGACAGGTAATTTTTAGTATAGTTTTTTCCCGCTGTTTTCATTTAACTTATATTAACCAGTAGTTTGCTTCCTTCCCAGTCGAATTTAACTTTACGCTCCTCAAGACCTAACTGGCTCATTCTTTTCCGGAAAGCATCTTTTTTGTCTTTAACATAAAAAACAAACCAACCACCCCCACCTGCTCCCATAATCTTGCCTCCCAAAGATCCCATTTTCTTGGCCTCATTATACCATTTATCTATTTGTGGATTGGAAACTTTATCAGAAAGTGTTTTTTTAATATGCCAATGTTCATCAAATGTTGAGCCAAAGCTATCAATGTCACCCTTTAATAAGTATTTCTTAGCTTTTTGCCCTAAGGTTTGAATCTTGTCCAATGCTTTTATTTCTCTGGTACTCGCTTTATTTTTTTGCTCCTTTAATGCGATATGAGCATCTCTGTAAATTCCAGTTCTAAAGAATAATAGATTAGATTCTAATTCTGATATTGTATGTAGTGAAACAGGTAAGTCTTCAAATATTACCTTACCAGATGTATCTCTCTCAAAGTATTTAATTCCTCCTAATGAGACAATATATTGATCTTGAGGGCCAATATAGTCACGTTTGAGTTTCACACTCTCGATTCTAAAAGCTTCTTTGGCCAATCTGAGTTGTGATACAGATTGTCTTTTATAGCAATATAGAGCATGTAATAAACCAACTTCCAAAGCTGCTGATCCTCCTAATCCAGATCTACCAGAAACTTCTGAGCTGATATTAATACTGATTCCTTTAGTGACGCTACTATATTTTAAACATTCTTTAACATATAGGTTAGGTATCATTTTATATGAGTTTCCTTGAACAGCCTCCTCACCGTAAGAGTATCCGATAAACTCTGGATCCTCGGTCATGGATAAAGTAACGATTAGATAACGATTAAAAGAAGCGCTAATCCAAGCCCCACCTTTGAGATTACTATACCAATTAACATCCGTACCACCCCCAGCCAGAGTGATTCTCATTGGTGTTTGGGTGATGATTATAGCTCGTTCTCGCGAAACTTTATTATTTACAAATCCTTTCATCTAACGTTATTATATGTAAAAGTTTGTTGAGTGCAAGGATAAGACTATAACGATGCATTCATTCTAATATGAAAAAGTATTATCTGTCTTTAATTATTCCAGCATATAATGAAGAGAAGAAAATAGAAAGAGATGTTAAAGAAGCCTTTACACACTTTAAGCAAAAGAAAATAACTGCAGAAGTTATAGTATCGACTGATGGTATAACTGATAATACGAATAAAATAGTGCAGGAACTTCAAAAAGAATACCCTCATTTAGTTTTAATTGCAAAGGAGCAAAAAATAGGTAAAGGGGCTGCAATCAAAAAAGGAGTGGAAAAAGCCAAGGGCAAATATATAATGTTTGCGGATGCTGGATATTGTGTACCTTTTAAATTTATTAGTTCAGGAATTAAAAAATTAGAAGAGGGTTATGATTTAGCATTTGCCGATAGAGGAGATAAAAAAACAATTATGAGAAATAATCAACCACTTTATAGAAAAATTGGTTCAAGAGCCTTTGGTATACTTGTAAAATATATTTTAGGAGTACCCCGTCATATTAGAGATACTCAATGCGGATTTAAAATTTATAAACGAGATGTTGCAAAAAGTTTATTTGGTGATCTTGAAACTGATGGTATGATGTTTGATTTAGAGCATATTTTGAGAGCAAAAAAAAGTAATTTTAATATAGGAGTTTTTCCAATTGAGTGGAAAAATGATTCAGACACTAAATTCGATCCGATCAGCGGAGGTTTGGACAGCATCAGAGAAATTTATAATATTAAGGCTGTTCTCAGACTTTAAATTCTGTTACTGTCTTGACAATGCGATCCACCTTAGTTTAATACTAGAATATGTTCTTAAAGAAAAATCTTACCCTTTTTATTATCTTTACAATAATTGTTTTTACTCTTCAATTTATAATAGCAAGAACACATTTTTACTATGGTTTCAATAATGATGATTGGTATGTTCTGGCCTGGTATAAACAAGTAGTGAAAGATCCTCTATTGGATATGACGAAAGCTTGGAAAGAAATTGGTTCCCATAACTTTGCGCGTGTCTATTATGTGGGTATCTTGTATAATTTTTTTGGATTAAATTATCCGCTTTATCATATTTTTAATACTTTTTTGAAAGTTTTTGCCGGTTTAAGCGTTTTTCCTGTTATTTATCTTCTATTTAGAAAAAAGTTTTTGGCATATTTAGCAACTTTTTTATTCTCTCTTCATTTTAGCTCTTTTGCCACTTTACATGATGTTTTTATGGGAAATGAATCACTAGTCATAATAAGTATGAATATTTTTTTGGCATATTATCTTTGGCTTGCCCGGAAGCATAATTTTAATCTAAAAACAATGCTTCTGCTATTAATGCTTCTTTTAGCAGCATCCTTTTTTGATATACCCAGATTTTATCCGATTCTGTTATTGTTGCCTTTTTTTGAACTTCTTAACTTTTGGTTTAATAGATCGTCAACTACTATTAAAGGTTCAATATTAAGACTTATATTTCTATACTCCCCTTTTATTGCTGTAGTGCTTTACAATCCTCAAGCAGCTACAGGTGAATTAAATATTAATAAATTAATTAGAATTTTTTCAGAAGGTAACTATCAGCTTTTTATTTCTCTTTTTGCCTCATTTGGCTCAACTTTTACTCCACAAGATTTATTGGATCAGTTAAGTCTTTTTGCACGAGTGGGAGGAAATCCTCTTTATCAGGATTTTAGGACCTTTTTAACTTTTCTGATTTTCAGATTTCTAATTCTTTCCGGTCCAATATTGATTGTTATTGGTTTAGTGGTATCTAATAAACCGATAAAGTTTGTTTTAAGAAGCTTATTTTTAAGTATATGTCTATTACTTCTTGCTTTCTTAGCTGCTAATAATTATATTTATCTTGACCCAAAACTTAGAGCTGCAGTCGATCCCGGAACATACTTTACTGCCGGAATAGTTGGTTTATTTGTATTGTCTACGGCGATATCTTTTTTTATAGAATGGTTAAATAAAAGGGATAATTATCTTTTACTAACAGTAAGCCTGGCACCTATTTTTTCTCTTTTATATACATTTTTTACTTGGATACTCACTGGTGATAATGTTATTTTTACCGGAGTTCATGGTTATTTAACCATTGCAGCTTTGGCATCAAGCTTATATTTGGCAATCATTTTTTATCTTGCATTCCAAAATCTCATATTAAAGGTAGGGGTATTAAGAAAGATAGCTGCTATTTTAATGATTTCCTATTTTTTCATCTTTCTAATTTTGAGCGCCATACAGGTTGATAAATACTACGCCTATTGGTTAAAACTTGGATACGGTGCTTCCGATCAAAACCGCATACAAGAAAGTTTTTGGAAAGAAGTTGGTAAGGGTAAGTTAAATGATAAAAGTCCGATTCTTGTTTATCTTGATACTTCATCTGACGATGGTTATTTCTATGGTGCAAATTTTACTTGGGATATTCCTCCTATGCTGACTGTTGAAAAGGGTTTACCTTTTGATCCTGGCGGACATTGCAAATCAGTGATATCTGCTAAAGAATTTAATAAACTTAGAATTGATGTAGTTAATGGTAAAAAGATGGTTGTACAAGGTCAAGGCGTCTGTGGTGATGACCGTTTTTATAAACTGGAAAATTTCTATGCTTTTAAAATGATCAACCATGATATAGTTCCAATTAAATCCGAAATTCTCAGTCAGTTAGGAGTTGAATGATTATTTTAAAAATCTCTGCCGCAGTTTTTTTGATCCTTTTAGTCTGGTTTGTCCAGATATTATTTCTTCCCCAGGCAGTCAAATGGGGAATGAATGGACACGATTGGGAGTATTTACTTTACTTTGACAGCCATAGGGGAGATAACCTAAATAATTTCTTTAGAATTAAGGATGACTTAGGTAATCCGTATTTTGTCCAAATAGTTTACTATTTGGGGACTTTAAGACAGATATTTGGTTTGCACCCAACAATTTTTAAACTGGTAGATATATTTTGGAAATCTTTAGCAGCTGTTTCTATAGGTTATTTAGTGTATAAAATATTGAAAGATAAATTATTTGCATTCTTTGCAATTTTTTTCTCCATTATTTTTCCTTCTGCTGCGGGCCCGCTTAATTTTACGATGAGTGGTATAAATTTCTTAATAATTCCATTTACGTGTCTCTTTGTTTTTTATTATATCCAATCTACAAAAGAACCCAAAAAAATTTTGCTGGCCTCATTTTTTTTCTTTTTAGCAGTTTGCGCAGGTCCTGCCAGGGCTTACCTGATTTTATCAGTGCCTATTTTTATTGAGCTAATCCGTTTAGTTAGATCATTCCGTCCATTCGTATTTTTAAGAAGGTTGCTAGTTTTCTATATTCTACCTTATATAGCTTTAAATTGGGGGCCCTTCCAACCCACACACGAAATATACGTTCATATAATACAGGTTATGCGGGGTAATTTATACACACTTACATTGCCATTTCAGAGTACTAGTGCTTTATTTATCGATCAAAGCATTTTAAAAAGTGTTTTAGAATGGAGAAAATTACTTTTACCTTCTATAAATCCAGAATTAGGTGGATTTTTAATGCTGAATGTTTTTTTTCTTATCCTATCAATCTTTTTAGGATTTGCTATTAAGGGGAGAAGGGGGGTTTATTCCTTTGCTCTTAAGGTGATAATTCCTACTTTACTAATTGAGGCAGCTTTCTATTTTTTTGGTCTTCTAAGTTCTAATTTCACCCACAATGTCACTTTTTTAGATGCTGAGGGTTCCCTGCGTTTTACTGAGTCGTTAAATCCAACAGTTTTTCAGGCATCTATTGGAGGATATTATTTTATTCTTGGTTTAATTCTGAGTTTGGAATGGTGGAGGAACCAAAGAAGTAATAAATCGTTGATGCTGCTTGCGGCTGCCTGGTTTTGGTCCATTGCTTCAGTAGTAGAATTATTTCTTACCACCTCTAGATATGAAATGATATATCATTCTAATGATAGATATTTCTTAGTTAGTACATTGGGCGCCGTATTGTTCACAGCTGGAATTTTTACCTTAAGTTTTAAAACTTTAGTAAAACTAAAAGACCTAAAGTATAGACTATTATCAATCTCAATATTTTTTATGGTCGTTTTGCTGATTACCTGGAAGAATTATCAATTCTTATATCAATTTTTTTATGATTGGAATGAAAGGGAAGGCGGAAGTGTTTATTGGCAGAATACCATGTATCAGCGTTTTCTGACTAAACTAGGAAAAGAAAATTTAAAAAAACCAATTTTTCTATATATCGATCCTAAAAGTAAATCTGAAACTGCAAGATTTCTAGGCGGATCATTCTTTAACCCTTTAGGATTTCGAATATTCTATGATGAAAATGATAGCTTAATCAGAGATAATTGTAAGGTTGTGACCAATGACATTAAATTGTTAGAAAAGGCCTATGTAGTTCAAAATAGAGAGAAAGGTTTCAAATATGATACTAGTTGTATAGATGCTTATCAATCTACAGGAGGTAAGATAGTTTTTTATCCTTTAACTAATTTTTATGCTTTCAGAATGGAAAATAGGGATTTTGTGAATATTAAAGATGAAATCCTGGCTAAGCTTGATCAATCTGGACAATAATCCTAATGGATTTTCTTAAAAACTATTCAATGCCAAATAATAAATTTTCCAAAGTCTTTTTAGCTATAATTTTGATACTATTGGTTTGGATTATCCATATCTTAGTTCTTCCTCATATACTACAATTTGGGATGCAAGGGGATGATTGGGGATGGCTTTTTTACTACGACACTCATAAAGCTAGCCAACTTAGCACCTTCCTCCCTTTTTATAAAAATGACCTTGGAAGCCTACATCCGTTACAACAACTGTACTATATAGGTACTTTAAGAAATATTTTTGGTCTAAACCAAACAGCCTTTCAACTTACTACTTTATTCTTTAAATCTCTAGCTGCTTTATCAGCAGGATATCTTGTATATAAATTAACTAAAGGTAAACTATTTGCATTTCTTGTAATATTATTCTTTATAATATTTCCTTCTACTGCGGGACTTTTTGTTATTGTTACTGGCTTAAATTACTTGCTTGTTGTATTTATGTGTTTTTCCATATATTTTTATATTCAATCAGTCAAGGATAATAGATATATTTTACTGGCTTCCCTATTTTTCTTTCTGGCTCTTTCTACAGGTGCAGCTAGAGCTTACCTTCTTGTGCCGATACCTTTTATTGTGGAATTGGTTCGTTTGGGAAGAAAATTTCGTCCGTTTGTGTTTATACAAAGACTTCTAATTTTCTATTTTCTACCATTTATTTTTTTGAAAGGTAATGGAACACAATATCAACTTAATCCGATGGTGGGAGTATTTACCCGGATAAGACAAATCACTGATGGAAATTTATATACCTTTTCCTTGCCATTCCAGATGGTCAGCACTTTATTTGTGGACCAGAGTATTTTAAAAGGTATGCCCAACTTGCTTGGATTTATAATAGTAAATTTAATTTTATTTTTTCTTTCAATCTTTTTAGGATTTGTAATTTTTAGCAGAGAAAAAATGAAGTTTTTTGTTACAAAGATAATGTTTTCAACGATCGTACTCGAGATAATTTTTTATATTCTGGCTCTAATACATAGCAATTCCGAAAGGATTCCTTTTGTGGATGTTGAAGGGAATGTCTATTTTGAGTTGGATCTGAATCCAACAATCTTTCTTGCCTCTATCGGAGGATATATTTTCACACTTGGTATACTGTTAATTTTAGAATGGTGGAAAAATCAAAGAGATAACAAAATTCTGATGATTGCTGTATTTGCTTGGATATGGTCTGTAATTTCAATATTAATCTTATATTTGACTAGTCCATGGATGTTAATGATTAAGCTGTCTAATGACAGATACATTTTTAGCTCCTCTCCTGGAGCAGTCATTTTTACCGCGGCAATTTTTACTTTAAGTCTTAAGGCTTTAGAAAAAATAAAAAACTTAAAGTTTAGATTACTGTGTTTTTCAATAGTGGGGGCTATTATTTTATTAATTGTTTGGAAAGACTACAGAATGTTAGATCAACTTCACTATGCTTTTATTAGACAATCTGGAGGAGTTTCCTCATATTGGGAAAATACTATGCATCGACGGTTCTTAGACAAATTTGGTAGGGAGAATTTAAGGAAACCGGCATTGGTATTCATTAATGATTCTCCAGATGTAAATTTTAATGAGGCATCTTTTGTTAGACAAATTACTCACAGAATATATTATGATGAAAACAATAACTTAATCAGAGATAATTGTAAAGCGGTAACCACGAATATTAAGGATTTAGAAAAAGCCTACACAGTTTATAATGGGGAAAAAGGATTTTCATATGATTATACAGTATGCGTAAATCGCGATATATCTGTAGGAGGTGAATATAATATTTTTTACCCTTTAACTAATTTTTATGCTTATAGAATGGAGAACAAAGAATTTATTGATATTAAGGATGAGATTATAGGTCAACTTGATGAAAAGAAAAAATAGCTTGTTAATTATTTTATATGCTTGTCAATTTTTTCTAAAATTTCTTCTTTTATATCAAAGATATCACGTTTTTGTAATTTAAATGCATAAAAGTTCTCCAAGGAGAAAAAATTATCTCCGCCATTGAAATATTTATACAAAAAGCCTTCTTTTTCCTCTAAAGTAGTATAGCTTGAAAGAAGTTTTGCTTCATCGTTAATCAGCAGTGCAACTGGACACGGTTTTTTTGAATTATAAGGGCTGTACAGGCTATACCATCTGTCAAATCTGTCAATCATAATAAAACTATAGTTTAATCCATTTTGTTCATTGGGTATTGTTTCAAGGAAGAAAAAATTATTACATGGAGTAGTATCATCCTTCAGGAAACTCCAGAACTTATCTTTAATAGAGACTTGATCTGAGGCTTTATTTCCATAATCCATATTTGCTTTCAGATAAGTCTGTATTTGGTTATTGCTGTAAAAAAAATATAATACAAGAATCAAAAAAACAAAAGGAGCAAGGATTTTTGAAAACGGTTCCTGGTTTTTAATCCGTTTATAAGTCAAAACTACAATCATGGATATTGCTACAGAGACACCCATAGAAGGTATAGTTGAATACCCGTATATTCCCATTGGTATGTGGACCAAAGAATATACAATCCAAGTTAGCAAAACAGAAGTGATTGAAAAGGTGATACCAAGAAGATAGAGAATCAATAACTTGTTTTGTTTGTTATTTAGCCATTCAATAAAAATAAATATAGTTAAGGTTGTAATATAAACTCCCAAAACTGCTGTAGGCGTAAAAGTGTAAGGGTCATAAGTCATTTTTAGATGGTCGGGTAAATTTTTGCCTATATCTATAAAAAGAAAAATTAATAACTCGGCAATGAAATTAGCCACGAAAACACCCAGAAAAAATTTTAACGGCTTTTTGGATAAAATTTTTGAAAGAATCATAGTAGCGACCCCAAAAAATATTAATGGTCCTCCTAAGAAATAGTTAATGAAGTCAGATAAAGCCCAAGTTGGTGAACTAAGGAATTTTAAGCTATCATTTTGTAAAAAAAGACTGCCAAATGAGCTAAAAGGTGCTAGGAGCATTTGCAGATTTCCCGCAGAAATTTTTTGCATAATAGCTATAGGATTGCCAGGAGAGGCTCTACCGCTGCCTGTTAGAATAAAAAATAAAATGAGTAAAGAAAAGAATACGAATAAATGCTTGGTGACTCTATAAAAGTTTGACCAAGTCCTTTTTGTTAAAAAAATAGCAACTCCTAGAAAAAAAATAAATGGTAATAAGGAATAAGCCCGGGCCGGATTAATAAGGAAGGTAAGAAATAACACCATGGAACAAGAGATAGACCATAAGATATCTCTGAGTTTATCAGTGAAAATCAAGTAAAAAAGTATGAAAAAAATATTCAATCCAGTGATAAGTAAATAATCTTGGGTTCTTGTCACCATTTCCATGGAGCCAAATGAACCGTAATGAAAAGAGTAAATGATTCCTGATATATAAGATAATAAACGATTTTTAAATATAACCTGGATTAGGATATATAAGCTAATGATTGATAGGATTTTAAAAAATAAACTGGCTATATGATAAGTTTGGTAGTTAAAGCCAAATAAGCTAAACATGATACCACCGTAATAAAGATGTGGAGTTTGATAGATTCCAGTATTTTGCCAAGCCTGACTTAATTTGGAAAATGGTGATCCAAGAATTAGAAAATCAGAAAAAAACCGTACATCATCTGGAGAAAAACCAAATTCAAGATGTGGTTTTAAAATTAATATTTGAGAGAAGCTTATTATTAAAATGAATATTGATAAAAGAAATAATTCTTTTTTAATCATGGATTATTATTCTAGCCGACTCTATAATAGTATTAAATTTTAAAAGAAGCAATGTAGATATGAAGACAGTTTTATTATTTGGCGGCAGTGGTTTAGTTGGGTCTGGGATAAAGCAACTTTTATCTGATAGATATCGAATAATAGCTCCTGCTCATGACGAAGTGGATGTAATCAGAAGCGATCATGTAACTGCGATTATTGAACAAATTCAACCGAATAATATTATCTATGCCGTTGGTTTGGCTAGTATTGATAGGGCAGAACAAGAGCCTGAGCTGGCAAACTTATTAAATGTTAAGGCACCTGCTCTTGTTGCAAAAGTAGCAGCATCTTTTGGTATACCCCTTTTATATTTTTCTACAAATGCAGTTTTTGACGGAACAAAGAAAAATAGACCTTATAAGGAAACTGATAAGACCAATCCTAAATCAGGATATGGTAAATCCAAATTAATGGGTGAACAAATAGTTATGAATATTTCAGACAAAAATTATGTAGTCAGGTTTATAATGCCATACCCGACAACTCCTCACAAAAGAAAGAATTTCACCTGGACTATTTTAGATGCTTTTAAAGAAGGAAAAGAGATCTATGGTATTACAGATCAAGTAATAAATCCAATATGCGTTAGTGATATTGCTGAGGCAGTGCATGCTCTAATAGCAACTGGCGCTGGTGGAATTTATCACCTAGGGGCAACTGATTATGTTACGAATATAGAGTTTATCAAAAAATTAGCCAGAATTTTTAATTTTAATTTTAATCTAATAAAAGAAATATCCTTTGAAGAATTTTTTAGAGGTAAAAAAGCTCCTAGAACTAAATTTTGCTGGTTAGATACCCTCAAGATAAGAAAAAAAATTGGAAATAATATACTTCATACTATAGATGAAGGGATTTTGCTTTTCAAAAAGAATTTGGAAAAAGATACTAACTCCTGATTAGTCTTTGAGTAATACCCCAACCATACCAATATATATATCTTGGTAGCCATTTATAGAGCTTAAATTTTGATTTTCCGGATGATCTTTCTTTCCATGTAGAGGGGGTTTCTGTAATTTTAAAACCCATGAAATGAGCTTTGATTAATATTTCCATAGCGAATTCCCAACCCCCTTGAGATTCAATACCGATTTTATCTAGAAGTGAGTTTCTATACAGTTTAAACCCGTTAGTTAAATCAGAAGTAGGTATACCTAAAAGTACGGGGGTTGTCAGTCCTGCAATTCTTGAGAGAACAGTTTTCATAAATCCTCCTCCTAACTGTTTTCCTCCTTTAGAATAACGTGTTCCACAAACAATATCATAGCCTTGTTTTGCTAATTTATACATATTATTAATTGCTTTAGGATCATCTGCTAAGTCGCCCGGCATTACAACAATAAAGTTGCCTTTTGCTTTTTTAAATCCGGTTTTACAAGCGTTAATTAAACCTCTTCCTAAATTATTTTTTATTAGCCTAATATTTGAAAATTTATGCTGTAGTTTTTTTGCAACTGGTACAGTATCATCCTGGTCAAAGTCATATACAATAATTATTTCATGCTTGATTTTTATTGCTCTTTCAAGCGTTTGAAGAAAAAGTGTTATATTTGAGCCTTCATTTAAAACTGGGACAATGATACTGATAGGAAGTTTTGAATACATGAAAGATTTTTATAAACTTAAGTTATAATTATAATTACACATCACACATCTATAATGAATTGGCAAAGGATTTAAAGATGACAGTATTTTCATACCCTATATAATAAGACAAAAATGAAGAGTTTACTAGATAAAAAGAATTTACTCGTAATATCATTTTTACTTTCATTAACGATCCTTTTAAACGGATTAGTTTTTTTAAATCAACTAAATTACGGTTTTAGAGATGTCGATTGGCAGGTACTTTATTATTTTAAACTTTTTGGCAAATTATCTTTAAATCATTTATTAAAAGAAATTCAAGTTTTGGGAGTATATATTACAGAATCATATTACGTAGGGTTTCTTGAGCAGTTAATAGGTTTGGATTTTTCGCGTTTGCATCTTGTAACTCAGCTTCTCAAGGTAATATCTGCAATTTCTGTCTATTTAGCAGTTTTAACAATCTTCAAAAAGAAATTGCTGGCATTTATAACCAGTCTGATTTATACAATTTCATATACACATGCGGGAGTGCTTTTTCAGCTTTCTTCTGGAGGATATTTCTTAGCCACAATTTTTATGAATTTATTTTTAATCTCATATTATAAAAGTTTTCATTATAGGAAAATCAACGAATTTCTGATTTCCATTATTTTACTCATTGTAACATTTATACTGAAACCAGAGAGAATGTATCCTCTAATTATTCTTATTTCCATTATTGAATTATTTGTTATTATTTTAGGCAAATTTAAAAAGGAGAGACTGGTTATTTTTTTGCCACTCATTATTCTTTATCCTTTTTATTTTTTATTGTTTTCAAAGGGAATACCTAGTGGTTTTGCTCCAGGTCAATTCCTTTTGGGTGCAACTGTCAAAATTAAAGGTATTTTAAATGGGAATCTACAGCTATTATTAGAACCTTTTGCTTCCTTAGGGAGTATCTTTTTATATGGTGAATACTGGAAAATGCTGGGCCAGTTAAATTTCCAGGATTTTCCACAATTTATATCTTCTTTAATATTCGGTCCTATTCTTAGATTAGGGTTTATATCGTTAGTGCCCTTTTTTGTTATTGGTAAAAAATCTCTTAAGTTAATATTTAATATTTTAGTATCAGTGTTGCTGTTTGGAATAATAGTTTATTTATTTAATTTTAATTGGCAACATTTGGTAACACCAACACGTATTCACTTTGACCCAAACTTGATTGCAATACCATCTATCTTAGGTTTCTATGTTTTAGTCCTAAATTGCATGCTTCTTATTGATTGGTTAAAAAACAAAGATCGAATATTAATCCCGCCAATACTTGGTATTGCTTTCTCCTTCTTATTTATTTTATTAACTTGGATTTCCTCAGATATATTATTAATATTCATGGGTCCGCAAAGGTATTTAAGTATCCCATCAATCGGAACCAGCATTTTTATTTCAGGGTTTTTGGTTATAGCTTTTGATAGATTAAAAAAAATAAAATTTACTAAACAATTTAGCTGGATTATATTTTTATTTTTGGTGCCGCTATTTATTATCAACTACCAAGTAGCGAATAAGTTTTTTGAAGATGAGTTAAATTTTGCTGGAGCAAAAGGGATAGATCAAACTAGAATGAAAAATAAATTACGTTTGCTGATGAGAGGGATAGATACACAAGATAAATCTTTATTTTATTTTGATGAAACTCAAGACCGAAATAATGCGTACTTTAATGAGGGAACAGTATTAGCGGGGTTTGAATATTGGACGAAATTGAACGAAGATGGGACTCTGAATGATTTACCTACACCGGGAATGATAAGAAGCACTCGTCAATGTCCAGAGCATACCCACCTAAGTTGTATAAAAGTTTTAAAGGATGGATTAAGGATCGAGAATGGAGATAAAGGGGTTTGGTATGCAGATTCAATTCGAGGTAATATACCAAATTTTTATAAACTAAATAATTTTCATGCATATAGGTTTATTAACAAGGATATTATTGATATTAGGGATGAGGTTTTAAGAGAAGTGGGTTTATGATATGATCTTGGGCGTTTAATAATATGCTAACAAAAAATAATACAATTTATGATGTGGTTATTATAGGTGGACTTGGGCATGTTGGTCTTCCGTTAGGGATTGCTTTTGCCGAAAAGGGTCTTAAGGTATGTTTGTATGATATTGATAAAAATAATGGTGAAATGGTTAAAAAAGGTCAGATGCCTTTTATAGAGTATGGAGCGCAGGAAATATTGGAGAAGGTTTTAAAGGCTGAAAAATTATTTATATCCTTTGATACTAAAGATATTTCTAAATCTAAATACGTAATAGTGACCATTGGTACTCCGGTGGATGAGCATTTAACTCCTAGAACTAGAGCTTTTTTGGAGTTTTTTGAAAGCATAAGAGAGTATTTAACTTCAAGCCAAATAATAATTGTCAGGAGTACAGTTTACCCCAATACTTGTGAGCAATTATTAAGAATGCTTAGTAATGGCAAAAGCTGGCATATAGCATATTGTCCTGAGCGTATTACACAAGGTTATGCAATTAAGGAGTTGAGAGAACTTCCACAGGTTATTGCCGGATTAAGTGATCACGCAATAAACAGTGCAGCTGCTTTGTTTAGCCTAATTGCTCCCAAAATTATTAAAACATCAATGGGAGAGGCAGAACTGGTTAAGTTGTTTTCAAATGCTTGGAGGTATATTCAATTCTCCATGGCGAACCAATTCTATATGATTTCACATAAATTTGGAGTTGATTATGAAAGAGTGAGATGGGCTATGAAAGAGGGTTATGAAAGAGCTGCTAATCTCCCATCAGCAGGGTTTGCAGCAGGACCATGTCTTTTAAAAGATACTATGCAGCTGGCAGCATTTGATGTGAATAATTTTTTGTTGGGACATGCTGCTATGATGGTTAACGAAGGCCTACCAAATTTCATTGTCGAAAATTTAAAAAAGAGATATGATTTATCCGAAAAAAAGGTAGGAATTCTAGGCATGGCTTTTAAAGCAGATATTGATGATACTAGAGATTCTTTATCATATAAGCTTGGCAAGATATTAAGATTTAATGGTGCTCAGGTTTATTATTCGGATGAATTTGCCAAAAACCCAACATTTATTTCTAAAGAGAAATTAATCGAAAATAGCGATGTAATAATTGTTGCTATTCCTCATTCTAATTATAAAGGTATTGTTATTCCGGAAAGCAAAGAGGTAGTTGATTTATGGGGTATTGTTAAGGGTGGCAAAAGAGAGCTTCCTCAAGGATACATTGCCTCAGAATATACTTCAGTAAATTTTTTTAATTCCGCATTTTCGCAAACTGTTCGAATAAATAAACCCCTTAAAAATAAAAAATTTCTTAGATGAATAAAAAATTTTTAGTTACAGGTGGCACAGGTTTTATTGGTAGCGCTATTGTTAAATCCTTGATCAAAACAGGTTACTTTGTCAAAGTTTTAGATAATCAATCCAGAGGATCAAATAGGAGATTAAAAGAAGTTGAAGGAAGGTTTGAAATGATCAAGGGAGATATTAGAAATATGAATACAGTACAAAGAGCTTGTAAGGGAATAGATAGTGTGATTCATCTTGCCTATATTAATGGGACAGAGTTTTTCTACACAAAACCAGAATTGGTTTTAGAGGTGGGGGTTAAAGGAATGATGAATGTTCTGGATGCTTGTATTAGCAACAATATTGAAGAAATCCTTCTTGCATCCAGTTCGGAAGTTTACCAAACACCAGCAGTAATACCGACTTCTGAAACAGTTCCGCTAACAGTTCCTGACCCACTGAATTCCAGATACTCTTATGGAGGAGGAAAAATCATTTCTGAGCTTTTAACAATAAATTATGGTAGAAAGTATTTTAGAAAGGCAATTATTTTTAGACCACATAATGTATATGGTTCTGATATGGGGTGGGAGCATGTAATACCACAGTTAACTCTTAGAGTTAGAAAATTAGTTAAAGATAGTAAAGTTATTAATTTACCTATTCAGGGAACCGGAAAAGAGACCAGAGCATTTATTTATATTGATGATTTTGTGACAGGATTTAATAAAATTTTACAAAAAGGAAAGCATCTTGAGATATATAATATTGGAGTAATGGAAGAAACCTCCATTCAAGAATTAATTTTGGAAATTGGGAAAATTTATGGTATAAAAATCAAAATTGTTCCTGGCAAATTAACTCCCGGAAGTACTCAAAGAAGATGTCCTGATATTTCTAAATTAAAGAAATTGGGTTTTAAACCAAAATTTGATTTAGTGATGGGTTTACAAGAAACAATCCAATGGTATAATGACTTCGCCCATTTACAATTTAAAAATGACTAAAGGATTGAAATCTGTTTTTGGTACAGGAAACAGTTTAGTAATAGCAGAGTGTCAGATCTGTGGCAGCAGTAATTTAAAATCTATTTTATTCCTCGGGTATCTTCCCCCGGTTAATCAGTTGCATCCGATCGGCGCAAAACCTAAAGAGCAACCCAGTTATCCGGCCCAGCTTTTATATTGTTCTAAGTGTCATTTAGTACAACTGGGATTAGCAGTAGACCCTCAAATAATTTTTCCCAAGGAATATCCGTACACCAGCGGTACCACAAAAGTATTAAGAGATAATTTTGCCGATCTTGGGAAAGAAGTAAGAAAATTGATTGGTCTGAAGCCAGATGATCTAGTTGTTGATATCGGTAGCAATGACGGTACGCTACTTAGTAACTTTGTCCAACATGCTAAGGTTTTAGGAATTACCCCCGAGAATATTGGTAAATTGGCAATTGCTAAAGGTATTCCAACGGTACTTGATTATTTCAGAATCGAAGTAGTTGAACAAGTTAAAAAGGAGTATGGCAAAGCAAAAATTGTTACTGCGGCAAATGTTTTTGCCCATATAGAAAACGTTAACGAAGTGTTAGATAATATAATTTCACTTTTAAGATCTGACGGTGTATTTATTTCAGAATCTCATTATCTTTACCCGCTGATTAAAACGGTTCAGTATGACACTATTTATCATGAGCATTTAAGATACTATTCTCTAATCAGTCTAAAGTATTTATTAAAAAGGCATGGTTTGGAAATTTTCCACATCAAGCAAATTCCTTCCCACGGGGGGTCAATCAGAGTATATGCAGCTAGGCTAGGTATCTATAAGAAAGACAAAAGTGTTTCCGAAATGCTACAAAAGGAAAAAGAGGCAGTAACCAATATAAGCAATTTACTAAAATTTAAAGATAAAGTTGTATTATCTAAATTAGGATTACAAAAGATTCTCCTTGATATAAAGAAAAAGAAAAAGAGAATCTTTGGAGTAAGTGCTCCTTCCAGAGCGAGTACTTTAATTAATTACTTAAGGTTGGATCAGGATATTTTAGATTGCGTGGTAGAAATAAAAGGCTCTTATAAGATTGGTAAATATATCCCAGGAACTTTAATTCCCATTCTTGATGAGCAGGAATTATTTAATAAGCAGCCTGATTATGCCTTGCTTTTATCCTGGCATATTGCTGAAGAATTAATACCAAAATTAAAAAGTAAGGGATTTAAAGGAAAATTTATTATCCCATTGCCAAAGCCTAGAATTGTCAGATAAATTACTTCAGGCCCAAGGTTGATTTCAGCTCATCAGTAATATTATAAAGATCTCTGTTAATAAATCTAAATGCATAAAAATTCTCCGTTTTGTAAAATATATTATCAAACTGTAGTCCTTTGACGCCATTTTCTTTAACCACAGCCTCTTTCAGTTTCTCCGGGCAGAATTTCCCACTACCTCCACATAAGAAATAACTTCGTATTAGCTTAGGAGTTTTTGTTGGCAGAATATGATTTTCTCTAAACATAATCCAAAAGTTAAATCCGGCAAGTACGGTTGTTTCATTAAAGTAGCTGTTGTTGGGATCCTGAGATTCATCAAAGAAAAATACAGATGGTTCTGACTCGGATAAATTCTCAATATACGATAAAAGTTTTCCCTTCATCCGTATATGTTCAGATGCCCTTGTTCCCGCAGAATCTAACTCATTTGCAAAATAATTAGAAATGGATTGATTATAAATTGTAAATAAAGGGAGAAGTAATAATAGAGGGATGAATGATATGGGTTTGAGGATTTTGATTGATCGTATTTTATCGTAAGCTAAAACAAAAGTTATTGCAAGAACAAGACTGATTCCTATAGCAGGAATAGTAAGATAGCGATGTATACCCATAAATACTAAGACTAAATCAGCAGGTAACCAAGTTAAAAATATGAAAATGAATGCAAAGAGGGGACCCATAAATAAAGCCAAAGTAAGATTATTCCTTGTTTTACTATTAATCCATTCAAGCAGGAATGCGCATGCTAAAGATAAAACAAACATCCCGATCAAAGTAGGAGGTATTACAAAACCGGGATCAAAATACATTCTTAATCTGCCCCAAGCATCAACTAAATCAGGATTAATAGTTTCTCTACGGGTAGCTAGATAAAAAGAAGAAATTAGCAGTGGAATCAAAAATATAAAGGTTGTTATTATAAACCGACGGGGTTTCTTTGATAACAAGAGTCCAGCGAGTAAGGTAATGCTGCCAAATATAAATAAAGGTCCTTCAAGCAAAAAGCCCAAATAATCGATCAGACTATTTAGCTTAATCTCTCCAAAAGATATGGTATATTCTCTTGGCAAAAACATACTACCTAAGGCCGCAAAAGGTGTAAAGAGCAGATGCCAGTTACCTTCGGCAATTTTTTGGAAAAGCAAACGGCTCGTACCTAAAAAAAAATTCATCGAAATATTAAGGATAACGGGTTTTATTATTGTCAAAACAATTGCTGGAGAAAAAAGTAATAGCAGCCTTTTTAGTCCTAAAATTACAGAGCTTTTGGAAAATTTCTGAGTGAATATGTAAAAAAATTCTCCTACGATAACGAATATTGCCAATGGGTACATTCTTTCTGTTGCAAAAAGTAAAGCGAGGTAAAAGGAAACTATTGCAGATAGGATTAATCCCCAAGCTAATCTGTTTTTTTGAGCGAGATACCAATACAACCAGATAAATATATTCATAAATGCGACTCCAAGATAATTTATGGTAGTCATAACTGTATAAAGAGCTGCTATAGAAGTAAAAGAAAAAGCATAGATTAGTGTTCCTACTATGGCAATTAACTTTCTTTTGGTGATTATAAAAAAAATAGGAAAAACAGTTATTGTGGAGAGAAATTTTAAGACATAAGCAACTTGATTATATTTATAATAATCTAAGCCAAAGAGAGAATGCTGAATACCTATAAAATAATATTGGGTAGTATATACTCCAGCTTTAGTAAAAAATTCTAAAAAACTTTCCAGCGAAAAAGGATTGTTTATATATTTATATTGAAGCAGACCTGCCCAATCAATATCTGCAAATCCATAGAGAAGATGCGGTTTTAAAATAAGGTATTGTAAAATTGCAACTGGGAGAAAAATGCTTAGGAAAAATAGTAAAACGGGTGAACGTCTCATTTTTTATCTAGAAAACTATTCTTCACAATTTCTTCCACTATATAAACCGGGCGGGCTTTAGTTTCTTCTACAATAACTTGAATGTATTTTCCAATAATACTAAGAGCCAAAAGTTGGATTCCTCCAAATAGAACAATTGAGAATATTATCAACTTGGATACTTCAATTTTTTGCCCAAATAAAATGAATGAAAATAAATAAATAATTACGAATAAGAAAGAGAGGGTTACGATAAGCAGACCCGTATATACAATAATATCCAGCGGTAAATAAGAGAATCCGTAAAAGCTTTTCTCTGCATGATGGATATAACCTAATAAATTATAAGAGCTTTTTCCTCTTTGTCTAGGGCGGCGGTGATAATTCACATAAGTTGTTTTAAATCCTACCCAGGCTCTTAGACCTCTATTAAATCTATGTTTTTCCGGAAGCTTTTTAATAGCATTCATGACCTTTTTATCTAATAAGGCAAAACTGCCTGCATCAACAGGAACTTCAATATTGGAAATACTTCTAAAGATTCTATAATACAATTTCCGGATTTTAGTCATTAAGAAAGTATCTGCTATTTTCGTCCTTATACCAACTACTACATCAAATCCCCTTTCCCATTCTTTAATAAAACTTAGGATTATATTTGCAGGATCTTGTAAATCTCCCTCAAAACATACATATGCATCTCCTTGCGCATAATCTAAAGAAGCTTGAATTGATGCCTCGTTACCAAAATTCCTGGATAAGAAGATACCAGCAACACCTTTATCTTTTTTAGTGATCTTCCTTATCTCTTCCCTGGTATTATCAGTTGAGCCATTATCTACAAAAATGAAATCATAATTGTAGTTTTTATTTTTATTTGTAACCTCAACTAGCTCTTTGTAGGCAGGCGCCACATTTAGTTCTTCATTGAAGCAGATAACTCCAATTGAGATGAGTTTCTTTTTCATAAACTATTTTTTTCCTACTACAAGAAGGGATACCCCAATGGGCGGAGATAACCATTTTACAGACCAAACATCCAGATAAAAAATTAAAGTTTGAATTTTATTGATAAATCGGTTGTATACTATTAACTCGGATCCCCAATCCTTTTCTTTAAACATAGGAAGTTTTTGTAATAGTCTAATAAGTAAGATAGGAGGAAACATTAGATAATTAAAGTATTTAATGTCTCTAATAACAAATTGAGTATCCTTGACTTTTGTGGCAAGCATCTTTTTATCATATCGGCGGATATGGTGAGATTTAGTGTCAAGGTGACTCCATAATAGTTTGATTGCAGGAGTGAATAATATTAAATGTCCTCCCGGAGCAAGTACTCTGTATAACTCTTTCAAATACTCCTTATCTTTTGTAACATGTTCTATAACGTCTAAAGACGTAATAATATCAAAGTAATTATCTTTAAAGGGGATTTTTAAGCCATTTTTTAAAAGACGTATTTTGCTGAAACCTCTTTTTTTGCAATATGCAACAGCTTTTCTTTCAGTGTCAACTCCGTATACTTTTCCAAACTTGCTTAAAAGGTACAAGTTATATCCTGTGCAGCATCCGGAATCTAATATTCTTAAAGGGGTTTTTTGAGGTAAGTCTTTTAGAATAGCTTCAAGCAATTTTCTCCTGCCTTTAAACCACCAATGATTGGCTTCATGTTTGTATAAAATGTCATATCTTCTGGATTCCATAAGCAAATTTTAGATGTCCATTATACTAGCATATTTATTGTACTATCGCTATGTTTGTTGTATATTTTCTTCTATAAATAAATCATTATGAAAAAGGTCTCGGTGATTATACCAACATATAATAGTTGGAATACTCTCAAAAGTTGTATTGCCTCAGTTCAAAATCAAATTTATAAAGCAAAAGAAATAATAGTAGTTAACAACGGATCTAGTGATGGAACTGCAGTAAAGGTCAAAAAAGAGTTTCCTAAAGTTAAACTAATTAATTTAAATAAAAATACAGGTGTAACAGGAGGAAGAAATACAGGTATAAAGCATGCTAATTCCTATTCTGATTATTTATTCTTTTTTGATCATGATATGGTAGCAGAAAGGAATATGCTTGCCGAGCTTGTGAAAGTTGCAGAATTAAGTAAAGAAATAGGAATTGTTACCCCAAAAATTTATTACTTCGGAAATAAAAAAAGAATTTGGTCAGCAGGAACAGGAATAAATCTATGGACGGGTCAGATTCTATTTAGAGGCGGAGAAGACGTTGGTCAATATGAGAAGGTGGAAGAGGTGCAGGTAGCACCTGCAGCACTTTTAGTAAAAAGAGAGTTGATAAAGAAATTAAAATGTTTTGACAATCATTATTTTGTCACGTATGAGGATACTGATTTTTGTTTCAGAGCGAGAGAGATAGGTTTTAAAACATTTTATGCGCCAAAGGCTTTAGCCTACCATAAAATATCATGGTATTCCAAAGATGATGTAGATAGAGTATTATCAAGAGCTTACTTTGTAGGGAGAAACAGATTGATCTTCATGAAAAAGTTTGGTAAAAATATTTTCATTTTTTCTGCGTTTTTACCGGTTTTCTGTGTTTATTATTTATACAAAGCTGCTAAAAATAAAAATCTGAATGGATGGTTTGAGTTTATGAAGGGAACATTTGACGGGTTTTTGGATTAAATTTTTGATGGGCCTTAGGTTAAAATACATACTACTACTTCTGTCTCTGCCTACATTATTAATCCTGATTTGGTTTCGGGATGGTAATCTGATGGCAACAGGAGAGTCGGGTATTCCCTTTTATGATCTTAGCATCCAACATAATATTAATAAGTCAGCTTGGGCTGCTTATACTTTAGGTCACCCAATCAATATCAGTGTTGCAGGTGCGCCTACTTATTATTTCTTATCTCTTATCCAGAGAGTTGGAATCCCTTCCCCTATTATTCAAGCTGCGTTTCTATGGTTTGTATTGGTTTGTTCTGGATTTGGTATATACTTTTTAACAAAACAGGTCTTTCCGGAAATTCAGAAAAAGTACTTAATTTTCTCAGTACTTTTTTACTGGTTTAATCCTATCTCCTTGGTAAATGTATGGAACAGATTTCTAAATAATTTCTTATTTTTTTATGCTCTTCTACCAATCTCTCTTTTTCTATTTCTTAAGGGTATAAAAACAAAACAATATAAATACGCCATTGTAATTAGTTTAGTTTCAACTGTATTCTCGTATGCATTTACCTCAATAGCATTTGACATGATTCTTTGGATAGTATTTATATACACAACCTTTTTTTATTCAGTTGTAAGTAAAGAGAATAATAAATTCTTTGTATTTAAATTCTTCATACTCACTTTTGTTTACTGGTCTCTTGTAAACTTATGGTGGATCGGGCAAGTCTTAAGCTATATGGGACAAGGCAGTTTTACGTTAGTTTCTTCGAGCTCTTTTATTAGTACAGATAATTACTACACTTTTTATGTGCTTTCTCAAAGATTAGGTAAGCTTATAGACCTCCTAAGATTTAAGCATTCATCGTTTTTTGCAGATATTGAACTTATCAACTGGGTTAAAATATATCAATTTCCTTTAATAACTTTTTTTGAATTTCTATTTACTGGTATACTTTTATTTCCAATAGTTATCAAAAGAAAGCATCCAGAAGTGCTATTTTTAGGCCCCCTTTTTTTATTATCTATTTTTTTCACAAAAGGCAATAATCCTCCCTTTGGTGAAATTTTTAATCAGGCTTTTATAAGTTTTTCCTTTCTACAAGTTTTTAGAAATCCTTTTGAAAAAATAGGGTTTATCTTACCTCTTTCTGCAGCTCCGCTTTTTTGTATGGGAGCTTTTTCGATAATTAGAAGATTAAATAAAAGATGGGGGAACGTGATGTTTTTTTTAATTCTCTTTTGGCTGGTTATTATCTGGGGAGGACCTTTTTGGAGTGGACTTGTTTTTACAGGTGGGCCAATTCCAACAAACAATTATAAAGTCGGTTACCATATAAAAGTACCTGATTATTATAAACAAGCCGCGGATTGGTTGGCTTCTCAAAGCAGAAATTTTAGATTAACGGTTCTTCCAATTGGAGGTGAGGGTATTACGTATTCTTGGGTAAAAGGATACTCAGGGGTTGAACTATCAAATCAACTCTTACCAGTCACTTCAGTATCCTTTAGTACGAATATTCCGTTTTATGAACAAGTCTCTATGAATCTAGAAAGGCTTTTTCTTACCAAGAATGAATTTCCAAAAGTTATGGATATATTAAATAGTAAGTATTTAGTGGTCAGATCTGATATAGATTGGAAAACTCGTAACATGAGGAATCCTCAAGTGATTGATAATAGAATTGAAGCTTTGAAACCTTCTCCTTATAAGTTTAATAATGTTAGGACGTTTGATAAGTTATCTTTTTGGGAATATTCAGACTGGGAGGATAGAACGATTTATCCTGCAAAGAGAATTGTTAAGGCAAGCGGCGCTTTAAAAATAGATGATATATTACAGTTAGATAAGGAGGATGTCCTTTATAGTAATGATAATAAGATTATAAGCCAGGATTTAGTTAAAGCAGAGATTATTCATCCTTCGTATAAGTTTGAATTGGGCAGTAAGCGAACACATACTGATTTTAGCTTTACGGATGACCTGATCTTCCCAGCTGTAAAAGTTCTTCCCTCTCATAGGTTTTATTCACTTATACTACTTAAAGAGAGAATTGAAGATTTGTCGATTAGAAATAGAGAGGAACTTCTTGTAAGAAAAATATCTCTTTTAGGAAAAAGATTGATAGAAGCTGAAAAGGAGTTAGAAAGAGGCAATTTAAATGGAATGAAGATTTCTTTACTTGCTTATATTAAAAATCTACAAGAAGTTATTCCAAAGGTTCCAAACGTTGGTATAAAAATTAACAATCAATCAATAACCCAGGAGGAGCTATATATAGTCTTTAACAGACATGTTGAAAAGATTAGTAAATTTAAAAAGAATTTTCCGGAAAATGAAACAATAAAAGTAGCTGAAGAGACTTTAAAACATCTGCTAATCGAAAGAGGAATATCGCCTTATTTTGGATATCAAGATAAACAAAGCTTTCCTATTAAAGGTAGAAAAGTTTATCAATTTTCCATAGATCATTCTGGAAATTACGAACTTCTTTTAGATGCAAAATCTTGGGATAAGTATTTTAGATTGTCTTGGAATGAGCCTTTATTGATTCAAATTGATGATAATATAGTTTATACAGATGCTGTTTTTAAAAATGACTATGTTTCTTTAGGATCTTTTAATTTTAATAAAGGAAAACACGAGATTGCCTGGAACACCCCTAAAGAAATTAATCTAGTAGAAGTCCCGTCAGAGTTTACTCTTAATATCGGTCACGGGGTAGCTGAGAAAACATTTGGAATAAATTCATTTGATCCCTATTCCTCTTATATTTTAAATTTTAATTATTTAATCAAAAAAGGTAGTGGTATAGAGGTAACCATAGAACAGAATAATGATAAATATAAAAAAGATAAAATAGATCCTAATTTTTTTAAGTATGCAGGACCAGATTTGTATAATTTTACAGATGTTAAACAACTTTCTGAGTATTTTCTTCCATTTTCTACTGCTGATTCGGCAAAACTGGTGTTTAAGGTAAGGCCTTGGAATAATTGTAAAGAAGCGCTTAAATATCTCGGGAATGAAAAATGTAATGAAGAACAAACAAAGAAGAGATTTGATATGCCAACTGAGGTTTTAATAAGTAATGTCTCCTTAAATAAAATTTTGAAAGAATCTCCATTTTTAGTTAAGAAGAATAATCAAGACTCTATACTTACTTTGCCAAATATCACTTATACAAAGATAAATAACTCAGAGTATAAAGTTAAAGTAAAGGATGCACAAAATCCATTTATTCTGGTTTTAAGTGAACTCTTTGATCCTGGATGGAAAGTATACTCAAGTTCTAATAAAGAGGTAGGTGAAGAGCATTTTTTAGCAAACACCTACGCAAATGGTTGGTTAATTAATCAAAAGGGAAGTTATGATTTGATGATAAAATATGAACCTCAAGAAATATTAAAAAAAGGAGAGAATACGTCTATCTTGACTATTCTAGCAGGACTATTATTTTTGGGAGGGAGGTTTCTTTGTAGGAATGAAAAAAAATAAATTATTACTACTTATATTTAAGTTAACATTGTTTATTATTCTGGTTAGTAGTCTAATTGTAAGAAATTATCAATCCACTATTTTTGATCAATTATTCTATTGGTGGATTTTGTTATTAATGATTTTTATTGGATTAACATTACATTTCAAAAGCATTTTTTATTTATCGTCGGCCTTTATCTTGTTTTTTATATCAGCCATATTAACCGTAGTTGGGTCAAAGGAAATAGCAGAAGGAGTAATGCGCATAAGTCTTATTGGTTGGTTAATCGGATTAATTCAATCTGTGGTTGAATATAAGATTTCCTAGTCTTCACCTCGGAGTAAATATAAAGTACTATAATAATTGTAAATTAGTTCATGTCTCAAAAGCTAGTATTTTTTCTATTAAGTATTTTAATCACCATAAGCTGGTTTAAAAGCGGATTATACTATGGTGGAGCAGAGGTAGGGATATCGCCATATTATAACCCTGCCCGATATTTAAATATCCAGCAATTTATCTGGTGGGCAGATGTTGCTCCGGGGACACTGGTGCCTCAATTTATAAGCGCAGTTCCTTTGTATTTTATTTTGTCTCTTTTACAAAATCTCCTTTCCCCTTTGATGTTACAAGCCCTAGTCTTCTTTTGCCTGCTATTTTTAATGGGGTATGGCATGTATCTTTTTACCCTTTCATATATAGGTAAGGATAAGGTTTTTTATGCGGTTATTGCTGGTTTATTTTATATGTTTAACTCCTATATGTTGGTGGAGGTTTGGCACCGCTTTTTATATGGAGGGTTTTTTTTGGCTGCTTTTTTACCTATCCTGGCATTATTTTGGAAGCTTTGGATTCAAAAAGGTAACTTTGTTCATCTTGTAATTCTACTTTTGGTAAGCCTGATTTCCTCATATATGTTCGGAAATCTAACATCTTTTATTGCCTTATGGATAGCATTTTTTCTACTTACTTTGGCAGAAGCGGTTTTCCCCTGGCAGGGAAGAATAAACTTAGTCAGAGTAACTAAATGGTTCGTAATTGGGTTGACATTTTTTATTTTAACCAACCTTTGGTGGTTAATCCCGGTAGCTAAAGTATCAACGCAAGTTTTACCAAATCAGCATTCAAGTGAAGATAATATCAGCACACTTGTTAATATTAGTAAACAGACAATCTTGCCTTATATCCTGCAGTATGCTAACCCATTTTATTTATTCTATACCCAGGAACTTGGAAGTATCTATAAAAATACTATTTTTCTTATCCTCCCATGGATTCCGGCAATTGTCATATTTCTTGGGTTATTGGTAGTACTGAAGAATAAAAAGCTGGCTGTTTTAGGATTATTTTACCTAATCACTATTATTATTGCTAAGGGTGCTGCTAATCCTTTTGGGTATCCTTATATCTGGGGGTTTATGAACACCTTTTTTATAGGAGTGATCAGAAATCCTTTTGAGAAATTAGGTGTTTTATTACCTTTTTTCAGCAGCACACTTTTTGTAATAGGTCTAGAGTATATTTTTCTTTATACTACCAGAAGATTTGGAAAGTTTATTTCTCGGTTAGCGATATGTATTATTCTAATAAGTATATTGATTTTTGCATTCCCTATGTTTACTGGAAGAGTTTTTAATAAACCAGACTATCCACTGCTTGTTCAAGTTCCGGATACCTACAAGCAGGCAGATAACTGGTTTAAAAAACAAAAAGATATAGAAGGTAATATTCTTCATTTACCTTTTACGAATAATGATGTAGTTACATATAATTGGGAACATGGTTATCATGGGGTGGAAGTAAATGAAATTCTTTTTACATCCTTGCCTTCTATCACAAGAAATGTGGGAATAAAAAGGGTAGATGACACGCTTAGAAGTCTTGCATTTATTTTTAACAAACCGTTTTTAAATAATGAACAAATTCTTAATTTGCTTCAATCGTTTAATGTTTCATATATTGTATTTCATAAAGACATGAGATGGGATGATGTTTCAACATACGGGAAAAATATCAAACTAAATGATCTGTTTGAGATTGAGAATACTCTTAACAGTTTAGATTTTTTAGAAAATAAAGCATCATTTGGAAGCCTGATTATATATAAGATTAAGGATAGTTTTTATAAACCTAAAATAATATTTAGCAATAATTATGATTTAGTAGATGCAGGAGAAAGCAATATTATGCAAACACTTACGTTTTCTAAAATTAACAGTCAGATAACTGCTATGGGTGAAGAAAAAGATAATGTACTATGGGAGAATTCTTCTCAGGTTTTAATATTTCCAAGAACAATTTTATATACATGGGAATACTCAAAAGAGGTTTTAGACAGTATGTTAAATAAAAGTATTATTGATCCTAATGATGATGCACTCCCTTTTAATCAGCTTAAGTTAGCTAAACAACGATTATTCTTGCATTCTGGGGAATTGTTAAGTGAGACATTAATCGATAAAATAATGTCAGCAAATAATTTAATATTAGAATTAAACAAATATAGAATAAATCAAAATATTCCTCCCCAATCTCTTTTAAAAAGTTATGATGATCAAATAAATGCAATTTTTACAAGCGGATTTGATGGTTCAAGCATCCAACGCATACTAAGATCTTTACTTGCAAAAGTGTTCACCCTGCATCTTTATGTGCTAGAACGTTTTTATAACTCAGGAGATACTGATAATCATGTGTTTGCAAAAGAACTTTATGATAGATTGAACACATACTTAATTAACAATAAGGTTTTACCCAAGTATTTTTCTGTTGGGAAAGAGACCAACGGACAGTCTCAGAGAAGAGTGCATAGCTTTTATCTACCCAAGAGTGCGTCTTATGAACTTTTAATTACGGATAATAGTATGTTTCCTTTATACCCAGATATCATCTCAAAATTACATATCAATTTGGACGGAAATCCTCTTTCAGTAACACCCTCCAGTAGAGACGATTTCACTCATTTGACAGAAGTTGAATTAGATAAAGGAGTACATGAAATCAGTTATGTAATGTATCCTTCATCCAACTTGGTGTCGAATCTTAATGAATTTAAGTTGGAAGGAGTCAGTCAGTTAGTAAATAATCAAATTTTGAAGTTTACAGCAAATCCTCAAGTAGGATCAGCTGCAACTATGGTGTTGGATAAGTTAAATGGAGGTGATATTTATGAAATATCCTTTGAGGCACTAACTGATAACGCAGATAAATTCTACATAGAGATGACGGAGGATACTGAAGGAGATAATGTAGTAGATAATTGCACTAAGACTACATGCTATCCTTTGGAGTTAGTATCAACTAGTAAGGATTGGCAGAGAGTTTCTTTTGTTACAACCCCTCTTAATATAGCTACACGTAAAGCAAATCTTAGATTATTGTTACCTCTTAATCAATTTTCGACTTTAACTTTTACTGTGCAGATTAGAAATCTTCAGATTAATAGGCTAATGGATAATAATTTAATCTTGAGAAAGAAGTTATCAAATGACTCGCTTGTGAGTTCTCCTTCTGGTTATTTAACAAGTTTTAAAAAGTTAAGTCCAGTAAAGTATGAGGGAAGAATCAAATTAGATAAACCTTCGTTCATGTTTTTTAAAGAGACTTTTAATCCTGGATGGAAACTTGAATTATTTAAAGATAATGATAAATTCAAAATTGATAAACACTTTTTAGGAAATTTGTATGGCAATACATATTACATTGATAAAACAGGCGAGTATAATTTCAAGCTGGAATTTGAGCCCCAAAAAAATGTTAATTTGGGAATTATGGTTGCTGGATTTGGCTGGGTAGGAATTCTAATCGGCTTTGTGTATTCCGTTCTTAAAACTAAGCAATGAATATAACTAAAAAAGTTATTTTAACGCCAGTAGTATTTTTATTGTCTGGATTTATATTTGCGTTTTTGGATAATGGGATAGAAATAGAAAGGTTTGATCAAATCATACAACCTATATTTTTTGCGGTTATTCTAACCTCTGATATTTTGTTACCTAGTTTTAGGAAGAATTTAATAATTTTCTCATGTTGTTTACTAGTTCTAATGATTTTAATTTATTTATTGCAAAATCTTATGATTGCTGATTGGATTGGAAGATTAGGTTTTGGAATATTATTTATAACTATTTTTTCCTATACCCCTGAAATTATAAAGAGAGGGTATCTTGAAAAATTCTAATCATAAATTTTGACTATAATTGAATATACCTTTTTTTCTGAAAGATCTTTAGGGAGTTCTCCCAAATCTTCGTAAAATACTTTTATAGTAGGATCATTATATAGGAGTTGAAGCGCGTCGCTGCCGTTTAAAATGTACGCTGCTTGTTTTGAAGCTTTACCCCATTCTTTAGTTAAGTAAGGATAGTTTGGATCATTTTTTAAATAAAGCGCAGTTCCCTTTGGTAGATTAGGATAAGTTTTTTTTACTTGATTTAAAAGTTTTTCTGCTAATTTTCCTCTGTTGGCTGCCCAATAGTTTGTACTGCCTAATATAGCAGACGTAGAAGATAAAACAGTTAGACTAATAATAACTAAAGACATAAATATCTTTGCAAGTATTATTCTTTTTTTTCTTAATTCTTTGTAAAAGCTGAAAATTATATATCCTATCAGTACCCAAAAAGCAGGTAAACTTATTGGTAAATAATGTGTGGATTTATGTAAGGGAAGTAAGATAACTGGTAACAGTCCTAAGGGAAACCAAATAAGATTAAATAAAAACCTTCTTTCTATAAATACACCTCTCATTTTTATAAAAAGGTAACTTGTGGCGATAAAAAGTAAAACTGTAGATATAAAAAAAGCTGGAAAAATCAATATATAATAATTACTCCAGTATCTAAGTAGAGTTGGATTTAATCTAAGACCTGGGGAAACAAAATCTATCAAGGTTTCAGGAATGCCTAAAGCCCAATTTGAATACCAAAACAAAGAATTTATTGCAGTTTTGATACTGAAGATGGCTTGATATTGCTTTTCTTGTGAAGAAAAACCCATTTTAAAGACTTCAATCAGTACAAGCAAGCCTGCGAAACAAAAAAAGGGTAATGTATCAACGGCAACCTTTCTTTTATTCAGTTTAAGGATTATTCCTAATCCAAATATTAAAAAGGGAGTTATTAGTGTTTGCTCGTGGGAAGATATACCTAAAAGAAAAAACAAAAGACTAATTATTTTAAATTTTACACTACTTGTTTCTATATAATGATAAAAAAATAATAGGGATAATAAAACAAACGCTGTAGCAAGCAATGTCTGTATACCACCGGCTAAATAATAAAGCGTTGCAACATTAGCAGCTGTTATTCCAAAGAAAAAAGATGTAAAAAAAGATAAAAATTTATTTTTAAATAATTTTTGCACTAGCAAAAAGACCAGATAGATATTTACAAAATGAATAATCATGGTAAAGATTCTAAACGGGAAGTGATTTAAACCAAAAATCGAGTAATAGAGATTAAATGGTATCTCTCTAGATAAGGGTCTATAAAAAGCTATGCCTCTTTTCTCAAAAGGATAGAATCCAAAAAGTTTAATAAATTCTGTTAAGCTTCCATCTGTTTGACTTACTTTAAAATGGAAGAAGTCATCTTGAGAAAAATAAGTAAATAGGACTGGGTGGTAAAGGAATAAGACAGTTATTAAGATAATAAGAAACGGGGATATTTTTTTCCACATACATTAAAGTATATAATTTGTTGAATGGGACTTAAAAGTAGGTATTTTTTTGGGTTGGTGTTGTTAATGTTTATTTTGAGTGCAGTCTTTATTATGTTTGGTCACTCTGGATTTGCTTCTAGATTCCTTGGTATATCTTTTTGGGTTTTGGTATTAGGAATAACTTTATATATTTGGGAAGTAACAAATGAAAAATAAGTTTTACATAATCATTTTGAGTATTATATTAGCCGGAATATATTGGCAGTGGTGGATTCCCGGACCGAGAGTAGCAAGTGATTTTTCCCTGCTTTCTCAAGACTTATTGAAGTCCCTAGCGGCTTTTCCTCAAACTTGGTCAGTAGGTGGTACGGAAGGATTAGGAGAGTATGCTAGTTTCACTTTATGGTCATGGCCTTTTAATCTGCTGCTGGGCTTACTTGCAAATTTAAATTTTTCTTTCGTTATCTTGGAACGATTATCTATCATAATACCTTTCTTATTTTTAGGAAGTTATGGAATTTGGAAGCTGTTTGAATACTTCGAACTATCTGTTTATGCAAGACTAATATCTATCTTATTTTATCTAGCCAACTCATACATCATTTTGGTAATTGATGGGGGGCAATTATCAATTAGTTTAGCTTATGCGCTTTTCCCTTTAGGATTTCTGTCTTTGGAGTATGGAATTAGAGGTAATTTAAGGAAGAAAATTTTATCTGCATTAGTAATTTCATTAATTGGATTTTTCGATATAAGATTTATCTATGTTTTTTTACTACTTTGTTTTATTAAGTTCTTATATGAATTTTTATTTCTTCGTCTTAATGCGTGGTTACCTTGGATTAGGAGTTGGTTAAAGAGCGGATTAATAATTACTGCTATAGTGTTAGGATTAAATGCATATTGGATAATAATTATTTTAAAGTTTCCTCTTTCGGATAATTTTTATAGTTATCTTACAGAATCCTCATCTACAAGTTTTATTTCTTTATCGCATTCATTATTATTTCTTTCTCCTCATTGGTTTAAAAACGTATTTGGAAATATAACTCAACTGCGTTTTGAGTTTATCCTTATTCCAATATTAGTTTTTTTAGCGCCACTGTTTAGGCCAAGGAATCGTTTAGTTGGGTTTTGGCTGGTGATTGCATTAATTTCAATCTTTTTAACCAAAGGTTCTTCTGAGCCATTTGGAGAATTTTATTCTTGGCTTTATTCAAAATTATTAGGCTTCTCTTTGTTTCGGGACTCGTCTAAGTTTTTCTTCTTAACAGCACTTTCTTATACTATTTTAATAGGAATTACAGTTGATGAAATTATCAAGAAAATAAACACTTCATCAATTAGAAATCTATTTTTAGTTATTTTAACAACTTATTTAATATTTTTAGTTAGCCCTGTTTGGTTGGGTAAGATGACTGGTACCTTTTCTACCCCTTCTTTACAAAAGGAATACGAGCAACTTAACAAATTGATTCTCAAGGATAATAAAGAAAGCAATATTTTTTGGATACCTACGATCTATCCTTTAACAAGTTTAAATAATCTTCATCCATCGGTTGAAGCTGCACGTTTGGCTCAGAAAAGACCTTTTGCTCAAGCTATTAAAGGAAGCTATGAAACATTTAACTTTTTAAGAGAAGCAAATTATATGGGTCAACTGTTTGATATAGCTAATATAGGATATGTAGTATATCCTCAATTAAATCCAAAAAGAGATAATCTGAATTCAGATAATATCAAATATTACTATACTTTTTTAAATCAGTTGTCTCATTTGGATTGGTTGTCAAGAATTGACAGCTCTAAAGTTCCTTTATTAAGGGTTAAGTCGTATCAAAATAAATTTTTTGTTACTCCAAATACTTGGGTAGTTTTTGGTTCAGACAAAATTTATACTGAATCAACAAAAAGTGCTAATTTAGCTCTTTCAAAAAATGCACTTGTATTTGCTGAAGAATTTTCTTCATTTGGCAAAGAAATAGACAAATTACCACAAGCCAAAATTGTCCTTTTTCACAAAAACATATTAGATTTAGCAGCTAGCTTTGTTGAAAATAAAGATTTAATCTTCCCAGCAAAATTTTTAAATCATGACCCGGATGTCTCTAGATGGTGGAAAAGAGATACTTCAGATTTTCGAAATTGGAAAGATTTTTTAGATGATAAATATGGAATTAATAATCAAGATTTTGATTTGAAGGGAGGATGGGCTATTAGTGAAGGTAATTTAGAGTTGAAAGTAGAAAGCCAGCAAATTACGAAAGGTAAGATATTATTAGCCAGAGTGATGGAGAGTTCAAAATCTGGACAGGTAAATTTTTATCAAAATAATAAGCTAATTGGAGGAATTACTACACAAAAAAAAGATGATAATGTTAGATGGTTTGAAGTTGGAATATTAAACGGCGACAGTCAAATAAATATTAAAACAGTCGGCAGTATTAATGTTATTAATGCTTTGGCAGTATTATCATTATCAGAGTGGCAGTTATATAAGCAAAAAGCTTTGATTTATAAAGATAAGATAACGGATTTTGAAGATGCAGGAGATGCTAAGGATGATATAGCAGATGTACATATTACGTATCAACAAATCAATCCTACAAAATATAAAGTTAGTATAAAAAATTTGAAAAAGAATGCTACGTTGGTATTTGCTCAATACTTTGATGATAATTGGAGGTTAAATAGTAAATCTCCATTTTCTGTTTATAGTTTACTTAATGGATTTGAGTTAGACAAAGATGGGATTTATGAGTTAGTTTTTACCCCACAGGAATATATCCCAATTGGACTAATAATTTCAGCTGCTACATTGCTTCTGTCAATTGTTTTACTTTTTGTATAATTTTTCAAAGAAGAATTAACAGATTCTGCGAGCGCGAAGTATAATATTATATACTGAAGTGCGAGCAGGTTCTTATGATTTAAGTATATGTTAAGAAAGATTTTATCAACTCAAACTTGGAGGCATTCACAAATTACTATTCTGGGAACCATTATTAATGGGGTCTTGGGTGCTATTTTCTATATTTTAATGGCTAGATTCTTAGGACCTGCTGATTTTGGTTTATTAACAGTTACAATTGTCACCTTAACATTAATTTCTGATATTGGTGATTTAGGGATTAATACTGGTTTAATTCGTTTTGTTTCTTCGTCTTTAAAGACTGATAAAGAGAAGGCATTCAGATTTTTGAAACTTAGTTTAGAAATAAAGTTTTTGGTTTGGTTATTAATTCTTATTTCAGGCTTTTTCTTATCCCCCATTGTTTCTTCGTTAATATTTGGTAAACCTGAACTGATTGTACCTTTGAGGTTGGCGATGATTGGAGTAGGAGGTGCGCTGCTATTTTCTTTTGCAACTTCTGCTCTACAATCTTTTCAAAAATTCTTTCTTTGGAGCTTTGTTAATATAAGCTCTAATCTATTAAGATTACTGATAATTTTATTTCTCTCTTTTAGCCAACAGTTAAATCTTTTTTACGGAATTTCAACTTATATAATTCTTCCTTTTTTTGGTTTTTCACTTACACTACTATTTTTACCAGCAAAAAGGATTTTAGCTGTTTCTAATGAAAGAAGCGTTGCAAAAGAATTTTTCAGATTCAATAAATGGGTTGCCCTTTTTACTTTCATTGCAGCTATTTCATCCAGACTGGATACTTTTTTAAATACCCGACTTTTATCAGTTCAAGATATTGGTATATATGGAGCTGCCAATCAGCTGACTCAAATTATTCCTCAGGTTGTAGGAGCATTAGGAGTGGTGGCAGCACCTAAATTTGCTAGCTTCCAAGATAATAAACAGATGCTTAATTACTTTAAAAAGTTCCAGTTTTTAGTATTAGGTTTGAGTTTGTTAATAAGTCTTGCTATCCCACTATCATTTTTTGCTTTACCATTTTTGTATGGATCGAAGTACTTACAATCAGTTACACCTTTTATTATTTTACTTGTAGCTATGTTGGTTTTTCTAATTTCAGTGCCATTACATAACTGCATAATTTTTTATTTTGGCAGATCAGATATTTTTGTTTGGATTTCAATTATTCACCTTTTTATCATAGGTGTCTTAGGATACTTAATGATTACGAATTACGGAGTAATCGGAACTGCCTTAACAGTGTTGGTTGGTATGATTGCTAATTTCCTACTTCCTTTATTTTGGTTTATTAAATTGAATAAAGAAAAGGTGAAAAAATGACTATTTGGGTGAATGCTATTGTACATAATGAGGAAAATTTTCTCTGGTTTGCTATTATGAGTGTGGTAGATTATGTTGATAAAGTTTTAGTATATGATACAGGTTCAACTGATAAAACTGTAGAGATAATAAGGGGAATAAGGGGGATTAAGGGGGATAAGGTGGAGTTTAAGGAGGTAGGTGTTGTTGATAAGGATAGGTTTCCTAAAATGCGTCAGGCTATGCTTGATGAGTCAAGATGTGATTGGATTTTAGTTTTAGATGGAGACGAAATTTGGTGGGAGGCTTCAATAAAAAAAGTTATAAATACTATCCAGAAAGAAGGAAATAAAATAGATGGAATTGTAGTGCCGATGATTGTTCCGGTGGGAGATATTTACCATTTTCAAGAAGAAAAGGCTGGGCAATATCAACTTTTGGGTAGAAAAGGGCATCTTAGTTTAAGGGCAATTAACAAAAAAATTCCTGGCCTTCATGTAGATTGGCCATATGGGAAGGAGAGTTATTTGGATAAAAACAATTCCCTGATTCAAGAAAGAGAAAATGTTATTTTTTTAGACAGCCCTTATCTGCATGTCACTCATCTTAAAAGATCTACTTCTAAGAGATGTTCCAATAAATTTAAACATGAATTGGGAAATATAAAAAAAGATTTTCAATATCCAGAAGTTTTTAGCAAAAGATTTCCTTCTATTGTTTCTTCACCCTGGCAAAAAATAAAAGGTGTAGATTTATTGATAGCAAAAGTATTAACACCATTTAGAAAAATTAAGAGGAGAATAAAATGAAGTTCTTCAAAAAAATGGGTAAATACACAGGTACTTCAACATTAGAGAGTATGAGCCAGGCAGAGTTTTATAATAAGTGGACTTTAAGTAAATTTAGAAAATATTTGAAAGGTGAAATATTGGAAATTGGTTGTGGAATAGGTAATTTTACTTCCACCTTATCTAAATTTGGAAAAGTTACCTCTATAGATATAGATAAGCATCTAATTGATATTTCCAGAAAAAATAATAGTTATAATATTCAAGTAGGTTTTGGGAATATAGAGAAAGGACAATATTTTTTTAAAGAAAAATTATTCGACACGGTAGTTTGTATAAATGTTTTAGAACATATTAATAATGATACCGAAGCTTTGAAGAATATGTTTAAACTTTTGAAAAAGGGTGGGAATTTAATTCTTTTGGTTCCCATTTACGATTTCTTATTTGGTGAAATAGATAAAGCTGTTTTGCATTTCCGAAGATATAACCCTGATAATTTAGTTAAAGAAATGCAAGAGATAGGTTATACAGTTATTTCCCATAGAAAATTAAATTTTATAGGTGCAATTGGTTGGTTTATTTCCGGAAGAATATTAAAAAATAAACAAATTACTGAGGGAAAAATAAAATTATTTAATTTATTTTCACCACTTTTATATTTAGAGAATATAATTGAACCACCAATAGGAACTTCGATTTTAGTAATTGTAGAGAAGGAATAAATTTGAAACTATCCATTATAATCCCTGTATATAATGAAGAAAAAACTATCGGTGAGCTTCTGCAAAAAGTTAATAATCAAAAGCTACCCAAAGGTTTAATAAAAGAAATAATTGTTGTTGATGATGGTTCCTCAGATCTTACTCAAAATATTCTTAAGGGATATAAGAACAAGATGATAAAGGTTTTCCGGCATAAGGAAAACCTTGGTAAAGGAGCTGCAATAAGAACAGGACTGGAAAAAGTATCAGGAGAAATTTGTATAATCCAGGATGCAGATTTGGAGTACGATCCTCAAGACTATCAGAGATTGCTTGACCCCATATTGAAAGATCAAACACAAGTTGTGTATGGTACCCGGTTAATTAATTACCCACTAAAGTTCTGGGGTCAAGAAAAAACTGTCTTACCCTTACATTTAATTGCTAATAGATTTTTAACTCTACTTACAAATATTCTATACGGAAGCAATTTAAGTGATATGGAAACAGGGTATAAACTATTTAGAAAAAAAGTGTTGGAAAATATAGTAGTAAACTCTCGTAAGTTTGATTTTGAAGCTGAAATAACGGCGAAGATCTTGAGGCAGGGTATTAAAATAGTGGAAGTTCCAATTAAATGTAAGCCACGTACATATAACGAAGGGAAAAAGATAAGCTGGAAGGATGGAGTTAGTGCAATTTGGACCCTTTTTAGGTATCGTTTAATTGATTAGTTTATGAAGATTTTATTTCTTAACAGGTATCAAAGTAGAATTGAAAGAGGAGCTGAAAGTTTTATTGGAGAGTTGAGTAGCAGATTATCCTTGAAACATTCTGTTGATATTTTTTCTGATAATAAAGCTGATTCATTAAAAGCAGTACTAAAAGGTAAATACGATATTGTAGTTCCAGTAAACGGTAGATGGCAAAGTCTAAAGGTTTCTCTCGCAAAATACATAGGTGGATATAAGCAAAGCTTGAATTTTTCGCTTCGCTCAAAATATAAAGTATTAATTACTGGTCATAGCGGTCAGGGCTGGGATGATATTTGGAATATAGCTGTCGCTAAACCGGATGTATTTGTAGCACTGACAGACAATATGGCGGCTTGGGCTAGAAAGTGGGCATGGGGCAGCAGGGTAGTAAAGATTCCAAATGGTATTGATTTAAGTAAATTTTCACCCAGAGGTGAGAAAATATATCTTGATTTACCAAGACCCATTATTTTATCTTGTGGAGCTTTAGTTTGGTATAAGCATCACGAAAAAGTAATTGATGCGGTTTCAAAGATGGATGAAGGATCAGTATTAATAGTAGGTGAAGGGCGTTTAAAGGATGAGTTAATAAAAAGAGCTAATGAAACTTTAAGTAAAAGATTCATGATATTAAACGTTAAACATGAGGATATGCCAAAAATATATAGATCAGTAGATTTATTCACCCTTCCTTCTTGGGATAGAGAAGCGTTTGGTATTGTTTATTTGGAAGCTTTAGCATCTGGCTTAGGGATTGTGGCGCCAGATGACGCTACAAGAAGAGAGATAATAGGAGAGGCGGGAATACTAATCAATGAAAAAGATTCATTGATTTACGCAAAAGCCTTGGGTCAAGCTTTAAGAATGAATTGGGAAAATAAAGCTAGACTACAAGCAGAAAAATTTTCCTGGGAGAAAATTGCAAGACAATATGAGCAAATAATGATGGAGATTTTGCCAAAATGATCAGCGTTACAATAATTACATTAAACGAAGAAAAAAATCTTAGAAAATCCTTAATAAGTATAAAAAATTTAGCAGACGAAATAATTGTGGTTGATAGTGGAAGTAATGATAATACTGTAAAAATTGCCAAAGAGTTTGGAGCTAAAGTTTTTTTTAGAAAATTTGATAACTTTGCAAATCAAAAGAATTGGGCAATGTCAAAAGCTTCTAATGATTGGATACTTTCAGTTGATGCAGACGAGGAAATATCTAATCAGTTGGCTGATGAAATAAAAGTTGTCACTGATGGTGGTAATTACAATGGGTTTTTAATCCCGAGAAAAAACTTTATATTAGGAAAAGAAATTAAATATTCAAGGTGGAGTCCTGATGAACATATTTGGCTTTGGAAAAAAGCCTCTGGAAAATGGACAGGAGATGTGCATGAAGAAGTGATAGTTAAAGGGAAGGTGGGAAAACTGAAATATAGCAAACTCCATTACTCACACAAAACAATAAATCAAATTTTAGCGTCAAATAATTTTTATTCAACACTTCTTTCCCAAAGTATGTATAAAAATAATATAAAGTTTTCGATAATAAAAATGTTCTGGAATTCTTCCTTTGAATTTAGCATAAGATTCTTTTATAAATTAGGATTTCTGGATGGATGGAGGGGATTTGTTCTAGCCTATATAATGGGTATTTATCAATTAACGGTATGGGTTAAACTTTGGGAGCTACATCAAGAAAAACCTTAATGTTATTATTTATACTTTTTCTAGGATTTATTTTAAGAAGTATAAGTTTGAATCAGAGTCTTTGGTTGGATGAGGCGATTAATGTTTTAGCTGCCCAAAAATTTTCCTTATGGGGAATTATTTCAGAATATGCTATAGCAGATTTTCATCCACCAGGATATTTTGTTATCCTTTGGCTTTGGACAAAGTTTTTTGGAATTAGTGAAATTTTAGTCAGAATTCCTTCGATGATATTTGGAATTCTGACAATATATATTGTTTTCTTATTAGGTCAAAAATTACATTCAAAGACTTTAGGAATTATCTCTGCTTTATTATTAGCAATTAATCCCTTGCATATTTATTACAGCCAAGAGGCCAGAATGTATGCTTTGGCAACTCTTGCAGTCTCAATAAATATGCTTCTTTTTATAAAGCTTATCAATAGGGATAAGGGGAATAGGGGTGATAGGGTGATTTATATATTAAGCAATCTTTTAGTTTTAGTCTCTGATTATGTAGCATATTTCATTTTTCCCGCCCAACTTATAATTCTTTTTATCTTAAAAAAAGGGGCAATGGTCAAAAAATGGTTTATTGCACTTGCAGTATCAGTCCTTCTTGGCATTTGGTGGTTACCAGTATTTATCAATCAGTTGAGTGTTGGGTCGGCAGCTTCTGCAAATTTGCCAACCTGGAAATTTGTAGTGGGAGGATTTGATGTTAAAGCAATACCATTAACTTTTGTAAAATTCATTATTGGTAGAATTAACCTAGCAAATAAAATTATTTACTATTCATTACTTTTACCGATTTGTTTATTATTCTTATTTTTTATTTCAAGAGGGATTAAATATATCAAAGGTGATGTGCGCAATTTATTGATAATTTGGTTGGGGATTCCTTTAATTTTGGCAACTTTGATTTCTTTTACCTTACCCATATACAGCTATTTTAGACTTATATTTATTCTGCCAGCCTTTATAATATTAATTGCCTCGGGTGTTCTTTCTTTTCAATCTAAATTAAGATATCTATTTTTGGGAACAATTTTATTAGTTTATTTTTTTTCAACCTTCGTTTATTTATTTAATAATTCATTCCAAAGAGAGGATTGGAGAGGTTTAATAAATTATTTGAAACTAGTGGATAAAAATTATTTAGTTTATTTTGAAAGTTCTGGAACATTTCCTTCCTTTGATTATTATGCTAAAAACAGTATAAACGCAAAAGGCGCGCTCAAGGATTTTCCAGCAAAAGATAAAGATAATTTGATAAATTTAAAAACTGATTCTGAAAATACTAAAGATATTTATTTAGTTGATTATTTAGTTGACATTAGTGATCCGAATAGATTAGTTGCAAAAGAATTAGAAAATTTGGGATATGTTCAAAGCGGGATTAAAGACTTTATTGGGGTTGGATTTGTTTATCATTATGTTAAAAAGTAAAATAGCTATAGTTTTTTTAGCACTTTTAATTATTCTACATACTTTTCTATTATCCAGGCTTATTTTCTTCCCCTACCCAGAGCTATTTGTCTATCCATATTTGACTAATAGAGGCCTTAAACCTTATCAACAAATATTAGATCAACATTTTCCTGGCTTAATGTTTCTGCCAATCAACTTTGATAATTTAGGGATGAAAACGCCTGAGGTGGCTAGACTTTGGTTAATTTCCGTTGTTAGTTTCACTCATTTATTACTTTTTTTAATTAGCAGCAAAATATTAAAAAGCAAATTTAGGGCGTTACTTGTAAATCTTCTATATTTGATTTGGCAGCCTTTTTTTGAAGGATGGGTTTTATGGATAGATAGTCTCCTACCTATTGTACTATTGCCAGCTTATTATGCTTTATATAAGCGGAAGTTTTTTCTGACTGGACTTTTGTTAGGTATGGGGATTATTTTTAAACAGGTTCTTATCCCGCTTGCTGGACTAGTTTTAATATATATATTTTGGGAGATGAGAGAGGTAAGGGTGATTAGAAGATATTTATATGGGTTAGGCTTACCTCTTGTTTTTGTGACTGCTTATCTTTTCTCAATTGGGGTTTTAGGGGATTTTTGGTATTGGACTATTGTTTTTAATATGATTACTTATGTGCAATTTGGTCGAGGAATGGGACCTTCTTTTGCTCATTTTGCAAGGGTAGCCTTAGTTTTTGGAATAGCTTCTTTTATTCTTCTAAAGATAAAGACGCGGGATGCCCAGCTCTTACTAATTTTTCTATTTGGGACCTTGTTTGGGCTTTCAACCAGATTTGATTTTGTCCACTTTCAGCCGGCCTTACCTTTCGCTGCCTTGGCAACTGCCTATATATTTTGGAAACTTGGAGGATCTTGGGTAGTCAAGGTTTTTGCGGTAGGTTATTTATTAACTACTGTATGGTGGTTAGTCACTTTTTACAGAGGACACCTTGGTGAGAAAATTCTTTTTTTTGATAAACAGACTGTTGAGGTTGCTAGTAAAATTAGAAGGTATACAAAAAATAATGATAAAATCTTTGTTTTTGGGGCAGCTCCAAATCTTTATCAAATGTCTGATAGGTTACCTGCTGGAGATATTTTTGTTTTCCAATTTCCTTGGTTTTTAATGGCAGCAGAAGATAGATTGTTGGCGGGGATAATAAAAGATCAGCCCCAAATCATTGTTTCTGATAGAAACACGGAGATTGAAGGGCGAAAAATTTCAGATTTTGCTCCTAAGTTAGATAAGTATATTATTCAAAACTATCATTCAATCGATAAGGTAGGAACAGTGTCAATACTTAATCGGAATCCTTAGTTCCTACATATAATCTGATACAATAATTCTATGCGTGTAGGAATGGATATTTCACAACTTGCACATAAGGGAGGAGTAGTTACTTATACATTGAATTTAGCACAGCAGCTTTCTAGAGTTGAAGATTTAGATATGGTTTACTTTTTTTCTTCCCTAAGAAAAAAAGCCCCTCTTAATATTGATGGGAATATCAAAAAATTTTATCTACCTTCTACGCTTTTTGAAATGCTTTTTAATAAATGGAGAAATATACCAATTGAGAGATTTATTGGAAAAGTGGATATATTTCATTCTTCTGATTGGATTCAACCTCCGTCTAGGGCTAAAAAAGTCACTACTTATCATGATGTTATTCCTCTAAAATACCCGCAATGGTCCCACCCAAAAATTGTTGAAGTTCATAAGCGAAGGTTGAAATTAGTTGAGGATGAAATTGACATGGTGATTGCTGTTTCAGAAACCACAAAAAAAGACTTGCTTGAAGTTTCCAGGATACCTGAGAAAAAAATTACTGTTATTTATGAAGGATCTACAATATCTAATAGCGTTAGAATCCAGAGTGAGGCTGAACTACGAAGATTTAGGGAGAAGTATAAGCTACCGGAAAGGTATATCCTAGCTATAGGAGGAGTAGGGGAAAGAAAAAACTTAAAAAGGGTGAAAGATGCTTGCCGCGGCTATAATTTGGTGATTGCAGGTGTTACACTCCCTTGGTTGAATATAGAAGAATTAAAGCTGCTTTATGCTTCTGCTGAGGTTTTGCTTTATCCGTCACTTTATGAAGGATTTGGTTTGCCGATATTGGATGCTCAAGCTTATGGATGTCCTGTTGTTACTTCTAATGTTTCCGCTATGCCTGAGGTAGCTGGAAAAGGCGCTATATTGGTAAACCCTTATTCAATTGAGGATATAATTAGAGGGATTAGGCAAGTTAAGGAAATTAGGGAAGAGGTTATACAAAAGGGTTTTGAGAATGTAAAAAGATTTTCCTGGGAAAAGTGTGCAAAAGAAACTGTAGAGGTGTACGGGAGGCTGATGAGATGAATATCTGGATAGATGGGTATGAAGCAAATGAATCCCAAAGACTTGGGTCCTCACAGGTAGCTTTTGAGCTGATAAAACATTTTGAAAAAATAGATAAGCAAAATACATATACAGTTTTGTTGCCGGGTAAACCTTTATATGATTTGCCTAAAGAAAGGAATGGATGGAGATATAAAGTTCTAAAACCTAAAAGACTTTGGACTAAGGTTGCTTTACCTTTGTCGTTGTATACTGCGAAACTGAAACCTCAAGTATTTTTTTCACCAACACATTATATTCCAAGCTTTTCACCCTCATCAGTTAAAAGAATAGTAACTATATTTGACTTATCTTTCCTGTATTTTCCAAAGATGTTTAATAAAAAAGATCTTTGGCAACTGATTAGTTGGACTAAATACTCCGCTTTGAATGCAGATCATATTATTACGATTTCTAATTTTTCTAAAAAAGATATTTGTGAGCAATACAAAGTTGATAAAAGTAGGGTTACAGTAGCTTATCCTGGATATGATAGAGATAAGTTCAAGGTTCAAGGTTCAAAGTTCAAAGTTGATGAAACTAAAAATAAATATAATTTAGGAGATAACTATAACTACATTATATATATAGGGACCATACAGCCTAGGAAAAATCTAATCAGATTAATTGAGGCAGTTTCACGGATAGATAATTTAGCTTTGGTAATTGTTGGTAAAACTTCAGGTGAAGGCAGAGGGGGTTGGATGTATGAAGAGACTTTATCAGCACCACAAGAATACGCAGTAGCAGATAGAGTTAAATTTTTGGGCTTTGTACCTACAGAAGATTTACTTTATTTACTCTCTGGCGCTAAAGCGTATATTTTACCGTCACTTTGGGAGGGTTTTGGCATTCCGGTTTTAGAAGCGATGGCTTGTGGAGTGCCAGTAATAGTATCCAATGTATCATCATTACCTGAAGTAGTTGGCAAAGCAGGACTTTTGATTGACCCTTATTCTGTTTCGCAGATAGAACAGGCAATTAGGACTGTTGTCACTGATAAAAAATTGCAAAGTAAATATTCAAAAGCAGCTTTAGAACAAGTAAAGAAGTTTTCCTGGGAAAAAACAGCCAAGGCTGTTTTAAAAGTATTTGAAAACTTTGCTTAGTTTGGACTATTAGGACAACATATCCAAGGACCGTCCCCAATGTGTTTGCTTATGGAAGACTATATCCAATATAATTAGTTGATATGGTGTTCATTAGAGATCGGATGGGAAAACCTTTAACTATGACTGAAGTATCTGTAAAGGTTGTTAGCAGGGTGTTTAATTGGATTTTGGATTTGGAGTTAATGATCTTAATATGGGTTGGTTTGGTGCCTTCTCATTTATTCCGTTTGCTACTTTATAGAATGGCTGGAATTAGAATAGGTAAAGGTTCAAGAATTCATACTGGAGCAAGATTTTTCTATCCTGCCAATATCAAGATAGGTCAGGATTCTATTATTGGAAATGATGTTTTTTTAGATGGCAGGGCAACTATTAATATTGGTAATCATGTAGATATTGCCTCTGAAGTGATGATTTATAATAGTGAACATGATATAAACTCTGAGGATTTCCATGCCACAACCGGTTCTGTTACTATTGAAGATTACGTTTTTATAGGCCCTAGAGTAATTATTTTACCGAATGTGAGAATTGGTAAGGGAGCAGTTGTGGCTGCCGGAGCAGTGGTTACTAAAGATATTGATGAGTACTCAATAGCGGGTGGAGTACCTGCGCAAATAATAGGAGAAAGGAAACTCAAAGACTTACATTACCAGCTAGGAAGAGCGCGGTTATTCCAATAAAATGAAACAGGTTTTCATCTTTTTCTCAGCAGTGCTTTTAATATATATGCTTTGGCCTGGGCCTAGTAAAATCTCTGATTTTAGAGCGCTCCCAAATTCAGACAAATCTACTTTGGAAGGAGATACGATTCAGATTCCTAATGTGGCCGGGTATTTTTCAGATAATTTCAGGAATTTTGTAGTACCTTTCTATTCAAAAGATTATAAAAATTTAAACCATTTCTTTTTCCCTCCGCTTAAGTTAAACCATCCGCCTGAATATTCCTGGATAGCCATAAAAAAACATACAGATTCAACGTACCTTGAAGAATTGATCTATCCTCTCAGAAGTTCTTTATACGTAAATGGTTTTGAACCGTTTTACGAAGACGGAACTCCTAAATTTTGGGGTTCAGTCAGAGTTGAAGTAAACAAACATAACTGGTATACCAAAACTACTTTGCGATTTTACCCTGCAAAATTGATAGTCAGAATTTTAGTTTGGGCAGCAATTGTAACTTCAATTTATTGGCTTTTTAAGTTAGGAAAGAAAATTGTGGTTTAACATGAATAAGCTCAACATTAATAATGTATTATTTTTTCTGATACTTTTTCTTTTTGCCTTTATTCCTTTATACCCAAAATTTCCATTAATCAATATTAAAGGAACTTTTGTAGCAATAAGAATAGAAGACTTTATTATTGCTTTAACTGTGGGGCTCTGGTTTATCTATTTAATTTTATCAAACCAGCTAAAAGCTTATTTAAAAGATAAATTAAATCAGGTTATTCTGCTGTTTTTCATGATTGGACTTGCTTCAACCTTTTCTGCTATTTTTCTTACCTCAAGCGTTACGCCTCATTTGAGTATACTTCATCTACTTCGCAGGGTTGAATTTATGGCGCTTTTACCAGTTGTAGCTGCTGTTTCGACAACTCAGAAAAGGTTTATCTGGGTACTGATTGTTCTTGCTTCGACCATTTTTTTGACAAATATCTATGCATTGGGACAACAATATTTAGATTGGCCAGTGATTTCTACTACCAATTCCGAATTTTCAAAAGGATTAATTTTAAGATTAACCCCTGGAGCCAGAGTAAACTCCACTTTTGCAGGACATTATGATTTTGCAGCCTTTTTGTCTATGGCAATAGTTACTTTAACTGCTCTTTTTTTCGCAGTAAAGAAAATAATAAGCCCTTTAATTGTTTTACTGGGAGGACTATCTTTAGCTGTTCTGATAATGACAGCGGCTAGACAATCATTTGTGGCTGCTTTGATTGGTATAACCTTAGCTTTAATTCTTTCAAAAAAGAAAAAGTATATCTTGTTAATTGTGATTGTAGTAACGGGAATACTTATTCTGCCTTCACAGCTTCGTGATAGATTTGTTTCAACAGTTACAGTTAATTTTCTAAACTTAGGACAAAGATATCAGGGCAGAACAGATGATCAAAAAGCGAGAAGTAAATTAAATATTCCTACGTTGGCAGTAAAAACATCGAGTACATCAGCAAGTACTTCGACTTTCGCCTCACCTTCTGGTTTGGTCGCTACTGATATAACGCCTGGTGAGCCAATTGACACTACACAGCTAGGAGTATACAGGTCATTTCAGATTAGATTAAATATTGAATGGCCTAGGGCTATCAGAGCTTTTATTAAAAATCCCTTACTTGGAACTGGTTATTCTTCTATTGACATAGCCACGGATAATGATTTCTTAAGGTCTGTAGGTGAAGTAGGTATTTTGGGGACTTCAGCTTTAGTTTTGATTTTTATTGAGACTGGTAAGAGAATATTATCCGGAGTGAAGAAAAATAATATGCTGCTTCGTTATTTTTCAGCCGGAGTTTTCTCTATGATGATTGCATTTATTGTTAATGGACTTTTTATTGACGTATTTGAAGCCTCTAAAGTAGCCTCAATTTTTTGGATGATGTTAGGGTTGAATTTAGGATTGTTAAAATATTATGAATAAAGCTTTTCTCAATATATGGAATCTGTTAAAGTCGCAATATTTTTGGCTTATTATTATTCTATTATTAGCGTTGGCTGCCAGACTTTATAAGATAGACAGTCCTATTGCTGATTGGCATTCTTGGAGGCAAGCAGATACTGCAGCAGTAACTAGAAATTTTGTCAAAATGGGTTTTAATCCATTTATAACTTATTATGATGATATGTCAGGGGTGTCAGAGATACCAGTTGTTAATCCCAACCGTTTCCGTTTTGTAGAGTTTCCCATTTATAACATAGTTACTTATCCTATTTATTTGTTCTTTGGAATTGAGGATAAATACTCACGATTAGTATCAGTTATATTTTCTTTAGGCAGTATTGTTTTTTTGTACCTTATTTGTAAAAGATATTTTGGAGCTAAAGTTTCTTTATTGACAGCGTTAATCTATGCTTTGCTGCCTTTCAATATATTTTTTTCCCGTACTACCCTGCCAGAACCGACTTTTTTGTTCTTTGCCTTAGGAATGATGTATTTTGTTGATAAGTGGATATGGGAGGGTAAGGGAGTTTGGGGAAGTTTAGGGTTTTTATTTACAGCAATAGCTTTTTTAATTAAACCTTGGGCAATATTTTTTACACCTCCTTTAATTTATTCTCTGTTGAGTAGATTTAGATTAGCTATTCCTAAAAAGTTTTTTTTACTTGCCTTAGCACTTCTGCCATTTATAGTTTGGAGGCTATGGATATTACAGCAACCTGAAGGGATTCCGGCATCTGGTTGGTTGATGAATGGAGATCATATCCGTTTCAGACCAGCATTTTGGTGGTGGTTAATTTCTGAAAGAATAGGCAGAGAAATCTTAGGAGCTACAGGTTTAGTGCTTTTTGTCATTGGACTGTTGATTAGATCAAAGAAAGGATACTTTATGCATATTTGGCTTTTATCAAGTTTTCTATACTTTGCAATTTTTGCAACAGGTAATATTAGACATAATTATTACCAGTATATTTTTGTGCCAATTGCGGCTGTTTTTTTAACCCAGGGATTTATCAATCTGCTTTTAGGAGTGAGAGAATTTATACCAAGAATTTGGACAGTTAGTCTAGCATTACTTCTTTTACCTTTGTCATTTTATTTTAGTTGGACTCAAGTAAAAGGGTTTTATCAAATTAATAACCCTGTAATAATCGAAGCAGGTAAAAAAGCTGACCAAATTTTACCAAAAGAGGCTATTGTTGTGGCACCATATAATGGAGATACAGCTTTCTTATATCAAACAAATAGACCTGGATGGCCAGTATCAGCCTTACCATTACCTGAGCTAGTTGCTGATTATGGTGTTACCCATTATGTATCTACTACCAGAGACGATAAAACAAATTGGGTACTAAGACATTTTTCTGTTTTAGAAGATAACCCTAAATTCGTTGTTGCTGACTTGACTAAAATAACCAAGCCTTTTAATGATGATCCAGAACCATAATTATTTAAGATGAAGATTTTAATGCTAACTCCGTATCTTCCATATCCGTTACTTACAGGAGGGCAAACTAGATCATACAATTTAATTAAAAGGTTGTCTTCCCTGGGGCATGAGATAACTCTTTTTAGCCTGGTTAAAAGTAATGATGAAAGAAAGTATGTTGGAGAACTTGAAAAATATTTAAGCGAAATTAAAGTTTTTAGCAGGTCTGAGAAGCCCTGGACTATAGAAAATATTCTGAAAACAGGATTTTCCTTTTATCCTTTTTTAGTAATCAGAAACTGGGCGAAAGGGGAGCGGTCTGCTATTAAGAAGAAACTGGAAAGTGAAAATTTTGATCTTATTCACGCAGAGACTTTTTATGTTATGCCTCATATTCCGAAAACCAACGTACCAATGTTGCTGGTTGAGCAAACTATTGAGTATCTAGTTTATCGTCATTTTGTAGACGAGTTTAAATTTCCTTTAATGAAACAATTATTATATTTAGATGTGGCAAAGTTAAAATATTGGGAACTAAAGTATTGGAATAGGGCGAAAAAGGTAGTGGCAATGTCCCAAGAAGATAAAAAGTCAATGTTGGCCCAAATCCCAACACTAGATGTAGATATTGTGCCTAATGGAGTAGACAGTGCGTTTTTTGGTCAAAAGATCAAATCCAGATTAGCGAATCCAATTATACTTTATCTAGGTAATTTCACATGGTTACAAAATAGGGAAGCTGTAAATATTTTGATTAATAAAATTTGGCCTGAAGTTAAAAAAAGAATTCCAGTTTCCAACCTCTGGGTTATAGGCAAGGAAGCTAAAGGATTTTTTTCGAAATTAGAATCTGAGGATATTCGGGTAGATGAGGTGTCAGATGTAAGGGAAGTTTATCAGCAAGCTTCGGTGTTAGTAGCACCTATTTATGGGGGCGGAGGAACAAGATATAAAAATCTAGAAGCTTTTGCATCTGGTTTACCAGTTGTCACTACCTCTATAGGTATCAGGGGTACTACAGTAAAGGACGGTCAGGAAGTTATTATCAGAGATGATCCTCAGGGTATTGCTGATGCTGTGGTGGAACTGTTAACTAATAAAACTCTCTATAACACAATCGCAGATAAGGCAAAGAAAATGGTTAAAGAAAAGTACGATTGGGACCCGATTGCCCTAAGCTTAAGCCAAATCTATCAGGAATTAGGAGAAAAGTAGACTTATGAATATTGTTATTGATTGTCGGATGTATTCTGAGTCTGGTATTGGCAGGTATATCAGGAATTTGGTTTTCCAACTTCAACAGCTAGATCAGAAAAATCTATATTATCTTCTTTATTTAAATAAAGAGTATAAAACTTTACAGCATCGCTCTAATTTTAGAAAAGTTTTAGCTGATTTTAAGTGGTACGGAGTAGCAGAACAAATTAAGTTACTTGGGTTACTTAGGTCGCTTAAACCTGATCTTGTGCATTTCCCACATTTTAATACCCCCTTTTTTTACATAGGGAAATATATAGTGACGATTCACGATTTAATTCACCAGCATTTTTCTATGAAAAGGGCAACTACCCATGGATCAGTAATTTATAAAATTAAACAAGCAGGATATAAAATTATTTTTAAAAACGCTCTGTTTAAATCTGCAAAAATCTTAGTGCCTTCGCAATTTGTTAAAGATCAATTAATCGGAGATTGGCAAGTCAATACAGAAAAAATTATAGTAACCCCAGAAGCAGTTGATAGTAATATCAAATATCAAATATCAAAGATCAAAGATGAAATGGTATTGAAAAAATTCAATATTAAGAAACCTTATATTTTTTATGTAGGGAACGCTCATCCTCATAAAAATATTGAGGGGCTAATCAGGGTATTTATGGTACTTAGGGAAAAGTATCATAGGCTGCAGTTGGTTTTATCAGGACATGATCATTATTTTTGGGAAAAGATAAGAAAGAACAACAAACACAAAGATATTATTTATACAGGAAAAATAAATGATGAAGAATTGGTTGTATTATATAAAAATGCTAAATGTTTTGTTATGCCTTCTTTTGAAGAAGGGTTTGGAATACCTATTCTAGAAGCAATGGCTTGCGGTTGTTGTGTTGTTTCATCTAATAAAGGAGCTCTGAGTGAAGTGGGGGGGGATGCAGTTGTTTATTTTGATCCTTATAATGCGGAAGACATGATAGAAAAAATCGAAAGCGTATTGAAATCAGATAAATTAAGACAGGGTTTAATAAAATTAGGTTATGAAAGAGTTGGTGGGTTTAGTTGGGAAAAATTAGCAAGACAAACTTTGGAGGTATATGAAAGTAGCTATTGTACACGATGATATTGTTCAGTGGGGGGGAGCAGAAAGGATACTGTTAGGTCTTTGTGAGATTTACCCTGAGGCATCTATTTTTACTTCTGTGTATGACTATACAAACGAAGAACTTCGCAAAAGATTTGGAAATAAAAGAATAATTACTTCATTTTTACAAAAAATTCCCGGATGGAGAAACTTATATAAAATTTTATTACCCTTGTATCCGCTTGCTTTTGAAAGCTTTAATTTTGATCAGTTTGATTTGGTAATTTCCCATACTACTCGTTTTGCAAAAAGCATTATTACTAAACCTGAAACTAAACATGTATGCTTTTGCCATACACCGCCTAGGTTTTTATGGCATTTTTCAGATGCAATAAATTACGGTTTTGGAGAATTATTGCTGACAAAACTTCGTTTATATGACCAGATATCATCAAGGAGAGTAGATTATTTTTTGGCTGGTTCTAAAAATGCTGAAAAAAGAATTAAAAAAATTTATCATCAAGATTCAAAACTAATTTATCCATTTATTGATTTAGACAGATTTAATTCTATAGAAAGCTTTGATGGGGGGTATTTTCTAGTCATTTCCAGACTAAATAAATATAAAAGAATAGATTTAGCTGTTAAAGCTTGTTTAAGCTTAGGGTCATCTTTAAAAATTATTGGAGTAGGACCCCAATTGGATAGATTAATTGATTTAGGAGGTGTTAAAGGAGTGAGGGGTGTTGAATTTTTAGGTAATTTAAGTGATCAAATGGTAATTAATGTTTTGGCTGGATGTAAGGCATTAATAATTGCAGGTATAGAGGATTTTGGTATTACCTCAATTGAGGCACAAGCTTTAGGAAAACCTGTAATAGCTTATGGATATGGAGGAGTTTTAGAAACAGTTATTGAAGGTAAAACAGGAATATTCTTTTACAAACAAACAGTTGAAAGTTTAATGTCTGCTATAAAAAGAATAGATTCAGTGAGAATAAATGGAGAAGATTGTAAAACGAATGCTAAGAAGTTTAGCAAAAAATTATTTTTTAGTAATTTTAAACAAGCAATAACTTCCTCAATTACTTAAACTTTTCCTTTTGACAATGGATTTCTAAAAACGTAAACTAATAGAACCGATGTCTTATGTTATTACAGATAACACTATACCTCAAGCGATAAACGAAGTTAGTCTATACGATTTTGCCAAAAGACTGGTAGATACTTTAGGATCTTTGTTTGCTTTAATATTACTTACCCCATTTATACTTCTGGTTTCTATAGCTATAAAATTAGATTCTCCGGGGCCTGTTTTTGCTGATACTCCAATGAGAGCTGGTAAAGGGGGTAAATTGTTTAAGATTTATAAATTCCGCTCTATGGTACAAAATGCCCATGAGCTTTTGGAAAATAACCCCAAACTCTTAGAAGAATATAAAAAAAACAGCTATAAAATTTTTAATGATCCAAGGGTTACTCCTGTAGGAAAGTTTATTAGGAGATTTTCTATTGATGAAATACCTCAGTTTTTTAATATTTTGAGAGGAGAAATGAGCCTAGTAGGTCCAAGGGCATACTATCCTTATGAGCTTGAGGAACAGCAAAAGAATTATCCCTCTTCCCGTAAATTTGTTAAAATCATTTTATCTGGTAAACCTGGAGTAACCGGACTTTGGCAGGTTTCAGGCAGATCAGAAATTAATTTTGATAAGAGGGTAAAAATGGACGCATTGTATATTACTAGGCGTTCCTTGCTATATGATTTTTGGATTATGTTAAAGACTATCCCAGCAGTTGTTTCTGGCAGGGGAGCAGTATGAGGACCTACGATCATTGCAACATACGGTCTAAAGGATTATGGCACTTGTCAATTTGAATCAAATACTAAATAAAAAGACTGTTAAACACAAAACTATAAATAGGTTAATAGTAGTTTTAGTTATCTTACTTATTTTTGTAGGTATTCCTTTGATTTTTATTCTTTGGGAAGCTAAAGATATTATTAGTCACGGAAGAGGAATTGTTGCTTCATATAAGCAGCAGAATTTTGATAATTTGAAAAAAGAGGTTAGTTCTACAAAATGGGAATTACAAAAGACAAACATTGCTCTAGGTTTTCTTTTTTGGGTTAAAGCTATACCTATACTTGGGGGATATTATTCTGATGTAAAGGGGTTTGCAGGAGCTGGAGTAGAGGAGTTAGAAGCTATGGATAAATTACTATCCAGTCTTCAACCAAGTAAAGCAGAATTGGGATTTGATGGTTATCCAAAGAGCGGACCTGACAGAATTACCCAGGCAGTTAAAATTTTGGATAAATCTTTACCTAATATTGATAAGATTGAAGGTAATTTAAAAAAAGCAGCTGAGTTGGTTAAAAATATAGATACCAATAAATACCCGCAAAAATTTAAGGGCAAAGATATCAGAGATAATTTAGAAACAGCTAAAAATTTTATTATGGGAGCTCAAGTTGCTGTTAAAGAAGGAAAAGAAGCGCTGACTATAGCACCTCAGGCTTTAGGTTTAACTTCACCTAGAACTTACCTTTTACTTTTCCAGAATGACAAGGAAATACGCCCTACCGGAGGGTTCATGACAGCCTATGCTACGATAACTTTAAGCAGTGGCCAGGTTAACGCAACCACCTCAGATGATATCTACAGGCTAGATGAAAAATTATTAAACGTTTGTTTGACAAAAATATGCCCTCTGACTCCCCCGTCCCCTATTGTGAAATATTTGCCTGAGGTTACCGGTAAAGTAAGGTCTGCCTGGAGTATGAGAGATTCAAATATTTCACCGGATGTACCTACTTCTGCCAGGGAATTTGAAAGAATGTATCAGCTTTTGGGCCAGGGTTTACCATTTGATGGAATAATTTTTATAGATACACAAGTAGTGGAGGAGTTAATTGAGGTAACAGGGCCAATAGATGTTTACGGAACAAAATACTCTCAAGAGATAGATAAAAGGTGTAATTGCCCTAATGTGATTTATGAGCTTGAATCATATGCAGAAATTGCTGCTAAAGGAGAAAAGGATAGGAAAGCGATTTTAGGAGTGTTAATGCAGCAAATACTTGCAAGGTCTGTTGGGTCTGATGTAGAAAAGCTGCCTCAACTTATAGAAACAGTAGCCACTTTAGCTAACCATAAACATGTGATGTTTTTTATGCATGATACAAATACCCAAAAAGCTTTAGCTAACCTAAATTGGACAGGGGAAATTAAAAATACAGACACTGATTATTTACATATTAATGACTCTAATTTTGCCGGAGGTAAGTCTAATATATATGTTGAGCAAACAGTCACTCAGGAAATCAATACTCAAAAGGATGGGGTTAAGAAAAAGATTACCATTGAGTATAAAAATCCCCAGGCGTTTAATACCTGGTTAAATGGTATAAATCGGGATTATGTCAGATTCTATGTGCCAAAGGGAAGTAAATTGATTTTTTCCAAAGGATCAGAGGTGGAGGTAACTACCATTGAAGACTTGGGTAAAACAGTCTTTGAGGCATTTGTCCAGGTTAGGCCCACAAATTTGCGGAAGCTTGAGATAGAATACACGATCCCCTATCAGTTAGAAGGAGAATACAAATTATTAATTCAAAAACAACCAGGAGCTAAAGATTTCAAGTATAAAATTAAACTAAACGGTTCCCAAAAGGCAGACTTTAACTTAGACACTGACAAAGAATTTAAATTTGATATCTGACGGATAAAGAAGAGGCAAAAATAAATTATGCTATATTTAGGTTGTTGTATCAATATTTCTTAGGACCGTCCCTAATGAAACATTAGTCAGTAACAGGAGAGTGCATAATCAGTTACTAGAAATAATTAAATCCATTCTACCTAAAGGTGTGAAGCTAGTAGTAGTACACCCTTAGGGTGTGCAATGCAAGTGCAAACTTTTTTAAAGTTGCAGAGGGCTTTAAGATAAGATAAACTCCCCTCATGCAAGGATTTAAGGCAGAGGGGATTGTGTTAAAAAGAAGGAATTTTGGGGAAGCGGACAGGATATTGACAATTTTATCTAAAAGCAAAGGAAAGATTGTTGTTTTGGCAAAAGGAGTAAGGAGAATTACTTCCAGAAGAGCTGGGAATGTAGAGCTTTTAAACAGGGTATCTATATATCTTCATCAGACAAAAGGAATACCTATTTTAACTGAAGCAGAGAGTATAGAGAATTTCTCAAGATTAAAAGAAGATTTAATCCTGTCTACAGTAGCCTTTCATATAATTGAGCTGGCTGATAAATTAACAGCTGAAAACCAGGAGAATGGGATTTTATATAATCATTTAGTGGAGGTATTACAAAGACTGGGGAAAAACCCCAGACAAATTTTAGTCAGAGCATTTGAGGCAAAGATATTAAGTAACTTGGGTTTTATGAGTTTCAGGGAGATTAGGGAGGAGAAGAGTCCAGTGGACTCTTCGAGTGGAGGGATTGGGGAATTATTAAAAGATTTAGAAATAGCTTCCTGGGATGAGATAGAAAAAAAGGAAATTAATCAAAAACAAGCTCTGGAAGTGGAACGCATATTACGATATCATTTAGAAAGAGTAATAGAGGGATCACTTAAGAGTAGGCAGTTTTTGAAAAAATATGAATAATAACTTAATGGAAAAAGTTGTAGCACTTTGTAAAAGAAGAGGGTTTATTTTCCCTGGTTCTCAAATTTATGGAGGATTGGCTAACTCCTGGGATTATGGTCCTTTAGGGGTAGAGCTGAAAAATAATATTAAACAGGCCTGGTGGAAAAGGTTTGTCCATCTTAGGGAAGATGTTTTGGGAATAGATGCAGCCTTAATTATGAATCCTTTAGTTTGGGAAGCTTCAGGACATGTTGCTAATTTTCAAGATCCTTTAATAGAGTGTAAAAAGTGCCACCAGCGTTATAGGGTCGACTACATTAAAGATAAGATCTGTCCTAATTGTGGTGGAAAAGATTCTTTTACTGATGAAAAGATGTTTAATCTGATGTTTAAAACCTTTATTGGTCCAGCAGAGGAGCAAACAAACACTGCATATTTTAGGCCGGAAACAGCCCAGGCTATGTTCGTAGATTTTAGAAATGTAGTGGATACCCAAAGATTAAGGCTGCCTTTTGGAATTGCCCAAATCGGGAAAGCGTTCAGGAATGAAATTACTCCAGGGAATTTTATATTTCGGACCCGCGAATTTGAACAAATGGAAATTGAATATTTTATCCCTCCTCCCAAATCTGAGAAAGATTGGCAAGGGCCATTTGAGGTTTGGAGAAAAGAGATTTTAGCCTGGACTGCCAATGATCTAGGTGTGGGACTGGAGAAAATCCATGAACATGAAATTCCTGCTAGTCAAAGGGCACATTACTCAAAACGGACCATTGATTTTGAGTATGATTTTCCTTTTGGTGTGAGTGAATTATATGGATTGGCTTACAGGACTGATTTTGATTTAGCAAACCATGAGAGATACTCCGGACAAAATTTAAAATATAGGGATCCTGATACTGGTGAAGAATTTATCCCTCATGTAATAGAACCAACCTGGGGAGTAGACAGGTCAGTATTGGTTGTATTAATAGATAGCTATACTGAAGATCAGGGAAGGGTGATTTTAAAACTTCCTCCAAAACTAGCTCCTATAAAGGTAGCTGTATTTCCACTTCTTGCGAATAAACCGGATCTGGTTGGAAAGGCAAAGGGAATATATCAGGATTTAAAGCATCAGTTTACAGTTGCCTGGGATGACAGGGGAAATATTGGAAAAAGGTATGCTTCTCAGGATGAGATTGGTACACCATTTTGTATTACAGTGGATTTTCAAAGTTTGGAAGATGAAGCTGTGACAATTAGAGATAGAGACAGCGCTAAGCAAGAAAGAGTTAAAATAGTTGACTTAAAGACACACTTTTTTGGTAAGATAGAAGTAGAGTGAAACTTCAAAAACTGCTAAGGTTTAATAGGACTACTATAATTTTAGTATTTGCGATTATCCTATTAGGAGTATTAAGTTGGTTAGGGGTACAAAAGTTTACTTCTCAAACTGTTGAACCTTTGGAAGAAGTTGATTTACCTTTTGATGCTGAAGGGCCTTATGCCATTTTATCTCCAAGACGTGATGGAAATGCTCTAATTTTAAATTTGAAAAGAACAGCGTCTTATGATTCTGTTATTTATGAGTTAGCCTACACCAGCAAAGTTGAAGATACAAAAGTGCAGGGTACTAAAGTACTTGAGGAGGGAGAGGGTCAGGGTAATGGAGGTAGTATAGACAGGGGAGTTCAGGGGACAATTGATACTAAAGACAAGAAAGGTGAGTACGAACAGGAGATTTTGTTTGGAACTTGTTCTAAAAATGTTTGTAAATATGATAAGGGAGTAGAGAACGGTACTTTAACATTACATATTAAGAAAGGTAATAAAGCTTACAAAATGGTAACCCAATGGTATCTACAAAAGCCCGATATAGCACTTGGAGTTTTAACATCTGGAGACAACCACTTAACCTACAAAGTAGATGCCTCAAGGGAGGAATTATCAAATGTAGGATTTTCTATTATTAATGATTTAACAGGAGTTCCAAAGTTGCCTGCTGGTAAAACAGCATTGGGTAAGGTTTATTCCTTGAATGTGCCTATTGCCAAAGAGTTAAAAAAAGGTTCAGTTACTCTAGAATTAGCAGAGAGCCCTTCGCCTGATGTTAAGCTTTATAGATATAATCAATCAAAAGGTGATTGGGAGCAGTTGGATACAAAAATAGAAGGAAGTAAATTGTCAGCTGATGTTAGCGGAGCCGGTATATTTGCTGTTTTCGCCCTTAAGAAGTAGAGTTCAATAATTACTTCAACTCCACAGTTGTTCCTAGGTCTCCTTACATAAATTGGGGACTTGACAAATGCACTTATAATGGCGGAAAATGGTAATACATGGTGAATAATGGCATGTGCCATTGAAACTTAAATTCTGCCCAGAATTGAGGATGTCCTCGTGTTTTTGGGCGAATATCAAACAAAGTTTAGCGGAAAAGGAAGAATAATTCTTCCTCGAAAAATTAGACAAGAGTTGGCAGGCAAGGAAATAATATTAGGCCGTGGTTTTGAAAGTTGTATTTTTGGATATGATTTAAAAGATTTTGAAGAGGAAGCAAGAAAGCAGCTTGAAATATCTGCTTCAGAAGAACGGGCCAGGTATATGCGGAGGTACTTATTTTCTGGCAGCCAGTCAGTAGAGTTAGATGCTCAAGGTCGGATTGTTATACCATCTGCCCTATTAGATTTTGCTAGCGTTAAGTCTGATGTGGCAATTATTGGCGCGGGCGATCATTTTGAAATTTGGGATTTAACAGGGTGGAAAAAGCATATTAAGACTATTGAAGAGGAGTATAACGATGGAAGGATATCATAGGTCCGTTCTTCTAAGAGAAGTGATTAAGGCTTTGGATGTTCAGGATGACTATTGGTATTTGGATTGTACTTTAGGTGATGGTGGACATAGTCTAGAGATTCTAAAGCAAGGCGGGAAAGTGGTAGGGTTGGATGTGGATCCCCAAGCTTTAGAAAGAACTGAGGTCAGGTTAGGGGGTTTAGGGAATGTGGTATTAATTCAAGGTAATTTTAGAGATTTAAAAGATTTACTAAAACAGCAGACGGACACTGACAGTCTAAAGTTTGCAGGTGCAATCTTTGATCTGGGGGTTTCCAGTTTGCAGTTCGAAGACCCCAACAGGGGTTTTTCCTTCTTAAGGCAAGGCCAGTTGGATATGAGAATGGATCCTTCCCTGCAGGTTAAAGCCCTTGATTTGATTAACGTTTTATCAAGAAAGGAGTTATATGAATTATTTCATAATTTGGGTGAAGAGAAATATTCTAAGCGTTTGGCTGCTGCTTGCTCAAGCACCCGTGAAGTAGTGCCAATAAGAACAACAACAGAGTTAGCCGAACTGATGGTTAGGGCGGTGGGGGGTCTTAGAGAAAAGATTCATCCTGCTACCAGAGTATTCCAAGCCTTAAGGATAGCTGTAAATGATGAGCTAAATGCTTTAAAAGCTGGTTTAGATCAGGTTAAGGATTTAGTTTATGGGTACATTTGCGTTATTTCTTTTCATTCTTTGGAAGATAGAATTGTTAAGACTGTATTTAAAGAATGGGAAGGCAAGGGTGTGGGTCAGATAGTAACAAGGAAACCCATTGTGCCTTCTGATGAAGAAATATATGAAAATCCCAGGTCCAGGTCGGCAAAAATGAGAGTTTTTAAAAAGATATGACTATCACAAAAAAATTTGAGCCGGAGGGAATACTAAAAAAGTATCCAAAAAAGTATGTTATATTTACCGTTTTTTTCTTGTTGGCTTTAATGTTAGCTGAGATTTACACTAGCAATAATGTGACTGCTTATGGAGATAAGTTTGATAAATTATCTGCTTTAGAAAAAAGTTTACAAACAGAAAATCAAATTTTAGAAAATGAAATAGCAAAAGATTCCTCACTAAAAGTAGTCGCCTCTAAATCTGCACAGCTTGGCTTTACTAATAGTCAAGATATACAATATATTCGGTAATGCGAATATTCTGGATTAAACTTTTTTTCCTATTATTTTTCTTAAGCATTTTGGTCAGACTATTTTATTGGCAAGTTGTTAAAGCAGAGTTCTTACAAGCACAAGCTGAAGGCCAATATTATACAGATATTAAAGTTAGGGCTTTAAGGGGTAACATACTTTTTTCTGATGGAGCTATTTTGACCTCAACCAACCCCTCTTTTAATGTTTTTGGCCAGCCAAAATTAATGGAGCCGGATAAAATTACTAAAAATGGATATTTGTTAGCTAAAGTATTGACTGAAGATGGAGAGGATATAGATGATCTGGCTAAAGATTTTATCAATAAATTATCACAACCTTTATACTGGGTACTTTTAAAAAAACAGGTTTCCTTTGATAAGAAAAAACAAATGGAGGATTTGAATTTAGAAGGAATTGGATTTGAGCAAACAAGTAATAGATTTTATCCTGAAGGATCATCTTCTGCTCACCTTTTAGGGTTTGTTGGTTTTGATGCAAAAGGCGATAACAAAGGTTATTTTGGAATAGAAGGTTTTTATGATAGAGAACTTAAGGGAATTCCAGGAACACTTAGACATGAGAAAGATGCTGCTGGATTGCCTATTCTAATAGGAAATTTTCTAACTTCTGATGCAAAAAATGGCAAGGAATTAATTTTAAACATTGATAGGACTGTTCAGTTTATTATTGAAGACCAGTTAAAAGAAGGAATAGAAAAATATGGAGCCAAAGCTGGGTCAGTGGTGATCATGGATCCAAAAACAGGAGCTATTTTAGCTCTGGCAGCTTACCCTAATTATGATCCTGAAAAATATACTGGTTTTCCCAAAGAATATCTTAAAAATCCTGTTGTTGCAGACCAGTATGAGCCTGGCTCAACCTTTAAAGTTTTTGTAATGGCTGCTGCGATGAATGAGGGTTTAGTAACACCAGACACCAAATGTGATATATGTTCTGGACCAGTTTCACTTGGCGGGTTTTCGATTAGAACTTGGAACAATAAATATTATGCTAATACCAGTTTAAAAGATGTGATTATTCACTCAGATAATACAGGGATGGTTTTTGTGTCAAAAAAGTTAGGTTTAGATAGATTTTATTCTTACTTGGAAAATTTTGGTTTTAGTAAATCTACAGAAATTGATTTACAGGATGAGACTGATGCGGAGATAAAACCTAAAAAAGAATGGAGAGAGATTGATTTAGCTACTGCTTCGTTTGGACAAGGAATTGCGGTTACGCCGATCCAGATGATTAGAGCTGTATCAGTAATTGCTAATGGTGGTTATTTATTTGAACCGCATGTAGTTAGACTTATTAAAGATGACAAAGATACTTTTGAAATAAAACCAAAAATAATCAGGCAAGTGATTAAGGATTCTACTGCCCAAACTATTAAAGAGATGATGGTGGCAGCAGTTGAAGAAGGTGAAGCAAAATTCTTTAAGCCAAAAGGGTTTAAAATTGCTGGTAAAACTGGAACTGCTCAAATTCCTGTTGCTGGCCATTATGATGCAAATAAAACAATAGCTTCATTTGTTGGATTTGCCCCTGCTGATGATCCAAAATTTGTGATGCTTGTCAGATATGATCAGCCAAGCGCATCCATTTATGGTGCAGAAACAGCAGCACCTACTTTTTTTGAAATCGCAAAAGAGCTTTTTACTTATTACAAAATAGCTCCAACAGAATAGATTTCTTAAGGATTAGGCTGCGGATTTGAAGAATCTGGGGGATTAAAGTATCTAATCAGATTCTCAATATGCTGAGGTACAGGGGTGGCAGGGGATTTACCTTGAATTAAGGATAGAGCTTCATCCATACCTTGCACTAGAAGAGTAAGATCGAAAAATCCCTGCCTTAATCCTGTTAATGTTTCTGGATTAGTTGACGACGGATCACCTTCTAAACTCGCGATTCTATCTGCCAATCTATCTCCTGTTTGCGCATATAGTACGAGACGCCTTTGAGCTTGTTCTATTCCTTCCTGAGTTTGGACTGAGGCCATTGTTAAATCTCTGACGTATTTTCTTGCAATGGTTCCTAAGGACGGTTCAGAATCCTCAGGATTTCCATTTATGGATCCATCTTCCATAGCTTTCCCAACCTGACCCAATCTATGAAGAGTATGAAACAGCACGTTTCTAGTTGTAGTCCGTGTTCCTGTAAGAGATTTATCATCTACCGCAGATAATAAGCAGGCTACAAAAGTCAAAGTCGCAAGTGTCATTGCCTTTCTCTCAACTTGAGATAGATGGTCCATTCCAGGATTGTTAAGTGTTATATTTGCTTCTGATCCAGTGCTAGTATCTGTTACCTGTATTTTTCTTAGTCGATCTGGTGTTGACATAAATTAGGTCAATATTCTACTAAGGGTTTTTATATTTGTCAAGGTTTGTCGTTTGGGGACGGTCCTAGAATTTACAGTTATAACAATCTAAATAAGTCAAACTTTTCTTCTTCTCAAATATTTTCTTTTAGAAAGGGTATTAAATTTATTTGATCCAATAGTCGCTTCTTCCTTTTCAAATAATTCGTCTATTTCAGCAAAATCTTTAGAAATTCCATCATAAATAAATTTTTCATATTCCTTTCTTGAATTATGTGAATCCCCAATCAGTCTTACAATATCTCTATCTAGTATTTTGAAAGCCTCCATTCCTATTGCTTCCTTAAAACTACTGTATAAATAATCCCTTGGATCTGAAACTAGTCCTGCTTTCACTGGATTTAAATAGATATATTGAGATAGTTTTAGAAAGTATGAATCATTCTCAATTAATATGCTTTTAAATCTATTTTGGAAAACTGGCCCAAAGTGTTGAAAAGTTTTATTAAAATACATTGAATAACTAGTTGTCAGCGAAGACATTATTTTGGATATTGGAATTTTCCTGGTTTGAATAGAGATATGAAAGTGATTAGGCATTAAACAGAAAGCATAGATAGAATGATCGTATTTATCTTTTAATTGTAGAAGCTTTCTTAGAAAAAAGTTATAATCAGCTTCAGAGAGAAAAATTGGTTGTTTATTAATCCCTCTGTTAAATACATGATAAAAAGCGTTTTGGAAAGTAAATCTTGGGCCTCTAGGCATTAATAAAACTATGTCATTTCTAGGTTGTTCTGTCAAGCTTATCAAGGACCGTCCCCTTCTTCAGAAGTTAAAAAACATTTTTTATCATTTGCCGCAGGCTTTTATAGCTAATATTTTATATGGGTTTCCGTCAAATGGTATGACGATTGTTGGAGTAACTGGGACTGATGGAAAAACAACTACTACTAATTTGATTTATAAAATCCTTAAAGATTCAGGCAAAAAGGTCTCAATGATTTCTACTATTAATGCTGTGATAGGGGGGAAAACCTATGACACCGGTTTTCATGTAACTAGTCCAGATCCTTTTACGTTGCAAAAATTTATTAGAAATGCAAAAAATTCAGGGGATAATTACTTAGCTTTGGAAGTCACCTCACATGCTTTAGACCAATACAGATTCTGGGGGATTAATTTTACAGTTGGGGTAATCACCAATATAACTCATGAACATTTAGATTACCATCAGACTTTTGAAAATTATTTTAAGACTAAATTAAAGCTTATTAAATATGCTAAGTGGAGGGTTGTTAATGAAAATCTGAAGGGAGATTGGGGTGATAGGGGAAGTAAGGGTAATGGGGTAGTCACATTTGGTAGCAGTGGCCCCAAGCTTAATTTAAAACTAATAGGTGATTATAATCTTGAAAATGCTTATGCCTCTTTGGCTGTAGCTAAGGTTTTAGGAATTGATGCAGAAAGCGCCCAAAGATCTGTGGAAGGGTTTACAGGTATTCCTGGAAGAATGGAAGAAGTAAAAAACAATAGGGGTATTAAAATATTTGTTGATTTTGCTCATACTCCGAATGCCTTAAAGCAAGCTCTTAAAGCTTTACGTCCCAAGGCATACGGAAGATTGATTGTTGTTTTTGGGGCTGCTTCAGAAAGAGATATTTTGAAACGTCCCATTATGGGAGAAATTGCTGCAAAAGAAGCTGATATGACTATACTGACTGATGAAGATCCAAGGCACGAAGATAGAAATAAAATCTTAAATGAAATTGCCGGAGGAGCTATGATGGCGGGAGCAAAAGATGGGATAAATCTATTTAAGGAACCGGATAGAGCTAAAGCTATTAAGTTGGCTATAACTTTAGCCAAAAAAGGAGATATAATAGGAATTTTTGGAAAAGGTCACGAAAAATCAATTAATTATAGGGGAGTGGAAACTCCGTGGTCAGATTTTGAGGCAGTAAAGAAAGCTTTAACTAATAGGCATTAATGAAACTATGTCATTTCTAGATTGTTCTGTCAAGCTTATCAAGGACCGTCCCCATGGATTATGGATGGATCCATAGAACATGGAAAGGCTTTAGATGGATAGCAAGTACAAATTAATAATAGATTCTTTTGGAGTTGAAAGATTTAAATTTAATGAACCTTTAAAAAATTTTACAGTATTGCAAGTTGGAGGGCCAGCGGAACTTTTTTTTGTGGCTTTTACTATTTCGGAACTGGTTAAGATAATAAAAATGTGCAGGCAATTAAAGTTAAACTTTTTTTTATTTGGGACTGGTTCTAAATTCTGTATGTCTGACTTGGGTTATTCTGGGCTAGTAATTAAAAACAGAACCAAAAATATCCAGACAATCTCTATTAAAGGTAAGGTAACTAAATTTGGAATTGGGGTTGAAGAAGCAATTATAGAGGTTGATTCAGGAGTTAGCATAAATAAGTTTTGTGAGTATCTTCAGTCTCAAAATTTAGAGCTAGATCTTCTTAAAGATATTCCGGGAAGCATTGGCGGCAATCTTTTTTTAAATAGATTTTTGCAAACAAAGGTCAAAAGTATTAAAGTATTAGATCAAATGTCTGAAATTGAGGATGTTTCGGTTGGTGATTTGAAACTAGGAAAGATGATAATTTTATCAGCAGTGTTTAGGATTAAAGCCAAAAGTTAATCATGCAATACATAATTAAAGGTGGTAATAAACTAGAAGGTAAAATCCATATATCTGGAAATAAAAATGCGGTTTTCCCCTGTGTGGCAGCTGCACTTTTAACTGATGAAGAAGTGGTATTAGAAAACATCTCTCAATTAAAAGATACTGAAGTATTAATTCAAATACTCAAAAAGTTAGGTGTGTCTATACAAAAGTCAGGGTCAAGATTAATTATTAAAGCATCCAGTATCCGTCACTACACTCTTCCTGATAAATTAATGACAAAACTTCGTGGATCAATAGTTTTGGTAGGAAGTATTTTAAGCAGGGTAGGCAAAGCAGTTTTTTGGCACCCAGGAGGGGATATTATTGGAAGAAGAAGTATTGAAACTCATTTAGAGGGATTTAAGGCTTTGGGTGCCAGTATAAAAAGAAACAATTTGAAATATGTTGTTACCTTAGAAAAGAAAGATAGAAGTAAGATTTTTGATATCTTTTTTAAAGAGGCTTCAGTTACTGCAACAGAAAACTTAATTCTAGCATCAGTGTTAGGAAAACAAAAAGTAATACTTAAAAATTGTGCTAAGGAGCCTCATGTTTTGGATTTATGCAGAATGCTTACCCAAATGGGGGCTCAAATTACAGGAATAGGAACAGATAGATTGGAAATTAGTGGAGTTGATAAACTGTTTGGAACCAAATTTAGGATTGGAATAGACTTTATTGAAGTCGGTACTTATATGATAGCTGCTGTTATAACGCAGGGAAAAATTACAATTGAAGGTATAGATGCTTCAGACTTAAGATCAATATTTATTCATTTAAAAGAATTTGGAATTCAGATAGAGCAAAAGAATGATAGTATTATAGTTTGGGCAGATAGATTAAAATCTCCTGCTAAAATAACAACAAATATTTGGCCTGGTTTTCCCACAGACTTAATGAGTGTAGCTATGGTTTTAGCAACCCAATCCAAGGGGGTTATTTTATGTCATGATTGGATGTATGAATCAAGAATGTTTTTTGTAGATAAACTTATATCAATGGGTGCAAAAATAGTTTTAGCTGATCCTCACCGAGTGTTAGTATCGGGGCCCACCAAACTTAGGGGAAGATCTTTGGAAACTCCAGATATTAGAGCAGGAATGGCTTTGGTTTTGGCTGGATTAGTAGCGAAAGGTAAGAGTAAGATAAATCAGTCAGAGCTAATTGAAAGAGGATATGAAGATGTAGTTGGGAAGTTAAGAAGTTTAGGCGCAGAAATTGAAAGAATTGATGAGAAGAGGTAACGCGATAATGGGTTTTTTGGCTAAGCAATATGCCAAATTATATCCAGCAAACTATTTTATTGGTATAACTGGTTCAGTTGGTAAGACTGTATGTGTGCAGTCTGCAAAAACAATTTTATCTCAGAAATTCCAGATTTTGTCTACGGAATTTGATTTAAATTCAGATTTAGATATTCCAAAAACTATTTTAAAATTAAACCCTACACTTAAAAAAGTAATTTTGGAAATGGGTATTGAAAATAAAGGAGAGATGGATTTTTATCTTTCTCTTATCCACCCCAAAACTGTTGTTTTTACTAAAATTGCATACGACCATAGTGAAAGCCTAGGAGAATTAGATGATATTATTATGGAAAAAGGGAAGCTGATTAAACAGCTGGATGAGAAAGGTTTAGCAATTCTTAATTTTGATGATTCAAGTTGCAAAAAATTAGCAAAAGATTGTAAAGGTTCTGTACTTTATTACGGAACTGACCCAAATAATTGCTCTATTTGGGCAGGGAATATTCAAATAGAAGATTTTAAGACAACTTTTGAATTAAATTTAGGGGTTGAAAGAGTGAAAGTTAACTTTCCATATTGTGGTTTGCATTTAGTTTATCCTGCTATGGCAGCAGCTGCTTTAGGAGTAATAAATAATATACCATTGACAAAAATTAAGCTAGCTTTAGAAGCTGTCAAACCTTTAGAACACTTAATGCAGGTGGTAGCTGGACCTAATGGTTCTGTTGTATTGGATGATACTATCAATTCTTCATCAGTTGCTTTAGATTCAGCAATAGATACTTTACAGCAAATTAATGCTAGAAGAAGAGTATTGGTGTTGGGGGAAATGAGGAATTTAGGGAAATACTCAGATACTATACATCGTCAAATTGCTCAAAAGATTTTTAAAGAGAAAATAGATTTTGTATTTCTAGGACAGGGAAATACAGAAATTATAGCCGCTGAATTAAAGAGTTTAGGTTTTTGGGAAGAGAGAGTAGAAAATAACTTACAAAATTCACAAATTGTGTCAAGACTTTTAAATTTGCTTAGAAAAGGCGATTTAGTTTTAATAAAAGGCGCTTATTCTGCTAGATTAGATGAAATAGTGAAAAGAATTTCTAAGAAAACTTAAGAGAGGAGTTTGTAAGAATGGGTCAATTATTAGGATTAGTATTATTATCATTTGCTATTACTTCTGTTTTTATGGTGCCCTTTATTGACTTTTTATTTCATTTAAAACGTAGATTTGAAAAAACTCCCACTAGCATAAAAAGATCTGAGACTCCCATACATGATAAGTTGATGAAGTCGGATATAGGAACACCGTCTGGAGGGGGGATTCTAATAATATTAATTTTAGTTTTCCTGACTGTAGGATATGGATTTTTTAGTTCGTTTGTCGATAAAGTCAGTTTAAAAATTATTTTATTTACTCTAATTTCATTTGGGCTTTTAGGATTAATCGATGATATTAAATTAATTCAAACTAAACGAGTTGGAAAATTTTTAGGACTTGGTAGAAAAAAAATGCTTTTAATACAGTCTCTTTTATCTGTTTCAATAGGAGGAATGCTATATTTTTTAGCTGGAATAAATAATATCTATATATTAGGGTTAGGGAATTTTGTTATAGGAGGATGGTATATTATTTTAGCTTCATTTGTAATAATTTCTTTTGCCAATGCATATAATATATCGGATGGTTTAGATGGTCTTTCTGCAGGACTTTTACTGATTTGTTTATTTGCTTTCTTAGCACTTGCATCAACTTCTTTAGATTTAACACTTGCATCATTCATTGGTATTTGGATAGGTAGTTTATTTTCTTTTCTTTATTTCAATATTTGGCCAGCAAGGATTTTTTTAGGAGACGCAGGATCTTTAGCTTTTGGTGCAACTTTAGCCGTAGTTGGGCTTTTAACCGGAAAAGTATTAGCTGTGGCAATTATTGGAGGAATGTTTGTTGTGATAGTCTTTTCTTCTTTGCTGCAAATTATTTCTAAAAAAATATTTGGAAGAAAGATATTACCAGTATCTCCAATACACATGTGTTTTAAATATATTGGTTGGGAGGAACCAAAAATAGTAACAAGATTTTGGTTAGCACAAGGGTTATTTGCAATTTTAGGGCTTTGGTTAGCTTTCCTTTCAAGATGAAAAGACTGGATTTCTCTCTCAGGCTTCAGAAAAATAGCGTAGCAGATATTCCCTTACTGATAAGCATTTTAATTTTAATAAGTTTTGGATTGATTATGGTTTATGATGCATCAGTAGTACAGGGGCTAAAAGATTTTAACGATAGCTTTTACTATATTAGACAACAATTAATTTGGGTAGTATTAGGTTTGTTATCAATGACTTTTTTCACTAAATTCAATTACCAAAGATTTAAAATTTTTTCTTTGACGTTTATGTTATTTTCATTTTTGTTACTCCTTGCAGTTTTTATTCCTTCTCTGGGAATTTCTGGGGGAGGTGCTCATCGTTGGTTAAAGATTGGTTCAATTACAATTCAACCAGTAGAGATTATTAAACTTGCTAGTGTAATTTATTTATCAACACTTTTTGAGAAAAAGATAAGACTGATGCCACTACTTGTTTTAGTTTTGGTAGTTGGTTTGGTAATTGCTGTTTTGCAAAAGGATTTAGGATCTGCTTTGGTATTTGTGATTACATCAGGGTTGCTTTATTTTGTTAGTGGAGGTAAAATCTGGCATTTTTTAGCAAGCCTCCCTTTGGCAGCAGTTGCCATATTCATATTAATTTTTACCTCTGGTTATAGGGTTAAAAGGATCTTGGCTTTTATTGATCCTTTTTCTGATCCCCAAGGATACACTTATCATATCTCACAGGTTCTAATAGCTCTTGGGTCAGGAGGGATACTTGGTTTAGGTTTAGGCCATTCAAGACAAAAGTTTCAATATATCCCGGAAGTGTCTACAGATTCTATTTTTGGGATTATTGGAGAAGAACTAGGTTTTTTAGGAGCTTTAGTGTTAATTGGATTATTTTTTTTAGTTATATTAAGAGGGTTAAAAATAGCTCAAAATTGTGAAGATCGCTTTGGAAAAGTTTTAGCATCAGGGTTGACTTGCTGGTTAGGTATCCAAATTGTGATTAATCTATCTTCTATGGTTGCATTGTTGCCTTTAACAGGTGTTCCTTTACCTTTTATTTCTTATGGCGGATCGGCTTTAGTTGTTAACTTAACTGCTGTAGGAATCCTACTGAATATTTCAAGACAAAATAACGTATCATTATAGAATGAAAGTATTGCTTACTGGCGCGCATTTTACTCCTGCTATTGCTGTCATTGAAGAATTAAAAAAGAATTCTGATGTTAAACTAATATATGTTGGGAGAAAAACAACATTGGAAGGGGATAAGACAGCTTCCGTAGAATCAAAAGTGTTGCCGTCCCTAGGAATTAAATTTATCCCTATCACTACTGGTAGGCTCTTGAGAGTATTTTCTATTTACACTATTTCATCTATTTTAAAAATTCCCGTAGGATTTTTTCAGGCTTTTTATATAATTTTATCTGAAAAACCTGATGTGATTTTATCTTTTGGAGGATATGTTGCAATACCGATTATTATAATAGGTTGGTTTTTTTCGATCCCAATTATTATTCATGAACAAACTCTAGTTATTGGGCTGGCAAATAAAATAAGCTCTCTTTTTGCTGATAAAATAGCAGTCTCTTTTTCTAGGCATTCTAAAAGCGAAAAAAATATTTTAACAGGAAATCCTTTACGTAAAGAGATTCTAAAACCAATTGAAAAACTTCCCTCTGATTTTATTCAACTGTTTAACCAGGCAAAAAAGTTGTCACTTCCTGTTATTTTAGTAATGGGTGGGAATCAAGGCTCTCATTTGATTAACACATGTTTGGAAAATGCTTTAGAAGAGTTAATTAAAATAGCTTGTGTGATTCATGTTAGCGGCAGTAACAAGTTTGGAGATTATGAAAGACTTAATGAGTTTAGAAAAATTAACCAAATAAAAGAAAAGTATTTAGTAAAACATTGGATAGGAGAAGAATTTGGAACGATTCTTAAAAAAGCAGATCTGGTTGTGTGTAGAGCGGGGATAAATACATTAATAGAATCAGCATTTTCAGAAGTTCCATCTTTAGTTATTCCTATCCCCTATCTTTATCAAGATGAACAAAGTAAGAATGCAAAGTTTTTTCAGATGTTAGGTGTTTCAGAGATTCTTCATCAATCGAATTTGTCACCGAAGACTTTAGTTAAAAATATCAAACTAATGTTGGATAATTTAAATAATTTTAGAGATAACTTTGATAAAACTAAAGAATTTATTATTACAGACGCTGCGAAAAGATTAGCCTTAGAGACGTTGCTTTTAGGAAGTAAGAAATTATGAAGGGGACCCTCTAATAAGATTATGAAGAGAAAGAAAAAATCTCGTTTTTTTTTAAAATTACTTCTTATATTATTACTGACTATTTTATTATTTCTTATATTTTTCAAAACTAATCTTTTTACAGTAAATTATCTTGAGGTAAATTTAAATAACACAAAATGTGTCGATGAGGAAAGAATAAAAAGTTCCACTAATATTTTAGGGCAAAACCTTTTCTTGATTAATAAGAATTTCCAAGAGGGGATTTTAAAGAAAAAATTTATTTGTATTAAAGCAGTTAATTTATCTAGATCTTTCCCAAATAAAATTAAATTAGGAATTTCAGGTAGAAAACCAGAAGCTATAATTTTCCAGTTTAATATTAGAGATGCAACTGAATCTGCAGATTTAGAAAATATAGCTACTCCCAGCGCTAATCTATCCTTAGATGGTTTATTAATAGATAATGAAGGAGTTATATTCAGTAAGGATAATTTTAACTTAGGTATACCGAAAGTATTTATTGCGCAGCAACAAACTTCATTTATTAACAAAAACTATTCTATAGGTAGTCAGATGGAAGATAATATTTTTATAACCTTTTTAAAAATTTTAGATGCAGTAAAGAAATTTGGGATTAATATAAACTCTTCAATAATATCAGGCATGAACTTAATAATTTTTTCAGAACCCAAAATAATATTTAGATTAGATAATGATGTAGATACTCAAATTGCATCTTTACAATTGATCCTAGGGAAGGCTAAAATAGATTCTAGTAAGCTTGAGTTTATCGATTTGCGGTTTGATAAACCCATAATTAAGGTAAGCCCCAAAAAAATGGCGAAAGATAAAATTATTTGTGGAATAGATGTTGGTTCATCAAAAATTGCTACTTTAATTGCATCTTTGGATGATCAGGGAAAAATTAGTTTAATTGGTATATCCGCTACTCCTTCGAGAGGTGTTAGAAAAAACCAGGTAGTAGATATTGATGAAGCAGTTGATGCTATTACAGAATCTGTGGAGGCTTCTGAAAGGATGGCAGGTTATTCTATATCTGCAGCATATGTTTCTTTAGGTGGACCACAAATAGAAAGTATTAATCAACATGCGGTAGTGGCAGTATCTGAACCAGAGGGAGAAATAAAACATAGTGATATTCAAAGAGTTAACGAAGCTGCTAGGGCGATTCCGCTTTCATCTGCCAGAGAGATTTTGCATGTTATCCCCAGGACCTTTACTGTAGATGGACAAGAAGGCATTAAAGATCCAATTGGAATGACGGGTGTGAGGTTAGAAACTGAAACTCACATAATAACTGGTTCCTCAACCTCTATGAGAAATTTAGTTAAATGTATATCTGAAGTTGGTATTGATGTGACAGAGTTAGTTTTTTCTGGAGTATCTTCGTCATTTGCTATTTTAACTGATACAGAAAAAGAATTAGGAGTTGTTTTAGTTGATATTGGCGGAGAAACAACAGATGTAGTGATTTACATAGATGGGTCAGTAGCTTATTCTTCTGTGATACCAATAGGGGCTCGTCATATTACATCTGATATGGCGGTAGGACTTAGAGTTTCTTTAGAATCAGCTGAAAAAATAAAATTGTCGCTCGGGAAAAAACAAAAAATACCGGTTCAGGCTGAAGAAAGTGACGACAAGAGTAAGGCTGCTTCTTTAAACAAGAAGAAAGAGGAGGAATTTTTAGATATTAGATTATTAGGAATAGAAGAGGATGTTCAAAAGATTTCTAGAAAAAGTGTGGTTGATGGGATAATAAAACCAAGGTTGCAGGAGATATTTAAATTTGTGGGAAAAGAAATCAAAAAAAGCGGATTTGGTACACAGATTCCGTCAGGATTAGTTCTTTGTGGTGGAGGAGCTCAAACTGTCGGGGTTTTAGAACAGGCAAAATATGTTCTAGGATTTCCTGCAAGAGTAGGGGAGATTCAAGGGTTATCTGGTTTAGTTGAGGAAATAGATTCTCCTGCATTTGCCTCTGCAGCTGGATTAATTTTATATGGCTCTACCCAAAGGTCGCAAGGAGAATTGCATATACCAGTTTTTTCATCAAACCTGCCTATTAAAAATATAGTTCAAAAAGGCATTGCTTTGGTAAAATCTCTCCTGCCCTAGCCCTCTTGCTATTTGACTTAAAAATCTGCTAATATGCTGCCAAGATTGAGTATTAGTTGATTACACATAAACTATGTTGATTAAACCAGACATACAAAGATTTGCCAAGATTAAAGTAATTGGGTTAGGTGGCGGCGGTTCGAACTCGTTAAACTCAATGATTTCCTTACAACAAATTCAAGGTGTTGAGTTTATTGCTGTAAATACTGATGCACAAGCATTAATGAATAACCAGTCCCCTACTAAGGTGCAAATTGGAGAAACTATCACGCGTGGATTAGGTTCTGGAGGAGATCCTGAGGTCGGGAGACAATCAGCAGAAGAGTCATCCCAGAAATTGGAGGATGTGTTACAGGATTCAGATATGGTGTTTCTAACAGCAGGTATGGGAGGAGGTACAGGTACAGGTTCTATCCCAATTGTTGCCCAGGTTGCTAAAAATGTTGGTGCATTGACTGTAGCAGTGGTAACCAAGCCATTTGCATTTGAAGGCACTAGAAGGATGATGGTAGCAGAAGATGGATTGGAGAAACTTAGAGATAAGGTTGATGCATTAATAGTTATTCCTAATCAAAGACTTTTAGAAACAGTTGAGAAAAATATGACTTTACAAGAAGCATTTAAATTAGCTGATTCAGTTTTAGGTCAAGGGGTTCAAGGTATTTCTGATTTAATCACTATGCCAGGACTTATCAATGTTGATTTTGCTGATGTTAAAACAATTATGTCTAGTGCTGGATCTGCCTTAATGGGAATTGGTGTGGCAGGAGGAGAAAACAGGGCTGCAGCTGCTGCTAGAATGGCTATAGCTTCACCGCTTTTGGAAGTTTCAATTGAGGGAGCTAAAGGGGTTCTGTTTAATATTGTAGGTGGGTCTGATTTATCTATGAATGAGGTTAATGAGGCAGCACAGATTATTGCTCAGGCTGCAGATCCTGATGCTAATATCATTTTTGGAGCAACTATTAAAGAAGATCAGCTGGATCAGATTAAAGTTTCAGTGATAGCAACAGGTTTTGATGAAACTAGAAGAAAATTAAGGGAGTATATTGGGACAGGCATTGGTTCTGCTCATATGCAGCAGGCACAAAACACTCATTGGTCTCAAGAGGTAGAAGAAGTTCCAACCAGACAAGCAGTTTCACAACAAGCAGATGAGGAAATAGAAAAAACCCATGATGAAGATGAAGACCTTGAAATTCCAGCATTTTTAAGGTCGAATAGATGATAATATGAAAAATAGGATTGAGTATGAGAGTGATAAAGACCATTTAAAAAGATATGATAATGTTTTGGAAGGCATGCAAAGAGCGTATGAATTTTTTTATGACCTAGCAGAAGTATTTCCTAATAGACTAACTAAGGGTTTGGTTGAAAAAGCAATGGTTCTGTTAGAGCGGATATCTTACGAGAGTATCGGTAGGAGAAGGTTTTTTAGATTGACTGGATTTATCCGTGTACCACTGACTTGCAAAACCCACCCTTAGGGTGTGTAATGTAATGTAAGTGTAAGATTCACTCTAGGGCTAAATGTTTAATTTTATCTAATTCTCTCTGATAATCAACTTGATCATTGGTGAACTGGATAAATTTATTTACAGATGGGAAATAACTGAGGATTACATTAGTATTTATAATGTCTGATGTTTGTTTACCTAAATAAGTAGAAAAGGAGGACCAGGGATAGGTTGTTAGTTGTTCAATGGTTTTCAGAATAAAAGCTGTGACAGGATTTAAGTGGATATAACGAGCTACATGAATTAACTGTTCATCTGTTTCTATCCTGACTGCTTTGAACATAGTTTGAAATAAACTTCCACTGCGTTTTGTTTTTATATTAAAATATTTAGCATAACTGTTTTGGAAGTTACTCATAAAAGTTGATATCCCTTTTTGTTTTATTTCTTTAATTAGGAAATGAATATGGTTAGGCATGAGGCAAAAAGTCATTATTTCAACTTGTTTTTCTCCTTTTCTTAAATTTGCCATGAATTCGGTTTTTTGCGCTTCAGGCATGCGTTTATAATGAGAAAAACGGATAGAAGGATTAAAATAACTATAGAAAGTTAGGACATCTAAAGCCCTTTGGTAATCATAAGTTGAGAGAAAAATTGGTTGTTTTGCAATACTTCTATTAAATACATGGTAAATTTCACCCACAGCTAATGGGGTTTTTCTAATAGTCACTTATCCATGATAAAATAGTTACCCAAAGGTGTCAAGCTAGTACACCCTTAGGGTGTAATGTAATGCTGCTGGTCAGTTTTGCCTCTTTCTGTTAATATTTACTTCATGGTTAGATTTAAACCTGTTTTGTCGACAGTAGATTTTTTTGAAATTGAGGAGCAGTTAATTAAATACTGGGAAGACAATAAAATATTTGAAAGGTCTATTAATGAACGGCCTGAGGATCGGAAATGGACATTTTTAGATGGTCCTCCTTTTGTGACTGGCACACCTCACTTCGGGTCACTGCTTTCTTCTATTCCTAAAGATGTATTTGGCAGATACTTCACCATGAAAGGATATCGGGTCAGAAGGGTTTGGGGATGGGATGGCCATGGTTTGCCAATTGAAAATAAAGTTGAGCAGGAGTTGAGGTTGAAGAGTAAAAAAGACATAGAAGAAAAGGTGGGGGTGGATAGGTTTATTAAAGAATGTTTAAAGTATGTTCAGGATGTGTCAGCTGATTGGGAGTGGTATATTAAGCACATTGGCAGGTGGGTAGATTTTAAAAACGCTTATAAAACCTGGGATTTGCCTTATATGGAATCGGTAATGTGGGTTTTTAAGCAAATTTATGATAAGGGTTTGGTTTATAAAGGTTTAAGAGTTTCCCTTTACTGCCCTCATTGCGCTACCCCAATTTCCAATTTTGAGGTAGCCATGGATGCGGATAATTATAAAGATGTGACAGAAGCCTCGAATGTTTATAAATACCCTTTAAAGGATCAGCAAAACACTTTCCTTTTAGCATGGTCAACAACTCCCTGGAATAAAATTGTTACCCCTGCTTTGGCTGTTAATCCCAAATTGACTTATGTAAAAGTTAAACAAGGTGATGAAAATTATATTCTGGCTAAAACTACTTTAAAAATGCTTAAAGAAGAGCCAAAAATAGAAGTTTTAGAAGAGTTTAAAGGAAGTGAGTTAATAGGCAAAAAATTTATCCCCCATTATGATTTTTACCCAATTAATCCAGGAAAATTGGCTTTTGTCGTGGTAGGAGGGGATTTTGTATCAGATGAGGAAGGGACAGGGATTGTGACTTTGGCTGCATATGGTGAAGAAGATTTGGAAATAATGAAAAAGGAAAACATTCAAATTGTCTTACACGTTGATGATGAGGGTATTATTTTGGACTCTGTGCCCAAATTTGGCGGAATGTATTACCTGAAGGCCAATGAACTGGTTAATAAAGACCTGGCTGACAGAGGGTTACTTTATGATGAAAAACAACTTTCACATTCTGTTGCCCATTGCTGGAGGTGCGCAACCCGTTTGTTTTATGCTCCCAAGGATGCTTGGTATATTGATGTACAGAAAATTAAACCGCAACTGTTTAAAAATAATGAGCCAATAAACTTCTTCCCCAAACATTTTAAAATGGGGAGATTTAAAAAAAGCATGGAAGCTGCCCCTGATTGGAATATTTCCAGGAACAGATACTGGGGTTCACCTGTGCCTGTTTGGGAATGTGAATGCGGGGAAAGGTTTGTGCCGGGCGGAGTAAAAGAACTGGAAGAGAAGTCAGGACAGGAAGTGAGTAATCTGCACAAACCATTTATTGATGAAGTTAAAATCACTTGTAAAAGTTGTGGCAAGAAAGTTGCGAGAGTTCCGGAGGTTCTGGATTCCTGGATAGAGGCCGGGTCAGCATCTTTTGCAGAACGCCACTTTCCTTTTGAAAAAGATTTAAAGCTGGAAGACTTTTTTCCTCCTGATTTTATTGCTGAATATACAGGACAAATAAGAGCCTGGTTTTATGTGCTTCATGTCATTGGTACAGCGCTTTTCAACTCCCCTGCTTTTAAGAATGTTTTGGTGGAAGGGGTCATGCTTGGGACTGACGGCAGGAAAATGAGCAAGAATTATGGAAATTTCCCTGACCCAAAAGAAATCATGACCCAATATGGCGGAGATGCTTTACGTCTTTATCTTTTGGGATCTCCGGTAATGAAAGGGGAAGATGTTAATTTCTCCAGTGACGGTGTACCGCAAGTTTCAAGAGGGTTTTTATTAATTCTTTGGAACTGTTATAAATATTTTGTAGATTATGCCAATACATTTGACTTCAGTTATACTTCTTCTGAGGATTTAACAATATTAGATAAATGGATTTTAGCCAGGTTAACCCAAGTAGTTTTAGATATAAAAAACTCTTATGAAAATTATGATACTTCAGCTGCTGTTAAACTTTTAAAGGAATTTATAGTAAATGATTTATCTACCTGGTATATCAGGAGATCAAGGGGCAGGAAAGAAGCTTTAAATATTCTTTATGATTGTCTAATAACTTTAACTAAACTTTTAGCTCCCCTGGCTCCGTTTATTTCTGAGGAAATATTTAAAAATTTAACAGGTGAGGAGTCAGTGCATTTACAGCAGTTTCCCAGAGGGGATCAAAAACTTTTGGATAATAGGGTGATAAGGGAAATGAGGCTAGTTAGGGAAATAGGGGAGAAAGCGCATGCTTTAAGAAAAGAAGCTAACATTAAACTTAGACAACCATTAGCTTCTCTTACTTATGCAATGGATCATCAATTGGATAAAGATTTAGAACAAATTTTAGCAGAAGAATTGAACGTTAAGAAGATTGAGTATAAACAGTCTTCAGAATCCGAGCCAAAAGTTGAACTGAATACAAATATTACTCTTGAGCTTAAAGAAGAAGGTGAAGTTAGAGATTTAATCAGGCAAATCCAACAACTTAGGAAAAATCAAAACCTAACTTTAGCTGATAAAACTAAAATTATCGCTCCTTCCTGGTCTAAAGATTTCGAAGAGCAGATTTTAAAAAGCACAACTTCGACTTCAATTGTTAAAGGAGGTCAATTGGAGATAGTAAAAGCAGAGAATGAAGTTAGTAAAGGTAGTTAATTGGCCAATTTGTTTGTCCAGTTTATTTCTAGTATCTATTGGTATTTTAGTTATTTATTCTTCTTCAGAGGAATTAGCCTTGCAACAGCTTATTTTTACTTCAGTTGGGTTTGTATTATTTTTACTCATATCTCAATTAGACTTACATATTTTAAAAAGATTTGTTAAACCATTATATTTTTTTACAATATTTCTTTTAATATTAGTAATAATCTTAGGTATAGAAACAAGAGGGTCATTACGTTGGATACCGCTTGGTTTTTTCAATATCCAACCTTCTGAATTTGCTAAAGTTGTTTTAATTTTGTTATTAGCTGCATTTTGGACTAAAAGCTTACCTTCCTGGATTAATATTTTTAAAAGTCTGATTTGGCTTACTCCGCTTTTTTTATTTATATTCAAACAACCTGATTTAGGTTCATCATTAACGCTCATTGCTATTTGGCTGGGAATGCTCTTGGTATCTCAAATCTCTCTTAGAAAAATCTTAAGTTTGATTTTAATTGGGACCTTAATAATTCCAATAACCTGGTTTTTTTTACATGATTACCAAAAAGAGAGAATTACAGGCTTTCTTGCGCCAGAGTTAGATCCTTTAGGCCGTGGTTATAACCTAATTCAATCCACTATTGCTGTAGGTTCTGGGCAATTATTCGGTAGGGGATTGGGAAGAGGGACTCAATCCCGCTTACAATTTTTGCCCGAATTTAGGACGGATTTTATTTTTGCTTCAATTGCAGAAGAGTTAGGTCTTTTAGGTTCACTGGTTATTTTACTCATTTATTTATATATGCTTTTATATTGTTTAAAAATAGCAAATCAAACTGAAGATAAATTTAGTTATCTAATAATTATTGGGGTTTCCTCTATGCTGCTTTTCCAAGTTTTTGTTAATATTGGTATGAATATAGGTATTTTGCCTATAACAGGAATTACTTTACCCTTAATTTCTTATGGGGGCAGCTCCTTGATAGTAACTTTTATTTGTTTAGGGTTAATTGCATCGGTTACCAAAAATAGGAAAAAATTTGCAATTTAGAGTATGAAAATGTAAAATTGAGCACATGTTAGATTATGCAGTTTGTGAGGTTAGCGGTAAGCAATACAAAGTAGTTCCTAACAAACCTTTGGATGTAGATTTTTTAGGAGAAGGGCTAAAACAGGTTGAAGCTAAAGTTTTGTTATTATCAAAGGATGGAAAGGTTAAAATTGGCACCCCTTACCTGAAAGATAAAATAACATTAGACTTTATAGATACCAGAAAAGCTAATAAGATCCGTGTTGCCAAATTCCATGCTAAAGCAAACTTTAGAAAAGTGGTTGGGTTTAGAGCTACAAAAACTAGATTGCTGTTAACTGTGGAAAAATAGCATCAGAGGGTTGACAATTCTTTTCACGCGTTGTATCTTACTAACATCATAGTATGGCACATAAAACAGGCGGAGGCAGCACCAGAAAAAATAAAGATTCTATTTCAAAACGTTTGGGTGTTAAGATTTATGGCGGACAAAAAGTAACTGTTGGCAATATTATAGTTAGACAAAAAGGAAACAAATTTTACCCAGGTGTAGGCACAAAACAGGGAAATGATTATACTATCTTTGCTATTGCTTCTGGAAAAGTTGAGTTCAAGAAAAAGATTGACAAAAGAATTGTTAGCGTTGGTTAATTAAACAAAAACCCGTTTACTATTTGTTATTATGGAAGAGCAGGTTTACGAACTGGAAATAGATTTATTACAACCCAATCCTTTACAGCCGCGTGGTTTAATTAGTCCTGAGTCACTGGCTGAACTGGGTGAATCAATCAAGGTGCATGGTGTTTTAGAACCTATAGTGGTAGCCAAGACTCCGGCAGGTTATCAGATTATTGCCGGTGAAAGAAGGTGGAGAGCCTCAAAGTTGATTGGCCTGCCTAAGGTGCCGGTCATTATCAGGGAAACCAGCCCGCAGGGGATGCTGGAAATGGCCATTGTCGAAAATGTCCAGAGAATTGATTTAAATCCTTTAGAACGGGCCCAGGCTTATACCAGATTGATGGAAGAATTTGGCCTGACCAATTCTGAGATTTCTGAAAGAGTTTCCAAAAGTCCGGCCTATATTTCTAATACCATCAGGTTATTAACTTTGCCTGATGCTTTAAAGGATGCTTTAATGGCGCAAGCAACAACTGAAGGCCATGCCAGGGCTTTGGCTGCATTAGAAGAGCCACATTTAATTATAGAAGGCTACAAAGAAGTATTAAAAAGGAACTTGTCTGTCAGGGGCGCTGAGGAATTGGTCAGGAGGTTAAAGGCAAGACAGGGGATTGGGTCCAGAAGGACTTCAAGTACCGAGAACATGCATATACTTTCTGAAAATATAGATAAGATCCAAAGTGATTTGACTGTAGCCTTAAGTAAAAGAGCTCAGAAAACACAAGTTAAATGTTCTCAAACAGGAAGAAGGGTAAGGTTGGAAATGATTATAGAAGGTGAGCCAACTCATACATCTGAAGTTTTAGGGTATCTTCATCAGGCTATTGTTGGCTACTTCAACCTTAATGAATAAATTACTTGCCAGTCAGTAATCCAACGCTGTTAGGAGGCCAGTATCTAAAGAAAGCTCTTCCAACAATTTCCTCTTTAGTAATACTACCCCATTCTCTAGAATCTGAGGAATGGTTGCGGTTATCTCCTAAAACGAAATATTGATTTTGGCTAAGTTTAATAGATGTTCCCTCTGAGAGAAATGATCCTGCATGAGTTGGGGTATCTTGTGGAAGGTAGTTTTCCTTAATCAATCCCCCATTTACAAAAACTGAGCTATTTTCAATTTTGATAGTGTCATTTGGAAGAGCAATGATTCTTTTTATAAAATCCTGGGATTCATCACGAGGATTTTTTAATACAATAATATCCCCTCTTTTATGTTCACCTATTTTGTAACTAATTTTTTCTGTTATTAAATAGTCACCGCTATGCATTGTTGGAAACATTGAATTACCAGAGACTTTATGAAATTGAGCTACAAAAAGGTAAATTAGAGCAAAAATAGCTCCAAATACTACCAGGGTTTGGATAAGATCAATCAGGTGAGAGCCTAAGCTTTCAAAAAACCCCTTTTGGGGAGGAGTACCAAAGGAATTTAAATAATTTTCTGAATCCACAAGCTTAATTATCTCAGAAATTAAGCTTGAGATGCAATAGCATGGATGGTATTATTGGAAGGGGTCGTGTAGCTCAGCTGGTTAGAGTGCTTCGTTCACATCGAAGAGGTCTCTGGTTCGAGTCCAGACACGACCACCAAAAATATGGTACTTGAGGAAATATTTAAAAAAAGAGAGGCAGTCAGAAATTATTTAGAAAAGGATGTTTCTGAGGATTTGATTAAAAAAATATTAAAGCTTGCCAGTTTGTCTCCTTCAGCAGGTAACCTACAGGCAAGAAGAGTAATTATTGTGAAAAATCCAGCTATTAGAAAAAAACTAAAAGTAACTTGCAGTGGATTGGGAAGATTTACTATTGAGCCTCCGGTAATTTTTGTTATATGCAGTGTTCCAGAAGAATCTGCAATTAGATATGGAGATAGAGGGAGAAATCTCTATGCTTTACAGGATGCTACTATTTTTGCTTCCTACCTTCAGCTGGCAGCTGTATCTTTGGGTTTGGCTAGTTGCTGGGTTGGTTCTTTTGATGAGAATAAAGTTTCAGAAATCCTTAATATACCCAAAAATTTAGTACCAGTTGTGATGATTCCAGTTGGGTTTTCTGAAGAAGAACCCGGAGAAAAATCCAGGAAAATATTAGCAGAATTAGTCTTTAAAGAAATTTGATACAATCTAATAGTGAAGCAAATTTTAAAACAAACCTCCTGGTTGATTATAGCCCAAGTTTTAACTAAGGTAATTGGATTTTTTTATACTATTTTTTTAGCAAGAAATTTAGGAGTATCTGATTTTGGTTTATTTACTGTGGCCTTGACTTATTTTTCCTTAGTTTCCGCCACTACAGATTTTGGATTTAACAGATTCTTAATCCGGGAAATTGCCAGAGATCAATTTAAACCTGCACAGCTGATATTTGGCATCAGCCTTTTGAGATTGATGCTGACAGCAGTATTGTTTGCTGTACTTTCCATATTTTTATATTTGTTTGATCCGGATAAAATAAGGGTTTCTTTAACCCTGCTTGGTGTTTTGGCAGTATTTCCACTGGCTTTGGGTCAGGTTTTGGATGCCATATTCATCGGATTTAAAAAAATGCAATATTCAGCAATTGCTTTAGTGGTCCTAAACGCGTCAACAGCATTTTTGGGAATCATCCTGATCAACTTAAAATTTGGTACTATCGGGGCAGTGGCAGCCCTGATTTTAGGGCAGCTCGTATATTTAATATTTCTTTTATTATCGCTCCACATCCAAAAAATCCAGCTTTTTTCTGTAGTTAAAACTGCTGTTTTAAAAGAGATTATAAGAGGTTCCCTGCCTTATGGGATATTGGGAATATTAGGTTTAATTTATTTTAGGGTAGATATCCTGCTCCTTTCTTACCTTAGGGGAAATTTTGATACGGGTATTTACGGGATAGCATATAAGTTTTTTGAAGCAGTGGTTTTTATTCCTTCTGCTTTGTCAACAGTCCTGTTTCCACATTTTGCAAAACTTCATACTGACAATTTAGATCAGGTTGTTAAACTTTATTTTAAAAGCCTAAAAATATTATTTGCACTAAGTATAGTAATAGTGCTGGCTTATATACTGATACTGCCTCTGGTAATCCAAACATTCCTGCCAAATTATCTGCCGGCAATTTCGGCAATTAAAATACTTTCAATTGCCATACCGTTTATGTTTTGCCATTTTCCCGCTGCTTCGGTTTTGCTTTCAACGGATAAGTACCTGAAAGCAACTTTTTGGCTTTCGCTTTTGATGTTGTCTTTAAATATAGCTTTGAACTTGATATTTATTCCCAAGTCTGGCCTGGTAGCCGCATCCTGGATAACTGTCTTTTCAGAGGCTTTAAGTTTTTTAATTTTCTTTAAGTTCCTTATGAAAAACTTTAAGGGAAAAGTTTATGAAAAAGAATTGGGATAAATTTTACTCTAAAACATACTCGCTTGAGTATCTTATTCAAAATGCCTTTTATCACCTTAAATTTTTTAACGCTATTTGGGAGGAATCTCCTAAAAAAATACTGGAAGTAGGAGTGGGAACAGGTTCCATGTCGATCTTTTTTTCCTATTTAGGTTTGGATGTTACTGGTTTGGATAATGATAAAGATATTTTAAAAAGGGTTTCAGATTTAACTAAAAAGCTAAACGGGAAAGTTAAATTAGTTTTAGGAAACGCCTTAAAGCTTCCGTTTAAAAGTAAATCTTTTGATCTAATATTTCATCAGGGTTTTTTGGAGCATTTTGAGGAGAAAGAAATTATTGAGCTTCTTTGGGAGCAGTTGAGGGTTAGTCAAACAGTGGTTTTTAGCGTCCCAAACAACTTTTATCAAAAAAAAGATTTTGGTGATGAGAGATTACTGTCCAAAGCTTACTGGGATAAACTGTTACAAACAAACTATAATTTAATAGAAAGCCAAAATTATAACCCTGTCAGAAAAACTTTTTTTAAAGGACGCTTGCCATATAAAGTAGTCCAAAATATGTATTTTGCCAAAATAACAAAAAAGTGAAAAAAATAGCAGTTGATTTAAGACCTCTTGAGAGCCCAACAGGCAAAAGAGGCGTAGGTTATTTTAACAGGCATCTTTTTAAGGCATTACTAGAAAAGCCTCATCCTGATTTTAAATTTAATCTTTTTACTTTCCCAAACAGCAGGCTGCAAAACGGGTTTAAGGTGGGGCCGGATGATAAGTTCCAATCAGTTCCCGCCCTATATTGGCCCAAGAAAGGACTTAGAAGGTTTGATCCGCTATTTTCATTAATTTGGTCCCGCACTATCAATACACTAAAACCCGATCTTTTACACATCCCTTTCCTCTTTGATGTTTATTATCTGGCAGTTTTGGATAATATCAGGGTGGTTGTGACCCTTTATGACACTATTCCGCTTACTTTTCCAAAAGAGTATTTCCAAAATGAGAAAGCAAAGCTTTGGTATATGGAAAGATTGACTCAGGCAAAAAAGGCAGCAAAGATTATCACTATTTCCAAGTCATCAAAAAAAGACATAGAAAGATTATTAGAAATTCCGCCAGAAAAAATTAAAGTAATTTATGGGGGAATTGACCAGAAATTTAAAGTCATGGAAATACTGAAAATTAGGGAGACTCTGAGGAAATATAAAATCAAAACACCGTATATTTTAACAGTTAGTACCCACAGTTTTCATAAAAATATAGAAAGAATTTTTCAGGCTTTTAAGAAATATATGATAGAAGAAAAGAATGCACAGTTAATTTTAGTAGTAGTCTGCAGATTGATTTCTGGTGAAAAACGGGATTGGGTGAAACAATTAAAAGAGCTTGGGATAGAAAAAAGGGTAATACTTACAAACTTTGTTGAGGATGATGATTTACCTGCAATTTATAATGGGGCTAAATTATTTTTATTTCCTTCACTATATGAGGGATTGGGGTTACCAATACTGGAAGCCCAGGCTTGTGGCTGTCCGGTGATTACTTCAAATATTTCATCCATGCCTGAGGTGGCTGGGAAAGGGGCAATCCTGGTAGATCCTTACTCAACTAAAGATATTATCAGGGGGGTTAGGGAAGTTAGGGAAATTAGGGAAGAATTGATAAAAAAAGGATTTGAGAATGTAAAAAGATTTTCCTGGGAAAAATGTGCAAGGGAAACGCTGGAAGTATACAGAGAAATTCTACAAGGCCATTAATATAACCCAAATTAAAAGAGGTGGATAAAAAAGGGTATTGGCAAAAAAACTTTGGGCAATCAGCCCCAAAAGAGCAGCAGGCAAAAACTTTTGGTTCCATCCGGATTTTACTAAAGTAAATAAAAAGAATATGTAAGTTAAAAAGCCTAAAATTCCTGTTGTTGCCGCAACATATAATAAGCTTGAGTCGTTTGTTGACGATCCATGAGTCTTCAGGAACTGTTCATCACCCAAGTTATATGTTTTAAGACCGTAACGATATGCATTAAATCCCACTCCAAAAATTGGGTGAGTTTGAAAAAGCTGCCAGCCCTGTTGCCAGGAATTTTGACGGGATTGTGCCGACTGGGATCTGTTGATACCTCTTGGCTGTGCCACCCCTGTTTGGTAAAGATGAAATCCTAAAAGTAGCCCTAAGGATAAACTAATGGTTAAAAGCATTTGTCTTAAAGACTTATTAAGAAACGAAAGCATTGTAAAGGTAACAAAAAAGGCCAGATAAGCCCCTCTGGAAAATGTTACCAGCAGGGCAAAATAAATTATTCCAAGTGTCAAAATTTTCCATTTTTTAACTTTTGATAAGTTTTGGAATAGCAACAACAAAGTTAGTACCAGGTATGCCCCCAAAAAATTCGGATCTAAAAAAGTTGAAACCGCCCTAAAATAATGCGGATCCCAGCCAGCTTTGGTTAAAAATCTAAGATCAGGTAAAAAATAAAACTGCACAAGACCCAATATAGCCAGAATCAATCCGGAGAATGATAAAACAGCGGGAATTTTATTTTTTAGGGAAGGATAAGCACCTGAATAAATCTCCCATCCCAGCAGGATGTATATGCAAAACCTGATAGCATAAGAAAAACTGATTAGATATTGGGGTAATTGTAAGTTGAGTGGAGTGAGGATAAGGGATAGTACACCAGTTAAAATAAATGTTAAGGCGGCTGTTAAAAATAGAGGTGGCTTTTTAAGTTTAAACTTTAATTTAACAAGACCCAATACACTCAAAGCTAAAACTGCCACATCCAGTAAGATAATTCCACCGTTACCTAACGGTAATTTAATTAATTGACCAGAAATAATAGTGAATGTTAAGATCAAGCTGGCTAAGTTCATTGCTGATACGTAACTTTTATGGAAGTCTCGCTGGAATTTAAGGCAGCATCAATTGCTTTAATATCAAAATTATTATCCCCATCATTTAGAATTTGTTCTGATGAAAAGTTACCATCTTTATCAACAATAACTTGGTTGTCATTGATAAAAATTCGTGAACCTGCTTCTGTGCTGCCTGTAAATTTAACTTTTTTGTCACCCCCTTGGATTTTTTTATTATCCTCTGGTTCAGATAAATTTAATCTTGGTTTCTCATTATCATAAATAATTTTTATAAGTTTCGATGGAAGGCTTTCTTGTTCTTTCTCATTGATACTTTTTCCATAAATATTATTAGTTCCCAAATTTAATTTAATATCTTTTATTTCAAAAGTGCCGTCAGAGGTTACATCTACAGTGTTAATTTTTTCATCATCCAAAAATATAACAACTTTTGATAAAGGAGCGCTGTAGCCTTTAATATCAACCTGGGCTGAATTAGTAGCTTCAAAAGGAATATTTAACACAGGAGGCGCTAAAGAGGTTTCTTCTAAAGGATTAGCTATAGTTTGTTTTGGAGGGTTAAATTTATTTTTAATAAGTCCTACTCCATTTACAAGAGAAGGCAAGATCCAATTAACAGTTACTATGGATAACAGAATAATTAAGATAATAGTTGCTAAAAAATTCTGTTTACTCCTTTGAGCAAATTTTTTTGTTTTTCTCCTTGAACGGTAACTGTATGCCATATCCTTAAAGACTAAGATACCACTAATCTGATAAAATAGCATCTATATTTGCGGTGGTAGTTCAGTGGTAGAATGTCTCCTTCCCAAGGAGAAGGTCGGGGGTTCAAATCCCCTCCACCGCTCGTGGTAGAGCAATCCCTTCGTAAGGGAAAGATCGTGAGTTCAAATCCCACCGTTGGCTCACTTAAAAACTATGATTAATTTAGGTTGTTGTACCAATCTATTTAAGGACCGTCCCCAGATTAAGATTCGCAGATTCCGGCTCCCAGCTCTTACTTGTTTGCTTCAGCCAGACCTGCTTGGGCTGCCTGGTTTTGTGGATCTACAGTCAATATTAAATTAAAAATTTCTTTGGCTTTATTTTTTTCACCCATGTTTAGATAAACAATTCCCAGATTGAGCCTTAAATTTAAATTATTAGGGTTTATAGTTATAGCTTTTTGGATATTTTCCAGCGCCTTCTCGTATTGTTTTTCCTTAAAATATATGGCAGCCATATTTTGATAGGATTGCCAAAGGTTAGGGTTAAATTGAGTAGCTTTTTGATAATATTCTAAAGCTTGATCAGGTTGGCCTAATTCCACATAAGTATTTGCAGCATTATGGTAAGCATCAGCATAATTTGGTTTTAAAGCAATGGCGGTTTGAAACTCCTGTAAAGCTTTTTGTTTGTCCCCCTGCCTTCCATATACATCTCCTAGATTATTATGGGTGTTAGGGGAGGAAGGTGAGGTTTTGCCTGTGGCTATCCATAGGTTGTCTTCATTTTTCCAGTCAATATTGCGGATTATAGTTCTTGTTGAAAGTAAAATTAAAATAATTATTACAATGGAATAATCCAACCACTTAAGTTTTAATTTTTCAGCAAGTTTAGTTATACCTAATCCTGAAACAACTAAAATTCCTAAGATTGGAAGGTATAAATATCTTTCTGCCACAATCCAGTTTAACCTAAAAGGAGTTAAAGTAGGGGAGAGTGCAATCAGAAAAAGAGATAACCAAAAGAAGATATATTTGTTCTTTATATAACTTAAACCAACTGCACCAAAAAATACTAAGGTAATTAAAATTCTAATAATAAATCCTAATTGGCTAAAATTTAGTTCTGAATGATAAAGAGTTAAAACCTTTGGATAAAAAATTAACTCAAAATATGAAGTAATGGCAGTGGGGATCAGGAAAAAAATACTATCTACTCCTCTTTCCTGGTAATGTACGTTCTTTAGGGTATTCTCTCTTTCAGATATGCCGGTTAAGGTAACCAGGAGAAAAAATATAGTTATAATCAAAAAGGGTACAGATTTTTTCCAATTTTTTTTGATATTACCAAATAGAAATTCCCAAACCGGGAAAACTATAAAAAGGGATAAAGGCATTTGGGGATGTGACATGAAGGTAAAGATAAAAGAAATAAGCGCAGCAAAATAATATTTAATCTTCTCTTTTGATTTTAGGTAAAAAAGCAAAGATAGCAGAAAAAAGAAAGTATATTGAGGATACATTCCTCCAGAAATCCACACAATTGCTTCAGAAATAGCAGGATGAACAGCAAAGATTGAAGTAACAATTAAAGCCAGTCTTTTCGAAAAGAGTAGATTAAGTAGTGCATATATTAAGATAACTGAGCCTATGTGGAAAAAGAGGTTAATCAGTCTAAAATACATAGGTACCAGGCCGATTTGGAAAGCTAACCAGTAGAGAATTAAACGTATAAAACCAAAAGGATGAGCAGAAATTGCATATTTTAAGCTGCCAACGTTAGGATTATTAGCTATTTCAGCCAGATCATCTGAGAGAAAAACGTTATTTAGAGAATTGCCATAAGTGATTAAGGTTAATGTTAAAAGTAATGTTAAAGAAGGCCAGTGCTTTTTGAACCAATTTAGCATACTGAAACAGTATACAAAATTATCTGGGGATAGTTAAGACCTGTCCAGGATAAATTAGGTCAGGATTGGAAATATTATTGGCTTCAGCTATTTTTTGATAGGTAAAGATATCACCATAAGCACGGCCTGCTATGATAGATAACCAATCTCCTTCTTGCACTGTATAAGTATTGCCCGTAATTTTTGGCCCCCACTGTGCATCTGCAGTAGTATTGTCAGTTGTATTTGGGGTCGTTATTTCTGGTGAAGGGGAAGGAGAAGGGGTTTCTGAGGGGTTAGGTAAAGATGCTATTTCTAGTTTGGGGATTTCTAGAACCTGCCCTGCTGTAATAGCATCAACATCAGTTAGATTATTAGCTTTGGCCAGATCTTCAAATTTACTCCCATCCTGATAATATTTTTCTGCGATAGTAAACAGAGTATCACCTTCCTTGACAGTATATTTACCTGGAAGTTGATTTGGATTAGCATCTTGTTGTTCTTCAGTGGTAGTTTGAGCAGGACCAAGGTCTGGTTTGTTTCTGTTAAAGTAGTTAAAAATTAAAATACCTACTACTAAAACAATTAAAGCTCCTAAAATCATGTTCAATTTAGATTGATTTGAGGAAACTTCATGGTTAACTCTCTCAAGATAACTTTCGTTTTGTTTAGATTCTTCTAATTTCTTAGGTTTTCCTCGTTGAGCCATTAGCAAACGCCTCCTTGTGCGCTAGATTTTATGAGGCAGATTTGGGGGCAAGATTTATACATAAATCTTTTAAATGATTGTGAATAAATTGTCAAGAGGCAAATATGGTATGAGTTCAGTTTTTCCCAGCGTCATTCCCGATCTAATCGGGAATCCATATTATATAGATTCCGTGTCAAGCACGGAATGACAAGGTATTGGTAAAAACCGAATAGTTACTTGCAAACAGTTAGGGCTACAATAGTTTCTTAAAATCCTCTAACGATAAATTGACAGGTTTTAGGATACCACTTAAAAGTGTGCCTTTACGGATAATTTTATGATTTGGAACTGTAATAAGTTGTTTAGATTTACCTTGTATCCGAACAAGTCTAATGTGACTGCCTTTTTGTCTGGAAACCTGAAAACCAACTTTGTTTAAAGCTTTAATTACCTCTTTACCACTAATTTGAGGAACATTTGACATTTATGGAGTTGAAACTTGGACAGGAACAATGAACCGATCTTTATGTATATTACCCTCTTCAATCTTATCATTATCTGCATCTTCCAAATAAAGTTCAGTTGCCTCCTTTATATTACTAATAGCTTCTTCTAGGTTACCTCCTTGGGAAGTACAACCAGGTAGGTCAGGAATCCAAACAGAATACCCCCCATCTGCCTCTTTTTCAAAAACAGCATCATATTGTAGGACTTTTTGTTTCATATACGTTAATTATACACCTTTGCAGATATCTTGATCCAAAAAATTGGAACCTTTATATAGGAATCTAATTTATCAGTATAGAACTTTGCAGCAGTTAGGAATAAATTAATCAACCTCAACTACTCCTTAAGATGAACTTGAAAAAAGAGGAGGAGATATCTATGCTAATCCTTTTAAGGAAGTACAATGAATACCCCTAAATTCTTGCAGCCAGTAATGCTCTTGCTAAAGGAGCTTCATGAACTTCAACCATTTGTAAATCAGGCATGATTTGTGCATTACTTATACGGACAATCAATGGTTGTCTAACAAGTGAATAGTGCATTCTCATTAATCCTTTACCAAAGGAGTTGACATCCATCCTCTCAGACTCTCCAGCTGCAATTCTAGCCAAAGTAATGTGGAGAATATTAGAATAATCATTTTCACCCAAGCCAAGGTTTTTTGCCACTTGGGTCATCTGTCTTCTAGCTTCTAAAACTTGAGTTGGTAATAAGAAAGCAGCAGCTGCAATTGTATTACCTCCAAACAAAACATCAAAATCTATTATTAATCCTTCAAGGTTTTGTGCAGCTTCAGCTGCTCTTGGATCTTTTAGTACTTTTTCAAAAGCTTCCTCTTTAGATCCTGGTGTAGCCTCTGGTAAGTATAATAAGTTAGAAATAGTTGTGTGAAGAGTCCATAAAGTACCAGGATAAATAGAAACTCCATTTTCTGCTGCCAATTCTTCAATTGGTTTTATTAATCTATCATTAAGAACTCTATCTGTTTCTTCATCAAAAAAAGCTCTTAAAGTTATGCCGTTTGGATTATCAGAAGGGTTTCTAGTAAGAGGTTTTTGATTTCCTAAAGCATAAGTTTTTCTACCTGATCGTAGATTCCTTAAATATTTTTGATAAACATTAGGATCAATACCTAAGTCTTTAATTGAACGGATTGGTGAGGTTTCTGCCATAAGGGGAAATTATAGCAAAAATGGGCATAAATTGCAACCTATAGTTCTCTGCGGGGCCAACGGGACTCGAACCCGCGACCTTCTGATCGACAATCAGACGCTCTAACCAACTGAGCTATGGCCCCTTTTGTGAACCTAATTGTAACAGAGTGGTCATATGTATTCAATCCTAAATTAGTGATATATTACAGATATGGAGATTTCCAATAGCAGGATAGCTAAAATCCTCAGAGATGTAGCAGCTTCTTATATAATTAAAAATATTGGGAATATTTTCCAGGTCAGGGCTTATGAAAATGCCGCAGATTCTGTGGAACACTCCACAACAGAAGTCCAGGACCTATGGGAAGAAGGCAGGCTTGAGGAAATTCCAGCTTTAGGGGAAAAGATCAGGAGTTATCTGGATGAATTATTTAAAACAGGTAAGGTTTCCCATTTTGCAGAAATCAAGAAAGATATCCCAGAGGTAGTTTTTGAACTGCTGGATATTCCTGGTATAGGTCCTAAACTTGCCCAAAAAATTGCGGACTTGGGTATAAAAAGCATAGAAGATCTGGAAATTCAGATTAAAACAGGCAGCCTGGTTCAAAAAGGCTTTTCAGCTAAACTGGCCCAGAATATCATGGAGGGTTTAAGGGAGGTAAAAAACAGAGGTAAGAGAATGTTATTGCCCTATGCTTTTGTCCAGGCAGAAAAAGTGGTGGCTTATCTCAAACAAAGCCAGGATGTGATAGATGTTCATCCCTTGGGTTCTTTAAGAAGAATGGTGGCAACTGTTGGGGATTTGGATTTTTCTGTCAGCTCAAATAATAACGAAAAAGTTGTAGATTATTTCTGCAAAATGCCGGGAGTTTCCAGGGTTTTAGATAAAGGGTCATATAAGGCTACTGTGGCGCTTAAAAGCGGTATACAGCTGGATTTGCTGGTTGGTGAGCCTAATTCTTATGGAGCCTTATTACAGCATTTTACAGGCTCGAAGTCTCATAACATAAAACTAAGGGAATTAGCCAATCAAATGGGTTATTCCCTATCTGAATATGGTGTGAAACGAGTGGAAGATGGAAAAATCATTCAAACAAAAACTGAAGATGAATTTTATAAGTTACTGGGTATGAGAACTCCCTTGCCTGAGATCAGGGAAGACACAGGAGAAATTGAAGCTGCCCTTCGACAGGCTCAGGGTAAACTTCCTGGTTTACCAAAGCTTGTGGAATCAAAAAATATTAAAGGAGATTTACATTTGCATTCTAACTTTCCTATTAAAAGTCCATCTCATGGGCCCGGAGGGGATACAATTGAGGATATAGTTAAGAAAGCCAGGGCTTTAAACTATGAATTTGTGGGAATTGCAGACCATTCACCAGGGTTTAGTACTAACAGCCCACAAGAGATAATTAAATGGGTAAAAGAGAGGACAAATTTTATTCGCGAGCTTCAAAAGAGGACAAAGAGTATTCGAATACTAAATGGCCTCGAAATAGATATATTAGGTAATGGTAGTTTAAGTATTCCTGATGAAGCTTTAGTTTATCTGGATTATTGCATTGCTGGAATCCACTCAGGACATAGGGGTACAAAAGAGATAATTACCAAAAGGCTGCTTAATGCTTTAAATAACCCTTATGTAGATATAGTCTCACATCCTACCAATAGACTGTTAAATGAAAGGGATTCATCTGATGCAGACTGGCCACAAATTTTCCAGGCTGCAGCAAAAAATAATAAACTGCTGGAAATTAATGCTTTTCCCAACAGGTTGGACTTAAGGGATGATTTGGTAAGACTGGCATTAAAGTCTGGTGTCAAACTTGTTGTTAATACAGATGCCCATCAAATTGAACAGATGGGCAATATGCTTTTTGGGGTGGCTCAAGCCAGAAGAGGCTGGGCAACTGCAAAAGATATTGTTAATACCTGGGACTGGAAAAATTTTGCAAAATGGTTTAATATGTAAGATACATGGCTTTATATATAATCATAGGTGTTTTAGTATTAATCGGTTTATGGTTTTTGATTACCTATAATAGTTTGATAACTTTAAGAAACCGGGTCAAAGAAGCCTGGTCTCAAATTGATGTCCAGCTAAAAAGAAGGTCATCTTTAATCCCCAATCTGGTTGAGGCAGTTAAAGGCTATGCCAAGCATGAAAAAGAGGTTTTTGAAAATGTGACAAAAGCCAGGTCAGCGCTTTTAGGAGCAAAAGATCCTCATGAGAAAGCAGCAGCCAATGATATGTTAACAGGTGCTTTAAAATCCTTGTTTGCTGTGGCTGAGGCTTATCCAAACCTTAGGGCTTCTGAAAATTTTAAGCAGCTGCAGGATGAAATCTCTGATACAGAGACTAAAATTGCTGCTTCAAGACAATTTTATAATACTAATGTTTTAGATCTTAACAATTCTTTGGAACAAATCCCTTCTGCCTGGATTGGTGTTATGTTTAACTTCCAAAAAGAGGAATTCTTCAAAGCTACAGAAGCAGAAAAAGCAGACATTAGCGTTAAATTTTAAATAACACTCCGCTTTTATCTTTTTATGGTATTCTGAAATAATGACAGAGTCCTTAACAGCAGTATCAGATAGACTAGGGCCACCCAGGAGAACCGTTGATTACCCTCCTCTATCTGATATTTCACCAATTCGAGTTTTTAGTCTTCCTGCTACTCCAGCAGAATTTAGAGCGATGATAGGTTTGGGTGAACAGCCTTTAATTTCTCCAGAGGAAATTTATGAGGAAAAAAGAAGGAGGGTAGAGGAATATGTAGATCATCAGGCAGTTGCTATTCCTCGGAATTTTTTTGCAGGAGGAGAACTGCAAAGGTTAGACTATCAAGAAAGTCGGATACAGAGACAGGTGGCTGATCAAAACCTGGCAACCAGGATTTGGCGGGGATGGATGAGAAGGCAGCTGACTTGGGCCGGTGTGGAACATGCAGCGCAGTTAATACAGACTATAGAAGAAAATGTAAGCATAGGTGACAGAAAAGATTTAAAACCATCAACATTAATACTACTACTAAAAGCTTCGGATCAACAAGATGAGGTAGAAGCTTTAAAAAAAATGAATCTGGCTTTTAACAGGGCTCGCCAGTTTTGCCTTATTGCTGGAAGCGGAGATCTTAGGAATGTTCCAAATCAATCAATTGAGTTTATAGGTATTTTAGCAAATACTCCAGAAGACAAATGGCAGGAGATTTATCACCAATTTGACGGACGAACTCAAGTTATATATAACTCTATTTATGGAGCCTTTGGTGAAGCCGAAGGAACTGGTCTTATACAGATTATTAAACAAGGGGGATTAACTACTCAGCAACAACAAACATTAACTAAAGCAGCAGTTTGGAAGGAATTTGGACATGCTTTACCAGTTATTAGGAATCAAACCCAGGATAGAGGCTATGAATCTTGGCTATATTATGATGATTTACTAAATCCAGCAGTAGGACAACAGATTGATAAATACTATCCTTATTTAGTTGACCGGGTAGCAGGTTCTCTTGATAGGGATGATAAAGGTTGTGGAGGTGGTGATTTTATTGTTGGGTTGCAACATCTTGAGTCTACAGGTAAACTTGCTCTCCTTGAAAATCTCATAAACACCGGCTGGGACTGCAAGGGTATTTATCGGACTATGGATAGGTTAGCTTATCATCAAGGTGCTGAGGTAGGTAAGCAATTAGAAAATATAGATCAAATATTGGCTCAGGCAACTACATTTCAAGCTAACCCTGATAATATAGGTTGGGTGAAAGCATTTAATGAATACTTTCACGGCATGACAAAATTATTTACCACACAGGTTTCTTCTTATGAGGAGATGATAAGGAATAAAGATGATTTTGTATCAGTTGCTTTAATTTTAAAGTCCCTTCCTCAGACAGAAGATTTTAAACCCGGGAATTTCTTAAAAATAGAAGAAGGGCAAGCAAAAATTGACAGAAGAATGTTAAGTGATTATTTAGAACATATTACCCAACAAGCAAATCTTCCAGATTTGGATAAAAGATATATTAAAGGACTCTTGAGTTTAATGGACACTGAAGGTGTTAGGTATAGTGAACCTAAGTATCTTTCTGCCGAAAAACTGTCTTTTTATCTATATTTAGCTGTTCATAAAGATAGAGTAGTTCCACAAATGTATGACAGCAGAGGAAACTTAGCTCCTCAGGCATCTTTTCTCAATGATCTTTCAAATCAAGGGGTAACTGTTGATAGTAAACTTATGGAGGATTTTGTTAGTAAGTGCGCAAATCAAGGGTTGCTATCTTTTGACTTGAAAATTGCTTATTTTGATAAAATGACCATAGATAATAGAGTAAGTACCCTTGTGGCTTTACCTGATGAGTTATTGGTTGGACTACCTGCAGAAATACAGGCTTCAATAGCTATCTTTAGGCAATTACCAGTGACAGCACAAAGTATCTTAGTTTTTGATGGGTTAAATGGCTTGTCAAAGTATATCAATAATAGACAGCCAACCGCAGTTTTGGTAGACAGCTCTTTAGCTTATGGTTATTTTCAAGAAATCAGACATTTTCTTACCCCGGAATTGATATCTTCTTTTGCTCCTGAACAAGGACAAGCTTTTCAAGCGTGTCTTAATCTACCCCCGGACGTTGTTAAACTGATGCAAGGATCATTGTCAGAGTGGAAACGCTGTCTTAGTGATGGTAAGCCAACACCTGCTTTTTTAAGAATGGTTGCGCTAAAAAGCCAACACGGAGAAATTGATATAGTTTTGGCAACAACGGATTTAAGCACATTTTCTCCTGCAGAACAAGCATATTGGAGTTTTTATAACAGCATTCCCCAAAGCCCGTATATGAGGAGTTTCCTATTACAACAAGAAAGCAAATTTTCACAATTAGTTGTTAATGGCCAGCTTACCCCAGCTTTCCTGGAAGTGGCGGCTCAAGATAGAGATATTTTCGTAATAAGGGAAATATTACCTTATATCAAAATTGATGAATTACCTGTTGAGCAGCAAGCTTTTTGGAGGCATTATCCAGTAATGGATCAACAAGGAGCTATGGAAATCCGGGATTATTTACTTCAACACAGGAACCAATTTACTGAATTTATTGAAGACGGAAGGCCAACACTGGCTTTCTTTAACCAAATAAATGTTTTTGTTAATGGATCAGTGAATGAGAAATTGATCCAGGAAATTCTAGATCGAATTGATCGGAGTAAACTGTCTCCAGCAGATAATATTTTTTGGCAATATTATTCTGACAACCGGTCTTCTCCCTTTTCTTTATTTATACTAAGAAACAAAAACCATTTTGCTCAAATGGTAGAGTATGGACAAGAGACATCATTCTTTTACCAAATGTTGGCCATCCAAGAATCAGAGATAATGCTTAATCTTCCTCATATTAAACCTGGATTATCCAGCAAACAGTATCAAGACATATGGCGGGTTGCGATAGGTAAAGAAGTAATTGATAGTTTTTTAGCTGCTCTGCCAACAGCTACTGATGAAGCCCGGAATGCTTTTACTACTAATACTTATGACCGCACCAGTGAATTTATTTGGTATTTAAAAAGGAGATTGCCGGCAGACCAGTTTGAACTGACAGCAGCTGAGTTTTCCATGATGGCGCGATATGTATCTCAGTTTGGACTTGCTAGGAACGAAGCCATGTATAGATACTATCGTATCCTCTATCTTTTCGAGCATCAGCAGATTGCTGATTTGCCAGATGAGATGAAAGCTTTGAGAATTACTTCTACTGCTGAAATGATTCAAAAAATCGATGAGTTAAAGAGAATGGTCTATGGAGAGAGACAATTAACAGATCCAGCAGAGCTTCGCAATTTGACCTTATTTGAAAGACAAATGTTAGCCAATGTAACCGGTTATGATACTGCCCGTTTTGACCAGGGTGATGCAAATCGTTTGTCTGCTAAAATCGATCAATTTGCTGCTGATTTAGAGCAAGGCTTAATTATTCCTATCCCGTCTGGGTATGGGCCAGAATCTGTTGAGGCATCCAGCATTAAAGTTGAATTTAATGGCGCTGCAATAAAAGGAGATTATGAAATTCTCAGAGGAGAGATCTTAGAGTGTATTGATAATCCGCCAACAGTTGACAGATTGAAGGTTGCAGTTAGAGAAGTTATTGAAAGAAGAATCGGGAAAATCCATGATACCTTAAGTAGGGTAAAAGCTGAAGGAGCTGTAGCTGCCATGACCAGAGATCTAGACAAGTTACAATCGTATCTTTCTCAGCTCGATCAAGTTGCTGATATAGATTTTTTGACTCTTGCTTTATTGGGTATGAATTTTAGCAATGAAGACCGTCGTGGCGGAGAGGGTTTTACAGGAATTGATTCAGTGATAAGAAGAATAATTCTATCCAAGCTATATAGAAGAGATCAGAGATCTCCAGGGTTTATTGAAAATACCAGAATTAAGTTATCCAAAGATGAGATTACAGCAGAAGGGATAGATGAAATTATTTTAACAGTTGATGAGATGATCAAAAATCATGTATTAAGTTTAGATTTTGGCAATAAAGAAGGGTATTGGAGAGCAGAAGTTTTTAAAGCTATCATAGCAAATGAGTCGCTGAGAAGAAATTTTCGTAGGTTTGTAGAACGGTTTAATCCACAGGTTGAGAAATTAAGGCAAGAACAAACCCGTTTTGTCAAAACCCAAACCGGAAAAGTCTCTAAAGTTAAAGTTATTCCTGACCGCGGGTTTATTGGTGAAATGGCTGGTTATTTAGCAGATGTTTGTTATGTTAGAGTTGGTAATTTATTGAAAACTTATTCAGGAAAAACTGCGGAGAATCCACTAGTAATCCCCTACAAGTTTGTGATAGAGGATTCAGTATCTGCTGAGCCTAGATTTATTGGTTCAGTGTTGATATTCGAGACTCAGACTGCAGCAGGCGAACCATCTATTTTGGTGAGAGCTTTAGATATTCCAAATGAGTCAGAAATTGATATTAGTAAATTTACCGAAAGTCTGCTTGATAAATTTGCCGAAGTAGTTGCCAAAAGAGGAAGAAAAAAAGTTCAACTGGCTGGGACTCCAGGTACAATCTCTAATTATTCTGGTACTATCAGTCATCTTATAGGAAAATATGTAAAAGGTAAAGATCCAGACCCAGTAAGTCCTACTTTTGATTTTAATGGATACAATATTACAGATCAAATTTATACAGCAAGAATCATTGGCATTTAAAATCTGAGCTAATTTTGTTAAAATTAGTAGACTATGGCTAACGTTAATACTGCATGGGATCAGGTGTCAGGGAATGTTTTTAAAACCTGGCTGATTATGTTTTTCTTTTCCATTTTTACTATTGGGGTTTTATATGTTTTGGCAAAAGGATTTGGGTTTGGGGAAACAGGAGGACTTGGGTTATTTGGAATGGCTTTAATTTTAGCTGGAGTGATGAATTTTGTATCGTATTTTTGGTCAGATAAGATAGTTTTAGGAATCTCCGGAGCTAAACCCGTGAAGAAGCAAGATAACCCTGCTCTTTACAGACTTGTTGAGAATTTATGTATTGCTGCAGGATTACCTTTACCAAAGATTTACACTATACAAGATAGCGCCACCAATGCTTTTGCCACAGGCAGGAATCCTAAGCATGCAGCCATTGCTTTTACCACCGGGATTTTACAAAAATTAAATAAACAGGAGCTGGAGGGGGTGACTGCCCATGAACTGTCACATGTAGGAAACAGGGATACACTGCTGATGAGTGTAGTATCAATTTTGGTGGGAACAATAGCGCTGTTGTCTGACTGGTTTTTACGCTCGATGTGGTATGGCGGCAGGAGCGATGACAGGGAAAATAAATCAGGGGCAATTTTTGCTGTACTAGCTCTGCTGGCTGCAATTTTAGCTCCAATTATAGCTACTTTAATCCAGCTGGCAGTTTCCAGAAGAAGAGAGCTTTTGGCAGATGCATCAGGGGTGCTTTTAACCAGATACCCGGAAGGTTTAGCCAGCGCTTTGATGAAGATTTCATCTGATAAGGAACCGTTGGAAGTTGCAAACAGGGGAACAGCACATCTTTATATTATTAATCCTTTAAAAGGTAAACAGGCGCTTGGTTTTCTTGCTTCACTTTTTAATACCCATCCTCCTGTTGAGGTAAGGATTAAAGCTTTGCGTGAGATGGAAGGAAAGGTTTAATGAAGATAAGGCATGTTATCAAACTTGCTAATCTGCCGTTGGCACCTGAGGAAGAAGAAAAATATTCTCAGCAGCTTTCAAAAATTTTAGACTATATTAAAGAGTTAGATTCGGTTGATACATCTGGAGTTGAGCCTACTTTTAATGTTTCAGGGCAAAAAAATATCATGGCAGAAGATAATATTGGGAGTTGTTTGCCTCAGGATGAAGTTCTTTCAAATGCTACTCAAAAAAGAAATGGATTATTTGTAACAAAAGGGGTATTTGAAGAATAGTTCAAAATTCAAAATGCAAAAATCAAAATTACAATTTAAAATTCAAAATTTAACTGAATTGACTTTAATAGAAACAATACAGGCATTAAAAGAGAAACAATTCTCAGAAGAAGAATTGAACAAGGCTTATTTGGATAGAATAAGTACTCTAAATCCTGAGCTTAATATTTTTTTAGAGGTGAAAAAAAATACCCGCGGTATACCTGCGGCAATTAAAGACATCATTGTAACCAAAGGGATAAGGACTACAGCTGGTTCTAAAATATTGAGTAATTTTATTCCTCCTTATAATGCTACAGTGATAGACCGTTTGTTGGAACATGGTATATCTGTTATTGGAAAGACAAATTGTGATGAGTTTGCTATGGGTTCATCCGGTGAAAATTCAGCCTATGGTCCAACTAAGAATCCCTGGGACCCAACTAAAGTACCAGGTGGTACTTCCAGTGGTTCAGCGGCATCTGTAGCTGGTGACATGTGTGTTTTCTCTTTAGGTACAGATACAGGGGGTTCTATCAGACAACCAGCTTCATTTTGTGGGGTAGTGGGATTAAAACCAAGCTACGGCCGGGTTTCCAGATATGGGACAATTGCTATGGCTTCTTCTTTTGACCAAATTGGACCTATTACAAAATGTGTAGATGATGCAAGGATGGTATTAGAATGGACCTCCGGAGGAGACAGTTATGATGCAAATTGTCAAAAAGAAAAAGAGAAGTTTACGCTGCAACCTTCGAGGTTGCAGGTTGGACTTAAGGGTTTAAAGGTAGGGGTTCCTAAAGAATATTTTGGTAAGGGATTAGACAAGGGGGTTGAGAAAATTATTAAGGAAGCAATTTTAAAACTCGAAGAATTAGGAGCAGAAGTTGTAGAAATTACCTTACCCCATACAGAATATGGGGTAGCTGCATATTATATTTTAGTGCCATCAGAAATATCATCAAATTATGCCAGGTTTGATGGAATCAGGTTCGGCCATGCAAGAGACCAGTTTGGATCTGAACCCAAAAGAAGAATTATGCTTGGGATTTTTGCCCTGTCCTCGGGTTTCTATGATGATTATTTTGCTAAAGCAGCCAAAGTCAGGACTTTAATAAAGCAGGATTTTGAGAGGGTATTTGAAAAGGTGGATGTGATAGTTGGTCCGGTCTCCCCTACTGTTGCCTGGAATTTGGGAGAGAAAATAGATGATCCTTTAAAGATGTATTTGTCTGATGCATATACTATTCCTGCCAGCTTAGCTGGGATACCAGGTTTATCTATTCCTTGTGGTTTTGCTGATAATTTACCAGTTGGTTTGCAGATTCTAGGTAAACACATGAATGATGAGCTAGTTTTAAATGTGGGAGAGATTTACGAACAAGCCACGGATTGGCATTTAAAAAAACCAGATTTAAGATTTAAGATTTAAGATTTATGAATACATACGAACCAGTTATGGGATTAGAGGTTCATGTTGAATTAAATACTAAAAGTAAAATGTTTTGCAGATGCAGTGCAGATTATTTTGGTAAAGGGCCAAATACTCACACCTGTCCTGTTTGTTTGGGATTACCAGGCAGCCTGCCTTTTATTAACAAAGAAGCTATCAATAAATGTATTCAGATTGGTTTGGCTTTAAATTGTGAAGTTTCCGAAAAATCTCTTTTTGAAAGAAAAAATTATTTTTATCCAGATTTACCTAAGGGTTACCAAATTTCCCAATACAGGTGGCCATTATGTATTAATGGAAAAATAACTTTGGAGAACAGAAAAGTAATAAGAATCAACAGGGTTCATCAGGAGGAAGATACTGGTAAATTAACTCACCAGGGAGGAGAAACTTTAATTGATTTTAACAGAAGCGGAGTACCTTTGGTGGAAATAGTTACAGAGCCTGATTTCAGGGAAGTTAAAGAAATCAGGGATTATGCTAAAAAACTGCAGCAGCTACTTAGGTATTTAGGGGTTTCCAATGCTGATATGGAAAAAGGAGATATGAGGTTAGAGGCGAACGTATCCGTTCGCCAAGTTCAAAGTTCAAAGTTCAAAGTTCAAAATGAATTACCCAAATACCGAATTGAATTGAAGAATATAAATAGTTTTCGGTTTATGGTAGCAGCTGTTGAATATGAGATTAAAAGACAAATTAAAGCTTTAGAGAAAGGAGAGAAGCTAGCCCAGGAAACCAGAGGTTGGGATGAGGATAAAAAGTGTACATATTTACAAAGAAGCAAAGAAGAGGCTCATGATTACCGCTATTTTCCCGAACCAGATTTACCAGAATTAATTATAGACTCTCAAAATATTAAAAAAACCAGAGATTCTTTACCCGAATTACCCTGGGATAAGAGTAAAAGATATGAAAGTGAGTTGGAAATTAAAAAAGCTGATGCCCAAATTCTGACAGATCCAAAAGAACTGGCTGATTTTTTTGAGGCAGTATTAGAACATGGGAAAAAACATGGGGTAGGTGTAAAAGAAATAGCAAATTATCTAATCAACAAAAGGGTGGACATAAATTCAGTTTTGCCTACTCAAATTATTGAAGATATAAAAGGTAAAAAAGTAGGAGTAATAGGGGATAAAGAAGAATTAGAAAAAATAGCAAAAGAAGTCATAGACGAAAATCCTAATTTAGTGATAGTTTACCGGGAAGGGAAAACCACAGTAATTATGGTATTGGTAGGAGCAGTTATGAAAAAAACCCTAGGTAAAGCAGATGCTGCAAAGGTAAGAGAAATTCTGGTAGAGCTTTTAAATGATCCCGGGGTTTGAACTTAATTAACCCCTGGGGTTGAAAGCTAAAATAAGATGCCTCTTGAAATTAGGTAGTAGACTGCTGTTAAAATAATGCAGCTTATGCCCAATTTTGTTCATCTTCATGGTCATACTGAATATTCTCTTCTAGATGGTTTATCCAAAATCCGTCAACTTGCTAAAGCTGTAAAAGATTTAGGTATGAATGCTATAGCCTTAACAGACCATGGAGTAATGTATGGAGCAATCCAGTTTTACAAAGCTTGTTTAGAAGAAGGTATAAAACCAATTATTGGAGTGGAGATGTATGTGGCTAAAAGGTCTTATAAGGATAAGGAGGGAAAATTAGATAGTGAGCCTTACCATTTAACAGTTTTAGCTAAGAATTATTCAGGATATTTAAATTTGATGAAGTTAACCACTATTGCCCATTGTGAGGGTTATTATTACAGACCTAGAGTAGATAAAGAGTTATTAAAAGAATATAAAGAAGGGTTGATAGCTTTGTCTGGATGTCCCTCAGGTGAACTGATCAGGTCTTTGGAATCAGGAAATAACAAAAAAATAGAGGATGTGGTAAGAAGCTATTCAGAAATTTTTGGGGAAGAGAATTTTTATTTAGAGATTCAAAAGCATCCTTATGAGGAATCTTTAAGAAATGTATCAGACAGCGTTGTTAAAAAAGATATGCAAAGGCTTTTGGAAATTCAGAATTCAACTAAAACTTACCTTAAAGAACTGTCACAAAAAATGGGTTTAAAGATGGTTGCCACTAATGATTTCCACTATATCAAGAAAGAGGATGCGGAAGCTCAGGACTGCTTGCTTTGTATTCAAACAGGAAAATTTTTATCTGATACTGAGAGGCTTAGAATGATTGATACCCCTGATTATTTTGTTAAAAGCCCTGAGGAGATGACGGAGAGTTTTCAGGACATGCCTGAAGTTTTGGAAAACACACAAGAAATTGCTGATATGGTAGATATCCAGATTCCTTTAGGGAAAGCTAGGTTTCCAGTTTTCAAAGCCAGTGATGATTTGACTCCGATGGAATATTTAAGAAAAGCCACTTTTGAAAAAGCAGCAGAGAAATTCAAATTAACAAATGTCATTACCAAAAGACTGGAGTATGAATTAGGGGTAATAGAAAAAACTAAATATGCAGATTATTTTTTAGTGGTATCTGATTTTATGGAGTGGGCACACCAAAGAGGAATAATTACTAATACCAGAGGCTCTGCTGCCGGGTCTTTGGTCCTTTATGTTTTAGGAGTAACTAATTTAAACCCGTTAGACTATTTATTGCCTTTTGAAAGATTTTTAACAATTTATAGGCCAACTTTACCTGATATAGATGTTGATATTGCTGATGAAAGACGGGATGAGGTGATCAGTTATGTCATGAAAAAATATGGAAATGACAGGGTTGCTCATATTGTCACTTTTGGAACTATGATGGGGCGGGCAGCAGTTAGGGATGTGGGAAGAGTTTTGGGCATGGCCTACAGTGATGTAGACAAAATTGCTAAATTAGTGCCTCCTCCTCACCAGGGGTTTCATAAACCTTTAGCTGATGCTATTAAAGAAGTATCTGAACTATCGCAATTGTACAAAAATAATCCTCAAGTAAAAAAGTTACTCGATTTAGCAGTTAAGATTGAAGGGACAGTCAGGCATGCTTCAGTTCATGCTGCTGGTATTGTGATAGCTCCTGAGGAGATTACCAATTTTACTCCCCTTCAAAAAGAATCAAATGGAGACAAATTAGTTTCTCAATATGACATGTTTGCTGTGGAGGATGCAGGGTTAGTTAAGATGGACCTTTTGGGAATTAGAAATTTATCCATTTTAGGTAAAGCTGTTGAGTTTGTAAAAGAAAATAAAGGCACAGCTGTAGATTTAAATAGGATTCCTTTAAATGATAAAAAAGCTTTTGAAATATTAGCCCGGGGGGAAACCATGGGTTTATTCCAGCTTGAGGGTTCAGGAATGACTAGGTATTTAGTTGAGCTAAAACCTACTAATATTTTTGATATTCAAGCTATGGTAGCTTTATACAGGCCAGGTCCTATTGGTGTTATTCCGCAGTATATTCAAAGAAAACATAATCCTAAAAAAATCTCTTATTTTGATCCTAGAATGAAAGAATTTACCCAAACTTCTTTAGGGTTATTAGTTTATCAGGATGATGTGTTATTAACTGCTATAAATTTAGCCGGGTATTCTTGGGAAGAGGCTGACAAATTTAGAAAAGCTATGGGTAAAAAAATTCCTCAAGAGATGGCCAAACAAAAAGGCAGGTTTGTTGACGGTTGTATCCAAAAGGGAATGAGAAAAGCAAAAGCAGAGGGGCTTTTTGCTCTGATTGCTCCTTTTGCTGCTTATGGTTTTAATAAAGCCCATGCTGCAAGTTATGCCATAATTGCTTACCAGACAGCTTATATGAAAGCTAATTTCCCAGTGGAATTTATGGCTGCGGTGATGACAGCAGAATCTTCAAATACAGACAAAATTGCTGCTGCTATTGAGGAATGTAAGAAACTGGGGATAGTTGTTTTACCTCCAGATGTTAACAAATCTAAAGTAGGTTTTACTTTGGAGGCTTTAAGAGATTTATCCTCAGAAGATTTACAAAGGAGTTTAAGTGGTGAGGTTGAAAGAAAGGTAAAGCAAGGGATTAGATTTGGTTTATCTGCTATTAAGAATGTGGGGGAAGGAGCAATTGAATCTATTTTAAAGGCACGGGGAAAAGGGCAATTTGTCAGTTTATTCGACCTTGCGCAAAGAGTAGATAACAGGTTAGTTAATAGAAAAACTTTAGAGAGTTTAACCAAGGCTGGAGCTTTAGATAATTTGGGCAGCAGAGCCTCACAACTTTTAATTTTAGATCAAGTTTTAGAAGAAGCCCATAAAATTAATAAAAATAAATTATCAGGACAGGTATCTTTATTTGATACAGAAGAAGGAGTAAATTTTGAGATTAAATTACCAGATGTTTCAGAATTACCTTTAGAACAATTGTTGGTATTTGAAAGGGATTTGTTAGGTTTTTATTTACACGAACCACCTTACCTTGCTCTTTTGCAGAAGTTAGGTGAATTTGTATCTTGTAAAATTAGTGAGATTACAGAAGAGCATATTGGGAAAAAACTTCTTATTGGAGGAGTAATTTCTCAGGTTAAAAAAGTTATTACTAAAAAGAGTGCTAAAGAAATGGCTTTTATCAAAATCTCTGATGGGGTGATTGGTATTGAGGCTGTAGTTTTTCCAACCACTTTTGAAGAGGTAAAACAATTTTTACTCAAAGATGAGGTTATATTAAGTTATGGCAGGATTGATAAAAGAGAAGAAGAATTATCTCTGGTGGTTGATAAAATAACTATATTTGATCCAGAGAATGTGCCAGATGAGTTTTTACAAGCAAAGACTGGAAAGTTAGTTGAGATTTATGTTCCAAAGGGGACAGAAATTAGGCTGCTGCAAAATATTAATAAGACTTTACGTTCTTACCCAGGAAAAATACCAGTTGCTTTGCTTTTACCAAATAAAGATTCAGAATTAAGAAGAATGGATTTACCTTTTACTATTAATCCTGAGCCTGGATTAATTGAGCGGATAACAAAACTATTAGGCTCTGAAGCTTTTAAAATAATTTAAGATGTGTTAAAATCCTTGCATGATTTCAGCAAAATTTAATGATACAGATATTCATATTGGGGATACTGTTAGAGTTCATTCTAAGGTGATTGAGGGGGCAAAAACACGTATCCAGATTTTTGAAGGAATTTTAATTAGACTTAAAGGAAGAGGAGAAAACAGGACCTTTACTGTTAGAAGAATTGGAGCAGGAGGGATTGGAATTGAGAAGATTTGGCCTTTGGATGCTAAAGTTTTAGTTAAGATTGAGGTTAAAAAGAAGAATAGCGGGGTCAGAAGATCAAAACTTTATTACCTTCGGGATTTAACTGGTAAACAAGCTGTTAGAGTGTAAATGATTTTCCCCACCTTGGATATTGAGGTTAAGCTTTGGAATTCAGGTTATAATTATATCTGTTAACACCTGGTTTGTCTATTCTGCACAAACCTGGTTCGGGTAATATAACATGTATACTAAAGCAACTGGAAATTATGGAGAAGAGTTGGCTTGTCAGTATCTTAGAAAGATTGGATATAAAATCCTGGAACGCAATTATAGAATCAGGGGTGGAGAGATAGATATTGTTTGTTTGGACCAAGACTATTTGGTGTTTGTGGAGGTGAAGACCAGATATTCCCATGAATATGGTTTGCCAAAAGAATCTATTACTTCCTGGAAAATCAAAGCTTTATTAAAAACAGCCCAATTTTATTTACAAAAAGCTAACTGGGAAAATAAAGGATATAGATTAGATTTGGTAACTATAGATTTTGCCAATAATCCCCAAAAACCTGAGATAGAGTTAATTAAAGACATTACTTCTTAATACCCTAAAGGTGTCAAGCCAACCCACCCTAAGGGTGTGCAAAGTGCAGGCAATGTGAAACTAAATTAATTGAAGCTAATTGGATAATGTCTCTTTTAGGCTGATACCAGGTCACTCCAGAATTTAATCTTCTTGCTTCCAAGGTAACAAAGGCAAGCAAGGAACAAAATATATGGGTTCTCTGAGATCTTTGGTTTCTGGCCTGGCAATATTCAATACCAACTGTTTGCATCTGTCTTTGTCCAAAGCATACTGATCAAATTCCTTAGAGGATTAACAAGTCGACTATAGGGTTAATTATTTTTAGGTTTGGAGCCGACGGCAAAGGGGATTTCTTCCCAGTCATGGACTTTGCGGATCTTTTTATTTATATCCCAGATTGTTTCCAAAAGTTTAGGCTCTACTCCTAAGCTTTTGGCCCCGCCAATTAATGCCACTACATCTTTGGGAAAACACTTGCCCCCAAACCCTTTTTGGGTTGTCACATCCAAGTGAGAATCATGAATTCTACGGTCTGCCACCACCATTGATTTGACTTCTTCATACTTAATTCCCAAAGCCTGGCAAATAGTATACATTTCATTGGCAAAAATTACCTTGGTTGCTAAGAAGGCATTGGCCATATATTTGACCATTTCTGCTGTGGTTGCATCTGTTTGGAATAACTTCATTTTAGGAAACCTTTGGCGGTATAAAGCAATTACTCTTCTGGAAATTAGATCATCACCGGCCCCCACAATTGTCCTGTCAGCATTTAAGAAATCCTCCAGATAATTAGCTTCTGTTAAAAACTCAGGATTAAAAGCAAATTTGCTTTTAGGATATCTTTTTTCCAATGTTTGAGTTGTACCGGGGACAACAGTTGATTTTATAACTATAATTTTATCTGTACCATCAGTAAATTTGGTTATTTGTTTAACCATTTCCCCAATGATTGATAAATCAATACCTGATTCATCATGCTTCATGGGAGTTGGTAAACAAATAAAAATAAATTCAGATTCTGTAACAACTTTCTCTAAGCTTTCAGTATCTTTATATCTGTCATAGTATTTAATCCGGTACTTATCTTTTATATCTTCTTGGGAAAATCCATAAGCTAAAGCCTGGCCAACAATACCGTAGCCAATTATGCCTAATTTAGCAGGATTGATAAATGACATCTTAGAAAGTATATCAGCAAATTTCCATATTGACAAATCTTAAATATTTTCCTAGACTGATTATATGTCTTTGACAGACGATGTTAAAAATACTCTTTCTTCTTTAATCTCAGGTGCAGGTGATGTAGTTTCTACCACTCAAAATGTTGCCAGGGAAAATATCATTAAAGCAGTTCAGGGGGTGGGGGATGTTACCGTTGCTTCAACTCAAGCTGTTTCTGAGGTAGTAACAGGGGGTATTCAGGCTATATCTGTTGCAGGATCATCAGTAACTTCAGGGATAACCGGGTTAGTTGAAGGAGTTGTTGATGGAGCAAAAGAAGTGGGAGTGGATACCACCCAGGCGGCAGGGGAAGCTGCTTCCACAGCAGTTCATACTGTTTCTTCTGTTGGCGGAGATGTAGGAGCAGCAGCTGTGGCAGCAGTGGAGGGAGCTATTAAGGCTGCAGGAGATATTGGAGCAGATACAGCTACCTTAGCCACCAGTGCAGTTAAAGGAACCTTAAAAGCTGCTGATGAAATTGGTTCTGATGCAGGATCTCTAGTTAGAAAGGCCTTACTTAATGCAGCAGCTCTACCACATGATATTATTGATGCACTTCTTACAGGTAAAACAGAATAATTTATCGCTTAATTCTTAATTCTTTCTTATAAACTTCCGCGGACTAAAAGTCTGCGGTTTTCTTGTAATTATAAAATTTTCAGTATCGCGTACGGGAGTCGAACCCGTGATTTTCGGGATGAAAGCCCGATGTCCTAGGCCACTAGACGAACGCGACGCAACTTAAAAATTATATCTTAAAATGAATCATCTTTCCAGACAAATAATTATTGGTATAGATTCCCGCTTTCCCCACAAGGGGACTAGCTTCTTCGAAGCGTCGCGCGGGAATGACACTGGGAAGAACACTCATACCCTGAATTAACTTGAAAATAACCTTATTCTGATATAAAATCCCTTTCTATGCCTAAAGAAGAAGTTGCTAAACAAGTTGTTAATTCTGAAGCATTCGGGATGTAAACTTTCTTAATGACTACACGAGTAGAACAAATTGCCGATATTATAAATAGAGACAGACAAGCTTTCAATTCATGGGCTTCTAACCCATCTAACAGACAAAGACTTGATCTCCCTATAGAAGGATTAAGATATTTTATTCCACCAAGAGTTTATGACTTTGCCCAAGATCCTGTACAAGTCCGCTTGATAGAATGGTATAGAAATAGAGACACCGCTAATTTTCTTATAGCTGAGGCAAGAGACTATCCATTATCTGATTTGGAATTGCTAGAACGCTTTAAAATTGGACGACGTCTTAAGATTGGACGACGTCTGCTGCAACATGATTTTCACTTACCAGAGGGATTAGACTTCTTTCATTGCGAATATCCCGGAGAGGTATTTCAGGGTAGAATCAGTCCATATGACTTTATTTTCCATCAGATTTTTTTAGAAGCTTACCCTCACGGCAATCTTCATGTGGTTAGTTATACAGACAGGCCAGAATTAAGAAGAAAAGGAATTGGCGTAAGTTTTTATGCTAGGCTAAGAGAAATTGCTCTAAGTTTAGGATTTAGATTTATTACAGGAGAGGTAAATCAAAAGGGCAAGCAAGATGGTAATTATACTTTTTATACTAAAAAGTTAGGAAGAAGAAGATTTGATAAACTTCCAAGGCGTATTAGTGAATTGTTAAGAGATAGAGCTGATGATATAGATCCAAGTAGTGTATTAACCGTTGAGTGTTTATATAATGAAGATTTATTATTATAAATCTGTATGCAGCTTGTCTGAGAGGTTGGCTGGAAGTATAATATATCTATTGGGCCGGTAGCTCAACGGTAGAGCAGCACCCTTTTAAGGTGTTGGTTCAGGGTTCGAATCCCTGTCGGCTCACAGGATTATTTTTGATCGAACTGCAATCTTTTAGCCTCAAAGTTTTGTGGAAAACTTTTCAAAATTAAGCCTATAAGCAAGAGACCGGGCAAGATTCGAACTCATGATTAGGTTGTTATATCAATCTTCTTTATTTTCCAAGTCCGGATCGCCAATATCCTCTTCCCAATCGGGTCCATAAAAATATTGCATCAACCCACAACATAACAGGTATACAAACTCCTGTATTTTCTTCAAATCTTCATCCGATAAATCAAGGTAATATTTTCTGATCACATCTAGCGGTAGCATATAAAAATCATCACCTCCTTACTTTTTTCCAAGATCAATAAATTCACTTGTAATAGCTATTGTCCTATGCTATCCTGTAATTAATGAGAGAAAGAGGTTCTGTTGTGGTATTTGCTTTAATTGTAGCAATAACTATTAGTGCTATTGTTGGAGGAATTTTCTATTTAACAGATAACCCTAAAAATACATCTACAGATAAGGATGTTGCAATAACTCAATCTCAAGAAACAACAACACCGATTCAAGCTCCATCTGTAGCTGTTAATCAACAACCCGCTCCTTCCTCCGAACCTCGTGTATCACAGGAACCCGGACCCATAACTAACGATGCTATCTTGCCACCGGGATCACTTAAGGATGTGCAACTTGTAATCAATTTCGGACAAGGTAAGAAGTACGAAGCATTGCAAGACGTAATTTATGCAGAAGAAAAAACTCCTTTAGGTCTTCTCAAAGGAAATAGATTTGGTATAAAAAGGGAGATGAAATTTGATAAGTTTTATGCTGACGAATTAATTGTAGTGGATAAAAATAACAATTTACAATCAATTGGTGATTATAAAAATGATTATAATTATAAATGGGTATCTTATGTAAATAGTAAAGCTGTTAGTAACCAATCAACTTATCCTCTTCAAGATAAAGATTTAGTTGAGTGGATTTACGGTACCAAGTGAGTTTTAGGTACCCAAGAATTAGTGGCATACTATTTCATTAATAATTTTTTACCTTGCTTTTTAGTCAAATAATTTTGTGGGGTTATTACTTTTCTGCCGGTTTCTTTCTCCAGGTTAGATCTGGCATCTCCGGCAATTTTGCCACCACGTTTGGAAACTTGTTTATTTTTCTCAAATCCTTGAGGATGCTCTGTTTTGGTAATCTCTGTAGTTGCAGCTTCACCAAGCTGAGAAAATAATAACTCCAAATCACTCATATGGTCACGCAGATTTTGACGTTCGAGTCCTTTTACTTTTTTATGTTCTGATGGAGTAACACCAAAAGTGGCTCTGGATATTTCTGCAGTTAGTATCTCGTACTCTTTTGCAAGTTCTACTCCATGCTTTTGCCACTCATCTGTCAACTCTTCTCTAATGGCAATCGAGCGCATCCGTCTTTCAATCCAATCCTCAGGATATCCTTTTGCCTTATAAAGTGCTCTGGCTCGTTTTTGGGCTAACTCTGGATCTTCGATCTCTTGCACCCTTTCATACCCAACTCTGGCTAACCATCTTTTAAAAGGTTCTGCTTTTGGTGAAGGAATTGACTGGATAATTCGAAAAATACCCTCAGTATTTGCACATCTCACTCTTTGTTTTCCTCCTGGAGTCTCTATTAAAAGGGGGTGTTCAATTTGAACCCACCCTTTGGCCAGTTCTTCATCTCGGTTAAGCATATTCTTTAAGTATTGTTTGGGGTTTTGAGAATCTGTTAGGGTAACAATTACATCGGTAATAACAAACCACCACTCGTTTTTATGGATAGTCTTTCTTATTGTTCTATTTCGGAAAATTGCTATTTTAGTTGTTTGGTTGATTTCTTGGCTCATGCTTTTATTGTTCTAATGTTCATATCATACAACTTAATTAAAATTTGTTGCTATACTTTATTGTACATTTTTTAAACCAAAAGTATAAGCAGAGCTTGCCTTTTTCTAAAGAAAAAGGTAAGCAAACTCAGAGTTTAGGTCGTTCTGAAGGAATAATTCGGAGAATTCCCGCAGTCTGTTTAAGATACTAAGCGGCTCACCCAAGTCAAACTTGGTTGAGTTTGATGAGGAGAAGGGAAGTCAGACTTCCCACTTATATTTATATATTTTTTATGAAAAGTATGACTTTTCTAAAATGAAATATTACGTTTCAAACTTATTCATTACGAATACTTTATTGATAAAGCTGATGCAAAAGCGAGAGAAGTTTTTCTGAAGAGTGGTTTTGGAAGAAATCAACTTAAGGAAGCACTAAAAAGAACGCTGGCAAAACTTGGCTACAAGAGCTCATAACCAAGAGACCGCTTAGGATTCGAACTCATGTTTGGATTGTTATATTAATCTTTCTTGTTTTCAAAACTTAATTCATCAATATCCTCATCCCAATCATTCCCATAAAAATATTGCATTACCCCACAGCATAATTGGTAAACAAACACCTGTATTTTCTTTAAATCTTCATCAGATAAATTAGGATAGTATTTTCTAATCACATCCAAAGGTAACATTTGAAATCATCACCTCCTATTCACAACAAGAATAATTCTATAAGGTAATTCAATGATTCGTTAGAAAAGATGAAGTAAAAAGACTTCAACAACTTTTCGAAAAAGTAGGGATTAGAGGCGTGGAGTGGACAGAATAAACTACGACACTTTTACTCGAAATCTTTATTGACTGTTTAGCCTAGTTGCTACTGCTTCCTGCTCATCATACAAAGTTTTATCTTGATTAACCATTCTTTGCTCTGTTGCTGTAAGCCATTGATTAGACTCCATTCTTGCAACAATGGATGAGATATTGGCTATTCTTGTTGAAATTATCTCATTGATTCTATCAACATCGTTTTTATTTTTCTGGTAAAAATTACTGTTTTCTTTAAGCCTAGCCCAACTTGGTTGTATTTCTCTTAGCCTAGAAAGGTTAGTCTTCCAAGATTCTATATCTTCTGTTTTATAATTTGGCGGCACATAACCTGCAAAATGCTGAACTAACACTTGAGTTGGACAACCATTGACTTCTTTTTCAACTTCCGATACTCCAACTTCTTGAAACTCTTTATTTAACAAAAATTTCTTGGTGTCAGGAAATTCAAACTGGTTATCTATCAATTCTTCTGCTTCATAATAACCAAGCGCAGGTGCTTCACCATAAACAATATTTGAGTAACCAACTTCATTCATTGCCTTAAGTTGTGTATATCCACTTCTGGTTGCTTCGTAGGAGAAATCGTCGTACTTCAAAATAACCTCACCTCTTTTGAAAGCAGACTTTTCTAGCAGTGGTTGATATTTCAATGGTTTTGCCCCAGTATCTTTTCTTTTTTCATTCAATAACTCAACGTATCTTGTTTTATCAAGCCTTACTTTTGAAGATGCGTCTAAATCCTTTGATGTATCCCGCCAATTTTTGTCCAGAACACCCTTCTGCTTGGACAAAGGAAGAACATAATCTATGTCTTTAATTGGGGCGAATCCTATTTCTCTTGAGTCTGCGCTTCCTTTTCTGTTGTCTCCCATAGCAAACACTTCACCCTCGGGAACAGTAATTACCTGACATTCTTTTAAAAATTTTTCACCGAAGGAAGAGTGTGGCTTTGCAGTATAGGGTTCTTTTTGCGGTTCACCATTTAGATACATCACTCCATCCCTAAGTTCAACTGTATCCCCCGGAAGGCCAATCAACCTTTTTAATAAACCGGCAGGAGTACCACCATCTTGACTTGTTAAACTTCTTGTTGAATCATTTTCCCAAGTGATAATATCTCCTCTACCCAGTGTGTGTCCAAAATACCTTTTTCCACTGATAACAATTCCGTTTGGATAGTGTAAAAACCCCGCTG
>JACPKL010000003.1 GCA_016187035.1 Candidatus Daviesbacteria bacterium
AGCCATGAGCGAAGTCGAATGGCTACAGCCATGAGCGAAGTCGAATGGTTGCCGGGCTAGGATTCGGACCTAGAATTCACTGCTCCAAAGGCAGTTGTCCTACCGTTAGACGACCCGGCAGCAAATCTTTGAGTATTATACCTAAAAATGCCCAGTTGATCCACTTGACATTTAGCTAAAGTTTGTGAGTATGATGGAGGTAGATTGGAGGTGATAGAGTTGAATCAAAAAGTTTTAGTTGGATGGATTTTGGCAGTTGCTGCATTGAATTGGGGATTGGTAGGAGTATTAGGAGTTAATTTGGTAGAAACAATCCTTGGTGCAGGATCTGTCCTTACTAAAGTGGCATATGGATTAATAGGAGCTGTGGGTGTGTATAAGGTCTACCTCCTGACTATGAGTAAAAAGTGAATTTAGGTCTGGGAATTATTTCTAAAATCCGGCTCAAACGGGCCGGATTTTTTATCTTATCAGGTTGATTGGTTCATTGGTTAGGAAAGCGCTGATATTTTCTATAGTTGTTTTTAGGACTCTTTCATGAGCCTCTTTGGAATTAAAAGCATTATGAGGTGTTATTAAAACATTTTCCCTACCTAACAAATTTCCAATCAGATTATTAGTTTGTCCATTTTTCAGTAGGCCTTCTTCTTCTAAAACATCTAAACCAGTAGCAGTAATAATTCCCTGATCCAAACCAGAGATTAAAGCCTGAGTTTCAATTACAGAACCTCTTGAGGTATTAATAATTAGAACACCTTTTTTTAAAATATTAACATTCTGCATATTCACCATATGAAATGTATCAGGTAAGGCAGGAACATGAAAAGTTAAGATATCAGATATCTTTAAAAGTTCATCAAATGGTACGTACTCAAAACTATTTGTTCTGGCTAGATCAAAGTCCGGATAAACATCAAAAGCAGCTATTTGCATATTAAAACCTTTAGCTATCCTGATTACATTTCTGCCTATTTTCCCTGTACCAACAACACCAATCACTTTTTTAGAAAGATCAAAACCCTGGAAAGAATCTGTTATAAACCTTTTGTTTTTTAAAACATCTAAACTGGAAGGAATTATTTTTCTGGAGCAAGCTAAAATCAAAGCAAAAGCATATTCAGCTACAGTTACTTCACTATAATTAGGAATATTAGTTACATAGATGTTCTTTTCTTGAGCTGACTTTAAATCTATATGGTCAAATCCAGTTGAGCGGGTAACAATTAGTTTAAGATTTGGTAATTTACTAAGAATATCTTTATCAACTTTTGAATAAACTACAACGGATAATATCTCACAATCAGTAATTAGATTATTTTGGTTTAAGGTTTCATTAATAAAACTTAAATTATGAGTTGAAAGGTTTGTTTTAAAATATTCTTCCTCACCAGGTCTTAATTCATAAAAAGCTATTTTCATCTATAAAATATAATAGCCTATTTTTCGAAAAGAGTATACCCACAAAGGAGCAGACGCAACAGACCAGACCGTCCTGTAACCAGAGAATGGCCCGTTTATTCCTTGCTAAGCACACCCTTAGGGTGTGTTAGCTTGACACCTTTGAGTCTTGAGCGGGAGACGGGACTTGAACCCGCGACATTCTCGTTGGCAACGAGACACTCTACCACTGAGTTACTCCCGCACTTCGTCGTTTCACTCCTCAGTGTAAACGACCAACTAATTTAAGCTTTTTCTCTCTGAAAAGGCTTGCCCTGAACTCCTACAGGAGTGAAGAGTGCCGCAACCCAGAATCGGACTGAGATAATCCGCTCTTCAAGCGGACGCCTTGACCACGTTGGCAATTGCGGCATCGGTGCTATTTTAACTGATTTAAGGAAGAAATTAAAGAAGCTTACTTAGTATTTAAAGATTTGGGAGGGGATGAAGTAATGTGGGATTGGGAAGGAAAGCTGGTTGATGAAGCAGTAATAGAAAGACTTTTGGGAAGTTATATTAAATTTTTCAGGGAAAAACCAATTGGCCAGGAAGTTTTTTTAACCTTCAGGGTTCCTAATCCCAGAGTTGAACCAGGTTACCGTTTGGGCAGGGCTTTTTCAGAATTTGCCCGCTTTAGTGAGGAAACAAATATCCCCACTTTTCCAATTATTGCCCCGGGTAGCTTGCCTTTTAGAGGAGGGTTAACCCCGAAAACTGTCAAAGATTTTACTGCCAGCTGCTATTCCCTTGGAATTCCACCTGAATTAATAGGTACAGGCAGGGGACTTAAGAAAGTCAAAATTGTGGAAGAATTATATTCAGAGTTAAAACTAGCCCTTTTAACAGCCGGTAGATTTCTAAACAAAGAAAGTCTTAAATACCTTAATATTCCCGGGATAGAAGAGGATATTTTGGAAATAGAACAGGCTGCAATACTACGGCGAAGCCTGGGCTAACTCACTTCCTGAAGTAATTAAAAATAAGGGTTAAAATAATTGACAGTATTAAAGAGGATAACCAGGGAATATAAATTTTTATGCCAGGCCTGTCTATGTAAATATCTCCAGGGATTCTTGGCCATTTAGGCATGATATTAAAAAGTAAACCCAAAAGTAAAAATATTGTTCCTAATAGCAAAAACAACTTTCCAGTATCTATCATAAGAGCATTATACCTTACTTAGAAAGCTGAGAGTATTGCTTAGCAAGTTCACCATAATTAATGGTCCCTGCGCGTAAAGGTAAAGGGGATCTATTGTTGATCAGCTGTGATAAAACTTTAATAGTTGCTTCTGATACTTGAGATCGAAGTCCAGGATCACTGAGTATTTCCGGCGGAAACATCAGATGTTCAAGCAGGGCTTGACTAAGTTCAACGTCTAATAAAAATCTTAACCTATCCCCGTTTTCTACTTTTGGCGGATATCCTCCGGCAACCTCTTCAAGTCTCCGCAGGATTTTTCCCATGCTAATAACAAGTTCCCGGTTATTTCCTCCCCAGCTTATCCCAGGACCAGAATCCATCATAACAATACTGATCATTCTGTTGACTTTATCGTTAACCAGTAATGGCTGTCCTACCAGGTAAAGTTGTTGCATTGAGGTCAAATCCACAGTTACCTCCATAAAGTCAACAGCCAGTCGCAGCAAATTACTGTTTCGGAAATTGGCAATACCTCCTGGTCTGACAATAACAATCTCCCGTGGACCTTGCTCAGTGGTAATCAGAGATCGCTCAGTTGATGGAGCCACAGCTTGAGGCCGCTGGATTTCAGGACCTGCTTGAGCTGTGATTTGAGGGATGCTTGGATATTGAGGAAGTTCAAACCCGGCCGCATAATCTATTGCTCTTGGGCCAAGCAACACCAGGGCTGCCATCCCTCCTGAGAAAGCAGCTATCCTAAGTCTGCGTAAGAAATCATTGTGCGCTTTCGGGTCAGTAGCAGGTAGCACTACCATACGCTCAAAGAGTAGCCAACCTATCCTTGAACCAACATTCCCAGAAATTTCAGCTGATCGTTCTGGTTTCATTTGGGGTATTTTACCACACTCTTGATTATTTTACTACTATAAGCTAAAATAACAGGCTATGACTGAACGTATATCAGATGAATTGATGACAAGAATGAGTAAGTTTGCCGCCACGCTGCCTGAAGATCTGCAAATAGCCATTGGCCAGCCTCTGTCTGCTTACCAGAAAAGATTAGTCCAAGCAACCAGCCAACAGAGTTTAATAAAGGCCCAGAAGCAGCAGTGGCAGCTTAAAGTCTCAGATGCAGCAGCTTATTTGCAACAGCTGGCAGCTGAAACAGCCCAGTTTACAAAAGATATACTGCGTCCTAATATTGTAAGAGATATACACCTAAGTCAGGAGGAAATCCTAACACGTATCCGCTATCGCTTAAGCTTTCCGTTTGCACAAGAAAACAGGCTAGGCAGATGGCTAAAAAGAAAGATAGGAGAAGGTCCGCCACCTCAGATTATTAGCCAGGCACAGGCAACTCGCGCTGAAGCAGAACACCAGGCTGAACTGATCAGAAAGCAACATAAAGAAGCTAGCAGCAAACTTGCTGATACAAAAAAGGATAATGAGTATAGCTTAGAACGTGGTCGTCACAGACTTCATGAAGCTGCTGAGGGCATTATGGCAGTTGAAAAACCTCATGCCATAAATTATGCCTTCGCCTTTCCGCATAGAGTTGAACAAGTAGCGCTTGCCTATGCCAAAAATCATTATAAAGACGATGATATCCATAGACTATACTTGAGTAGTTTCATTAACATGCTAAATGAAGCGCTTGCACATCCTCAAACAACAGAGCAGATGAGGCGGAGGCTTGGACCATGGAGTACTCTTGATCCTTTAAATCCTGTAGATCCCAGTCAATATAATCAGTTTCCACCACGGTCAGTTGACACATGGCAAAGCTATATTGCCCATCGTTTTCATCTGGAATGTTATCAAACAGATCCTAATAACCCAAAAGCGATCATGTCTCCGCCGCCATTTACCTTTTAAAAACCCTACGTCTCATCGTACTCCTACCTCCGAGGTAGGATTATTTTACTGTCACACTTTTGGCAATGTTTCTGGGTTTGTCAACATTATGGCCTAACTGCACAGCCATATAATAAGCTAAAACTTGTAGAGGAATTATGTTCATAATTGCTGAGGTTTCACCGCTGTCAGGGACAGGTATATGGTAGTCAAAACTGGAATGAGGTTTTGCAGAAATTCCAATCACAGTTGCACCCCTTGCTTTAACCTGATTTACAGCATTGATAACATCATCAAAAGAAACATCCTCAGAAACAGCAAAAATTACCGGTACTCCTTTTTCCATTAAGGTAATAGCATAGTGTTTTAAATCTCCGGCCGGAATACCATGGGCATGGATATATGATCCTTCTATTATTTTAACCATTCCTTCTTTAACAATATTCAGGTTTTGATACTTGCCCAACAAAAAGATGTCTTTTCCATGAGCTAACTTTTTGGCCAAATTTTTAAGCAATCTGTGATTTTTCTCAGAAACCAAGTATTGTTCTATTTGATCAGCTAAATTTTTTAAATTTTCCCTACCCACTTTGCCCTTCCCGCTTATCACTTTCCCCAGCAGATATCCCCAAGCTATTTGTGAAGTAAACACTTTGGTAGACATCACACAAATCTCTGGACCGGCATTACTTGCAAATTTATAATCCGACATCCTGGACATGGTAGAACCGGGCATATTGACATATGAGGCTATTTTTACTCCTTTCCTTTTAGCAATTTCCAAAACCTCCAAAACGTCAGCAGTTTCACCGGATTGGGAAGGAGCAATCATCACATCACCTTTACCTAAAAGGTCAAAATAATCATAAATATCAGCGCCAATCACACTTTGAGCTTTAATTTTACCAAATATTCTTAGATAAAAAGCAATTTGAGAGGCTGCAATACCTGCTGTTCCAGAACCTATGGTATAAATATTTTTAGCTCTTTTCAAAGCTTTTGCGAAAATCTGGTATTGCTTTAGATTTTGGTTTAAGACTTGTCTTATTACATAAGGGCTTTCACAAATTTCTTTTAGCATAAAGTGGCTATAGCCCTGCTTTTCAACTTTTGAGGATTTAAAATTAATTTTTTCCAATGAATAGGGGATGGTCTTATTTGATTTAATATCCAAAATTTCCAGCGCGTGATTTTTTAGGTAAACCATCTGTCCGTTATCAATTACTACTATCTTTTCAACAAATGGCGCAAAAGAAAGAGTATCTGAGGAGAAATACACCTCACTAGGCACACCAGGCCTGGCCTGGGAGCCTAGGCCTACCACCAGGGGGGAGCCATTTCTTGCAGCAATAATTCCTCCTTTGTTATTTAAAACAATAATAGTATTTCTTCCTTCAAGCTCTAAAAAGGCTTCTCTTACTGACTGCATTAAATTACCCTGCAACCGATTCGGCCTGAGGCTCACGGCCGAAGGCCTTCGAGGTTGCAAGCTAAACTTATGCTCTATTAATCTAACTATAACTTCTGTATCTGTCTGTGTTTGGAATTTATAGCCCAATTTTACCAAATCCTGCTTTAATTTTTGGTAATTTTCCACTATTCCATTTTGAGCCAAACAGAAGCTTTTATCAGAAGAGCAGTGGGGATGAGCATTTACTTCAGTTATTCCTCCATGAGTTGCCCAGCGGGTATGGCCAATACCAACATGAGAGTTTAAAGTTAAAAGTTTAAAGTTAAAAGTTTTAATATCTCCAATAGCTCCAACGTGCTTTTCAACAAATAAATTTTGAATTTTGCCCGCCCCGCTTCGCGGAGCGAGGCCGGGGAATTTTGAATTTTGAATTCCCAATGCAATTCCCCAGGAGTCATAACCTCTGTATTCCAGTCTTTTTAATCCCTCCAAAATTATTTGAGAGGCATTTTTTGGGCCACTATAACCAAATATTCCACACATATTAAAATAAGCAAAGCTTGAAATTCTTTGAAGTTAAAGGAGAATGCCTGGCAGTTTCTTTTCAAAACCACCTTTAGGTTTGCATAAAACCTGAGGGTTTCCGCAGATAATTTCGAATGCCCCTTCGACTCCTTTCAGTCGCTCAGGACCCCTCTCCTCGTATACCTGCACCGTCTGGTGCGGGTCCACACGCTCTTTTTAACTAAATCTCCTATCAAAGAACAAACTTATCTTACCAGAACAAGGAAATTAGTGTCAAATATTAAGGTCGCTCTTTTACCACAAACCTCATTTTTATTTGAGCTAATCTATCTATATTTGAAGGGAGCAATACAGTTCTTGCTTCTCCTTCTGGAGTATAGAAATCTTCGCTTGACAACCATTCTTTATATCCATCTGTAATTATTCCCTCTGTTATCTGAGGAGAATCTGAGTTGGGAACACAATCAAGGTACAAAACCTGTCCCGTAAAATCAACTTCTGCTCTATGTTGCCTTAACTCTCTATAAGCTTTTATTGTTCTTGGCCAAAAATCTAAACTCAATCTTAAAGGAAGATCTTGATATCTAACTTCTTCACCTTCTCTATAAACAGCACTAAATCTTACATCACCAAGAGGAGTTACAAGTTTATCCATATAAAAGGTGTATGGGAAATTACCTACTTCATGATCACTCAAGAGGTCATAGAATAAGACAGCTCCACCTCTGATTCCATTAAATCTTATTCTTCTCGTTACTAAATCATCCCATTGTCCGGGTACTACTTTATTAGTATCTAATCTTTTTCCAGCAAATGGTTGAAAATATTGCTCTGGCTTTAGACTAATTACTTCAGATCGTCTAGGCATATTTATTTGGAATAATATACTATGAGATTTGTGAAGTCAATAGTTAATTTTTTGGGTAATCTCTAAAGAGTTATAGTATACTATTGGACTATGCCAGAACCAGAACCAAAAAGATCTATAGAACCTAAAAGATTCGGTAGTTCTCATTTTACCTGCCAGAGCGGAGCAGTTGGATTATTAAGCCCAACAGACAAAGATCTAGTTTTCTTAAAGAAGAATCCAGATAAATTACCTCCTACCCCAACATTTGATATATCTTACAATAGGACTTTTGGCTCCTCAGAAGAACAGTAAATCTACAAAATAAACCAATATCAAATGTGGTAAAATTTACCCAAGCCCAGGTGGTGGAATGGCAGACACGTAGCGTTCAGGGCGCTATGAGCGCAAGCTCATGGAGGTTCGACTCCTCTCCTGGGCACTTGAGCCTATAATATAATAAGATAATAGATCCAGAAGATTTAACTCATAAATTTGTAGCTGTTTTAAACAATTTAACTAAAAAATTCTCTTTATGGAGATCGTTTATGATTAGGGTAATAGAGGATTTCTATAGGTTGGATGTGGTAAGTAAAGCTGTTAAGGATTACCAGCGAAAACCAGCCATGAGTGTTGGCAGGCTTAACTCTTCTGAATTTGATGAGTGACTTAAACAGACAGTCACGAAATATAGGTATCCGCTGGTGGTTACAGCTTTTGTGTCTGCAGGCTGGCTGGCATATCAATTTGTTGATAAATTTCTTAAGAGGAAAAATATGATATCATAAATTTATGGGTCAAAGAGGACTTGCCGGTAATATTATAATCATAGGAATTTTAGTTATACTAACAGGAGTTGGTGGTTACCTGGTTTTAAATAACAAATTACTCACCCCAGCTCCAGAACCCACTCCCGCCTCTACACCATCACCAGCTCCTACCTCAACTTCATCTGCTTCAGCTGTACCAGCAGAAAAGCCTAAAAATATCCCCCAAACCCATAATGCTTTTGGTTTTAATCTGTTTAAGAATTTAAAACAAGAGGAAAGAAATAAAAATTTGTTTATTTCACCCTCAAGCATTGCCATAGCTTTGTCTATGGTTTTAAACGGAGCTAGCGGGGAAACAAAAAACGCTATCCAAAAAACTTTAAGTTTGAATAATTTAGACATTAATACTGTAAATGGAGAAAATCTTAATTTAATAAATATTTCCAAAAAGGGTGACCCTAAAGTAGAATTGTCTATAGCTAATTCTGTCTGGGCCAAGAAAGGCATAAACTTTAAGCAGGATTTTTTAAGTCTGGTGAAAAATTACTACCAGGCTGAAATTTCAACTTTAGATTTTACTTCTCCTTCTTCTGTTCAAACAATTAACTCCTGGGTAAGCCAAAATACTAAAGGTAAAATCCCCACCATAGTCCAGTCTATTCCTCCCCAGATGAGGATGTACCTGATCAATGCAGTTTATTTCAAAGGCAGCTGGAGCGAAGAGTTTGATAAAAAATTAACTGAAGATAGAAACTTTACCCCGGCTGAAGATACGCCTAAAAAACATCCGCTGATGCAGCTTCAAAACAAAGATTTACCTTATTTAGAAACAGATACTTTCCAAAGTGTTAATCTATCTTATGGGCAGAATGAGCAAAGCTCTTCTACGAATGAGCAAAGCTCTTCTACGAATAAAAGATTAAGCATGTATGTGTTTTTACCTAAAAATTTAGAAAATTTTATTAACAGTTTAAGTATAGACAATTGGAATAAGTGGATGAAACAATACAAAATCACTGAAGGCACAATTTTACTGCCAAAGTTTAAAATGGAATATGAAAAAGGATTAATAAATACACTTACCAGCTTAGGCATGGGAATAGCTTTTCAGGATAAGGCTGACTTTTCCGGTATTGGTGATGGGTTAAAAATCAGTGAGGTTAAGCATAAAACTTACATTGATGTTAATGAGGAAGGCACAGAAGCTGCCGCAGTTACCAGTATAGGTATGGGAATTACTGCAATTGGAGCGCCAAAGAAAACTTTCTATATGGAAGTCAACAAACCCTTTTTCTTTGCTATCAGGGATAATCAAACAGAAGAAATATTATTCATGGGGACTTTGCAAAACCCCTAATTTATCCCAACCAAGTGTCATTCCAAGTGCAGGTTTAATTCTAACTCTTCTTTGGTTATAATACAAAAGACGCCGGGGTGGTGAAACGGTATACACGCTACCTTGAGGTGGTAGTGCCCGCAAGGGCGTGGAGGTTCAACTCCTCTTCCCGGCACAAACCTTTGTGCGTCAACCTTCGAGGTTGCAGGCTAAATCACAGATTTGGTAAAATACTACCAAAGTTGGCGTCATAGCTCAGGAAGAACGTCTCGGGCACTTAGCTCAGCGGTAGAGCGCTTCGTTTACATCGAAGAAGTCGTAGGTCCAAATCCTACAGTGCCCACATCTGGTATAATTCTCGCAGAGAATTAACAGGTTCTGCGAGCACGAGCTAAAATATATCATTGCGAAGTGCGAAGCAGGTTCTTATAATCGTTCACGATTACATCGTTCACTTCTTGTAACGAAAACGTTATAATCTAAATTTAATGGCAGATCAAGTTAAAAAATATCCCTTTCAGCAAAAAATAGTTACCCTTGGTGGAGGGACTGGTCATTTTTCCCTGCTTAGGGGACTGGTGGAACTAAACCAGCCTGACTTTATATCTGCTGTAGTAGGCACATGGGATAGTGGTGGCTCCTCTGGCAGGCTAAGAACAGAACTGGGAATTTTACCCCCCGGGGATATCAGACAATGTTTATTAGCCTTAATGGAAGATCCTAAACAAAGACAAATAGCCCAGAAACTGTTTGATGACAGGCTGGAAGAAGTGGCAGGACCGCTTAAAGGCCATAGCTTAGGTAATCTAATTGCTGCCAGGCTGGAGCATATTTATAAAGGGGCTGACAGGGGAACTGAAGCTGAAAGATTGCTTTTTAGGATCAGGGCCAGGGTATTACCGGTAAGCTTGACTGATTTAAATTTAATAGCCAAACTGGAAGGCGGGGAAGAGATTGAGGGAGAAACTAATATAGATTTAAGAGCTGCCAGCAAAACTTATGATCCTAAACATAAAATTATGAGAATTTATTTTGATACTAACGCGGACCCTAATCCTGAGGTTATTAAAGCTATAAATGAAGCTGATAAAATTATTTTTTCTGCTGGTGATTTATACACTTCTGTATTACCACATCTCTTAGTTAATGGAGTAAAAGAAGCTATTATGGCAGCCAAAGGAAAAGTGATTATGATATTAAATTTAATGACTAAGAAAGGGGAAACAGATTCATATAAAGCTTCAGATTATTTTGGCACCTTTTTATCCTATTTAGAGGATAAAAACAGAATTAATTATATTATTGCTAATACCAATGGATTAGACCCTGAAATTCTAAAAATTTATGAAAAAGAAGGCCAGGAACCTGTAAAAGTAGATGAGCAAAATTGCTTAAGTCTTTCCCCTGACACTCAAATAATTAAATCTAAACTAGCTATTTATTATATTAGAGAACATCTATTGCGCCATGATCCCCAAATTTTAGCTTCAACGATTCTGGAATTAAACTAAGTCTGATTCGGTTTGATCCTGTTTAACCGAATTGACGGGAGTCAGATTAAAAGCTACTATCAATCCGTAAAATGCAGACGGACAATCTCAAGCCATATTCATTGTGGTTAATATCTTCTTGGTTTGGAGCCAGCTTTACTTGTTTAATTTTTGCCATACTTTTTAGCTTTTATTTATCAAGTCCTAAACTATCCAACCCAATTAACCAGAACTTTAAATCATACGCGGCTTTACCAGAAACAAATTCCCAAGTCTCTGAACAGATAGAGCGTACAGATGCCCGTCCTAAGATAATTGAAGGATTTTTTAAAAAGTATCACTCACCTTTATCAAGCTTTAGTGAATTATTTGTGGGGGTTGCAGATAAATATGACTTAAATTACAGATTATTACCTGCCATTGCTATGCAAGAATCAAATGGAGGCAAAAGGGTAATTGCTAATTCCTTTAATCCATTTGGGTTTGGAATTTATGGCAGTTCAGTTATAAGATTTTCTTCATGGGAAGAATCCATAGAAATGGTAGGCAGGGCATTAAGAGAAAACTATTTAAATATGGGCTTAAACACCCCACAAAAAATTATGACTAAATACACTCCTCCAAGCTTAGCTAAAGGCGGCAGATGGGCTAAAGGTGTTTCTGTATTTATGGAAGAACTGCGCTAATTTAATCCTCTAGTAATTTGACTTTTCTTGCTTAATTTGATAATATTAACGGTCTAATTCTGATAACTGCCTCAAAACAGTGTCAGAATTTTTTTTGTATGAGTAAGAAATTCTTTTTACTTCTCATAGTTACTTTAATTTTCCTAACCTCCTTTTCAAGTAAAATCGTAAGGGCAGAGGAAATTGAGGCTAAACAGCTTGATCCTAAAGCAAAAATTTTAGCTCAGTATCTAGCAAAATATAACTCTCCTCTGGAAAATCATGCCCAGGACTTTATAGATGCTGCTAAGGAGTATAATTTGGACTGGAAATTAGTACCTTCAATTGCCGGTGTGGAATCAACTTTTGGTAAGTTTATCCCTGGAGGATACAATGGCTGGGGTTGGGGAGTGTATGGTACTCAAGCTATTTATTTTAGCTCCTGGAGAGAAGCTATTTTTACTGTTTCCAAAGGTTTAAGAGAAAACTATTATGATAAAGGGCTGACTGATTTGTATTCTATTAATAAAGCATACGCTGCTTCACCTTATTGGGCAGGAAAGGTGGATTATTTCATGGGTGACTTAGAGAAATTCACTTCAGAGTTTGAGGGTGAAAAGGTAAGCTTACCTGAAACTACTCCTAAAATTGCTGCTATTTCAGCTTCTCTCGCCTTGCGAAACAGGCCTGTGTTAAGATAGCCTCATGAAAAGTCAATTAGCAATAACTTTAGGTAAAGCTATCTGCTTTGCCAGCAGATTTTTTAACATTGGTGGCGGTTCAGCAGCTCCTGGTCTATTCGCTTTGCGAATTGATCCTGAGCTTGTCGAAGGATTAATCAAAAAAATTCCCACAAATGTAGTGATTACAGGTACAAATGGTAAAACAACCACAGCCAGATTAATTGCCCATTTTGCCCGGGCCCATAATTTAAAAGTCATCAGGAATCATACTGGTTCAAACTTAGAAAGAGGCATAGCTTCTACTTTAATCCAAAATTCGAGGCTACACCTGGAAGGTGTAAACCTAAACTTTGATCTAGGGATTTGGGAACTGGATGAAGCTGCTTTTAACTTGGTAGCACCTAAGGTCAAACCTGATGTTGTTATTTTTTTAAATGTGTTTAGGGACCAGCTGGACAGGTATGGGGAAGTGGATAGTGTGGTTAAAAGATGGTGTGAAACTTTAAAAGCTTTACCAAAGACTACCAAGGTTTTAGTTAATGGAGATGATTCTAACACAAGTAAACTCGATAAGTGTTTCCCAGGAAAAGTATTAAAATTTGGAGTTAAAGATTATCAGATTTCAGGTGAGAGTATTTCACCCAAAAGAGTAAAAAAGAAACTGGATTATGAAGCCAAAGATATAAAACTAAGAAATCTTGCCGGCAGCAGTTTCACCCTCTATACCCCATACTCTATACTCCATACTAATTTGCCTTTACCTGGAGTTTACCATATTTATGATGCTGTAGCTGCATTAGCTTGCTCCTCCATTCTTTTTTCTGATACACCAATACACCGTTACACCAACACTCTTAAAACCTTCACTCTTAAAACCTTTTCCCCAGCTTTTGGCAGGGTAGAAAAGTTTACGTTCAAACCCCAGGGGTTAAATACGTTCAAACCCCAGGATAATTACATATTTTTAATTAAAAATCCTGCAGGAACAACCCAGGTATTTGAAACAATTGCTCCCCAACTTAAAAGCAGTGACAGGCTGCTACTGGCTCTAAATGATAATTTAGCTGATGGCACAGATGTATCCTGGATCTGGGATGCCCAGTTTGAAAAACTACCAACTACTAACTACCAACTACTAACTACTTGCTCTGGTACCAGAGCATACGATCTGGCTAACCGGTTAAAATATGCAGAGTTTGATCCAAAAACAATTAATACTGAACCTAATCTGGAAAAGGCTTTTAAGCAGGCTAGAAAGGATCTAAAAGGCAGGTTATTTATCTTACCTACTTATACAGCTATGCTAGAACTACAAAAAATACTGGTAAAAATGGGTATTAAAAAGCATTACTGGGCATCGGATTAACAAAGGGGAAAACATTATGAAGCTCACAATTGGTTATTTATATGGGGATTTAATGAATATATATGGGGATACAGGTAATATCATTGCTTTGAAAAAACGGGCGCAGTGGCGTGGCATCAAAGTAAAAGTTCAGCTTATCACTCTTAAATCTAAAATCTTAAATCTTAAATCTGATCTCTACTTTTTTGGAGGAGGACAGGATCAGCAACAAGAGCTGGTGGCTAAAGACTTAAAAATAAAAGCTAAAATCATTAAATCAGAGGTAGAAAGGGGAGTACCATTGCTTTCTATTTGTGGTGGTTATCAGCTATTAGGAGCTTATTACAAACCCTATAAAGGCCCAAAGCTTCCTGGAGTTGGGTTATTTCCAATTTTTACAGAGGCCTCCTCTGACAGGATGATTGGAAATATTGTAATTGAATCAATGTTTGGCAAATTAGTTGGATTTGAAAATCACTCAGGTAAAACTTACCTTAAAAAAGAAGCTTTACCTTTAGGAATGGTTATAAAAGGATTTGGTAATAATGGGACTGATAAAACAGAAGGCTGTATTTATAAACATGCTGTTGGTTGTTATATGCACGGGGCTCTCCTGCCTAAAAACCCCAAACTAGCAGACTGGTTAATCAGGAAAGCCCTGGAAGTTAAGTATAAAAAGCAGATTGAACTAAAACCTTTGGATGATACTTTAGAGCTCCAAGTTCACCACAAAGCTATCCAAAAATTTAGCTAAAACTATGTACAACCCGTCCTATAGTTTGTGCCAATCTACAGATCGGCTCGAGAATATTTTAGCAAAAACTTCTAGCCTTTGCATTTGGTATCGTCAAGGAAAAGGGGTTAAAGGGGAAAAGGAATCCTTCGACTTCAGTTCGACTTCGCTCACTGCAGGCGTGTCGCTTTGGCCCACCTCTCCCATCCGCGGGCAACAATGGACTCCCATAAATAGTTATTGATATTTTAAAAGTATAATGGATTACCATAATTAGCTTGTTGTAGCAATCTAATCATCATAATGGACCATTATGGGTACCATTAATGGATCCATTGTTATCCATAATGGGTAAATAATGGCAAATATCAAAAAAGGTAGCCCCGCAAACCCATACCCCCTCATCGGCGTGGTTTCTATCAGTTAATCTATCATTAAGTTTTATCCATTCTTTAGGGTTTCGCGCCCTTCTGTTAGTCGGCCGCGAAACGTTGCAATTCCTACCTGCCTCGGGGGGTGCCGAAGGGGGCTCTCTTGTACGGCTCCCTAATTTTTCTGCTAACCAATTTCTTTTAAATAGATTATCTATGTCTTTTAATCCGCTTCTTCGCTCGCCCCCCGCGCCTTTCTCGTTTCATGAAGTTTATCTGTTTCTTTTCTTTCTTCCTTTTAAGAGAATGCAATTTTTTGGAGTGCGGCGCGTGATAGCGGCTTTTCAGCCGCTTGCCTTGCTCGCTTCGCTCGCTGCGGCCCCCCGGGCGGCGAAGACGCCGCCCTTTTTTGGGTGACCGGCGGGTTTGCGGGGCAGAAATTAGAAAACAAGAATGATTGTACCTAGGTCGTTTATTTCCACTCCTTAATACTAAAAATTCCAAACCGTATCTCAGACCCCGCCCCCTTGAATCTAGAATCGTTCAAACCTACTCTAAAAGGTCTTGCTGGAACTCCGACTAGGTCAGTAGCTTTTGCTTCAATATATACAAGCCTTTCTTCCCAAATGTAATCATTTTTACCTTCCGGAACATATCTAAATTGAATATTTAAGTCTAAACCATTTCCCTTCTGGTTTGATGAAATTATTATTGTTACCTCTTTACTTACAGAGATTTTTCCATTAACCAATTTTTCTTTTATAAATTCCGTCCATGGTGACTTTCTAGCAGAATCGTTTTTCTCTATCTTCCAAGTCTGTCTATCACCATCTCCCAATAGGACTTTAAATACATCTTCATATTCTATGAATACACCAATTGATTGCTCTTTGAGAGGCACAAACGATAATTTAACTTCCCAGGGTGGTCTACAAGGATAAGGATATTTTTTAGCAACTTGAGCGTTTGCAGATTCAGAAGCTGAAATAATTCTGGGATCATCCGGATCTACTTGAAAAGGTTTTTCTTTGCCCCAAACATCATCTAATTGTAGAATTACATCAAAAGATTCTCCCTGGCAAGCCTTAGTGTAGCTATTTAAACCCCGTACATTCTGTAGTGGCGTTTTAGGCGGTTCTGGTTGTGGAGTAGAGTTGTAAGTTAGGGAAGGGCTTTGTTTAACCTCATCGGTAGTCCATGTTTTCCAGTCCGCACCGAACCCTACTAAATAAGAAAGGATTATGAATAATATAACCACTGTTCCTACAAACAGATATGTTATTGTCTTTGCTGTTGGCCCAAATATTTTTCCAATGAATTTTAGGGGGAAGCGAATCCATACTCCTTCAAGTATCTTTTTGCCTTTACCAATACCGTCTGCTCTGTCGTTGTTCACTTCTAATTATTGGGCTAAAAATTAAAAGCACCATTTTCCTTGCCACTAACTATAATACCCTCATATTTAATTGTAAGAGCAGCTAGTAATTCCACATTAACATCTCTGGCTTATGAGTACAATATGTTCGATAAACTGAAAGTTGCACCTTTTCCTAAAATAGCTCTATACTGATCTCATGGATAATCTGCCCAAAGATCCACCTGATGAGAATAAACCACCTCCTCCTTTTGGAGTTAACTTTAATCCACACTCTAATCCAGTAGACCCAAACAACCCATATGCATCTCAACCCCAACCTCCATCACAAACACCCATCTCTAATACCCCTAACCCTTCCAATACCCCTGATCAACAATCTATCCATGAAGAGGTTGCCAGACACAGGCTAAGAGATGCAGAGGGCCACTTTCTTCCTTATGAACATCCTGTTGGCCCTCAACCCCAAACTCCCCCAACTGCCCCAACTGTCCCTAATAACCCTAATCCTGCACCGTCTGGTACGGGACTTCCTCCTTTAGTTGAAACCAACCCCAAACAAGATACCAAAGATGAGGACCCTCCCTTAATTAAAGTTACCAACCCTGTGACTTATTTTAAAAGATGGTGGAATAAATTAATGTCCAAAGAGGGCATAGATTTTAAAATGGGCTTTAAAATTAAACCTGTCACTGCTGTGCTGATTACTTCAATCATTATTACAGGTGGTGTCTCCTCAGGAATAACAGCCTTTGTCTTAAAGACATTCTGGCCAACTTCCTCACCCGTTCTTCACAGGCAAATTATCCAGAGCGGAACTATCCAGACAGGAACAGGAGGTTTTTATCTTGCCTCTCAAGATCAATCAATATGGAAGTTAAAACCCAAAAAGCCCAATATTAATCTTAATGAGCAGGTTGGCAAACAAGTTACGGTTACAGGTAATCTAACCAAGGAAGCAAATTTAATCGAAGTCTCAGAAATCATTTTATCTGATTCATCCAAAACCCCCTTAACTCCCGTACCTTCCCCCTCTTCGATACCTTCTAATCCTTCTTTCCCCTCTAATCCCCCTGATACCCCCAATTCCCCCAATCTCCCTAACTCTGCTTCTTTACCAAGCCTTTATCCAAGCCTTACCTGGGAAATCACCCAGTCTAAAGTTTTAATCTTTACCTCAGGCAGAAGAAAAATAGAACAGGAAGGAGTATATCTGGAATCTGCCCAAGTTGCAGAGCTTCCGCAAGAATTTATCAATTACTATACCAATGAACTTACCAATGCAGGTTTCAAGCAAACCTTCAATTCTTCTGATCCTAATGGTACCACCATAACCTATGCCAAAGATGATCTCTTTTTAACTTTTGGTATCAAAAATATCTATACAGGTTCAGGTGAGGATAAAAAACTTGTGGGCTACAAAGCCTTTATTGAACATAACTAATTATGCTTCAAAGAATTGGGGGTTGGGTTTTTTAACTATTTCTTTCTGTTCTATTTTGGTTTGTAGTTTTTCCTCTTCTTTTTTCTGTAAACTATAATTTTCAGCTATCTTTAATGCATAAACAAATCCAAGTACTTCCCAAATCCCCAGAAAAATAGTTATACCTCTTTCTTGTCCATGCATAGCATCAGCTATAGATACCAGCATGAATAACCAGGTAATAATAAATACCAGATCCTTAAAAGTTAAAAGTACTTTACCCTTTAGATAAATTTTAAACAGAGAAATCTTCATTACCTTAAATATAACATATTCCTAAATCATCTAAGCAACCCAAGAAACTTCTGGTTTCTTTGATCTATTCCCATTTGCCTTAAAACTCTGGCGCCTGTGCCTTGTCCTTCTTTTATAATTACCTCCAAAATATCCTCCGGCTCTACAACATCTCTTTTGGCTAGCAAAGCTGTTTCAGTAACCATCCTTCCGATCTTATGCATTCTTTGGGTTCTGGGCAGCTGTTCCCATCTCTCTATTGCTGTGGATGGTACCGGGGGTTGCAATCTGTTGAAATAATCATACCCTCCTTGTTGCCTTTTTATTTCCCTGATGCTTTCAGGATTAATACCAACTTGCTGCAGCTTTTCACCGGTTATACCTACCTGTGATAATCCCACCAGCAAATCAGCCGTATCAATATAATACCCTCTGCCAAAAGTTGCTGCCTCCTCCAAAGTTAGCTGCAATACCTCCCTGGCTTCTCTGGATAACCCGAGTGTTCTTTGTTGTGTTCCCAACTCACTCTTATGATGCTCTATTGGTATCATTGAAAACTATTATATAGCAACAGGATATGCTAATTTAAATATATGGCTAAATTAATTACAGTTTCTGAAAATTTACTTGAAGATATATTACCTCATCTTAAAGGCACACCCCTGGAAAAGAAAATTACTGATTTAATTGAAAATACAGGCAAATACCAAACTCAAAATATTACCTATTTTCCAAGAGAAGCCAAAGTTGAACGAATTGTTGACGGAGATACTATTGTTTTAAACAATGGGAATATTGTTAGATATGTAGGCATTACTTGTCCTGAGGATAATGAACCCTATGATAAAGAATCAACAGAAGCAAACAGAAAACTGGTTGAAGGGAAACAAATTAAACTTGAATATGATAACTACAAAGGAGATAAATTCGGCAGGATTTTAGCCTATGTGATTGTTGAGGGCAAAAATGTTTCCATGGAACTTACCAAATCCGGCATGGCACAAGTTGTAGTTTATCAACACAAAAGACCATTTATCTATCAAGACCAACTCTTAAAAGCCCAAGATGAAGCCAAGAAAAAGAAATTAGGTATTTGGAGTAGATGATATGAAAAAACTAAAGAAGATTGAGGTGAAAGGTTTGGCAATTATCACTTTTGAAAAAAATACCTTTGATTTTATATCACTTACAGATATTGCTAAATATAAAGACAGTGAAAGAACTAATTATGTTATCCAAAACTGGATGCGGACAAGAAGCACTGTTGAGTTTCTTGGGCTGTGGGAGAAACTACATAATCAAAATTTTAACAGCATCGAATTCGATGCCTTTAGAAATGAATCCGGCTCCAATAGTTTTTCACTAACACCACAAAGATGGATAGAAAAAACCAATGCTGTGGGTCTTGTTTCCAAAGCAGGCCGTTACGGTGGTGGCACGTATGCCCATAAAGATATAGCCTTTGAGTTTGCCAGCTGGATTAGTTCAGAATTCAAGCTCTACTTAATCAAAGAGTTTCAGCGGCTCAAAGAAGAAGAAAACGAGCGGTTAGCGCTTGGTTGGGATGTAAGGAGGACATTAACCAAAATAAACTACCGGATTCACACTGATGCAATCAAAGAGCACCTTATCCCAGCTCGTTTATCAAAAGAGCAAGCTAATATTATTTTTGCCAGTGAAGCTGATCTACTCAATACGGCGCTATTTGGAATGACGGCTAAGCAGTGGCGTGAACAAAACTCCAAAAAAGAAGGCAATATCCGTGATTACGCTGATGTTTCCCAGTTAGTTTGTCTGGCAAATCTGGAAACACTCAATGCTGAATTTATCCGGCAAGGACTTTCTGCTTCCGAACGGTTACTTAGGCTCAATGAAATTGCTATTATTCAGATGCGCTCCCTGCTTGGCAATTCAGGCATAAAAAAATTGAAATAATTCCTTCTCAGAAAGTCTATTCCCTTAATATAGCTTTTTCTTACATTCAGAGTTAAAATGATGCAAGACAACTATGTTCGAACAAGCTTTCAAAAATATTGATGATATTTTGCGTAAAGACGCAGGTGTGGGCAGTGAGCTTGATTATGTTGAGCAAACATCTTGGGTTATATTCCTAAAATATTTAGATGATCTGGAAAAAACCAAAGAAAAAGAAGCCCGTCTTGCTGGTAGGCAGTACAAAGTTATCATAGACCCAAAATATAAATGGGAATCCTGGGCAGCACCAAAAACGCCTGAGGGAAGATTGGATCATAATAAAGCCCTTGCAGGTGATGATCTAATAGATTTTGTCGAACGTGAACTTTTTCCTTATCTTAAGAAATTTAAGACACCTGAAAGCGCGGATACCATTGAATACAAAATTGGAGAGATTTTTGGAGAGCTAAAAAATAAAATCCAAAGTGGATACAACTTAAGAGAAGTCTTAAATATTGTAGATAGCCTACATTTTCAAACAGCCACAGAAAAACACGAACTTTCCCATCTTTATGAATCCAAAATTAAAAACATGGGAAATGCTGGAAGAAACGGTGGAGAGTATTACACACCACGTCCATTAATTAAAACTATTGTTAAAATAGTTGCTCCAAAAATTGGGGATAAAATTTATGATGGAGCTGTAGGATCTGCGGGATTTTTGGTTGAGGCATTTGAATATTTAAAGCAAAATAAAAATCTTTCTACCAAAGATGCAGAAACCCTACAAAAGAAAACATTTTATGGCAAAGAGAAAAAACCACTGCCTTATATTATTGGTGTTATGAATATGATTCTGCATGGAATAGAAGCTCCGAATATTTTGCATACTAATACTCTTGCAGAAAATTTGAGCGATATTCAGGAAAAAGACCGCTTTGATATTGTACTTACAAATCCTCCGTTTGGTGGAAGTGAACGGGCAGAAGTCCAGCAAAATTTTCCAATTAAAACAAGTGAGACTGCTTTTTTATTTTTACAACACTTTATAAAAATGTTGAGAGCTGGAGGTAAAGCTGGAATAGTTATTAAAAATACCTTTCTTTCGAATACTGATAATGCTTCTGTCTCACTGCGTAAATATCTACTGGAAAGTTGTAATTTACATACTATTTTAGATCTTCCAGGGGGAGTATTTACTGGAGCAGGGGTAAAAACAGTTATATTATTTTTTGAAAAAGGATCTTCAACCAAAAAGATTTGGTATTATCAGTTAAATTTAAATAGAAATCTTGGCAAAACAAATCCCTTATCAGAAACAGACTTAGCAGAATTTGTGGAATTACAAAAAACAAAGGTAAATTCCGAAAATTCCTGGACAATAGATATTAAAGACGTAGATAAAAAAACATTTGACCTCTCTGTCAAAAATCCAAACAAAAAAGATGACAATATTCTTCGCAGCCCAAAAGAGGTTTTAGAAGAAGTTAAAGTTTTAGATTCCGAAAGTAACAAAATTTTGGCTGAGGTTAAGAATCTAATATGATTTATAAAAAATTTACTATAAAGAAATTCAAAGGAATTGATGAAGTTGATATTGATTTATCAAATAATAGAGTGATAACCCTCGTAGGGCTTAACGAAAGTGGAAAGACTACAATCATGGAAGCGATTAGTCTGTTCTATAAGATGATTAAGGGAGATGAGCCCTCCGAATCTGAACTTAAAGGATTTAGACCAAAAGGAGCCGGGTTTACGGGTAATATTGAGATTACGGGAGATCTTATTCTTCAAGAAGAAGATAGAAGTAAATTGGATGAATACTGGAAAAATTCACTGGGTAAAAGAACAAAGTTAAAATATCCAGAAGTTTTTTCTTATACTTATAAATTTTATTTTGAACTAGATAAATATGTCGCAGATAAAACGGGTCGTACTTGTAATTTTCAAGTGGACATCGAGTCATCAAAAAAACATCTTGTAAATGCTAACAATAATGATTGGCGAGCCTTAATTAAATTCATTAAAAAGGATATTGTACCTGAAATTCTTTATTACGATGACTTCATTTTTGAAATTCCTCAAAAAATACAATTTATCAAAAAAGGTAGTCCAGAAGGAACTCAACTTAGTAATGACATCAAGCATGATACTAATAAAACTTGGCAATTTGTTATTGATGATATTTTAAAGTCAACTAACTTAAGCTTTGAGTCATTTCAGGAAAGAGTTGTTGATAACTGGGACGATGATTCAAGTCTGGCCAAACAACACTTATCTGAGATGGAAGGGAAGTTAAATAAGATTATTACAAAAAGATGGAAAGAGCTTTTTGTAAGCACAGGGAAGAAATTAAATTTTGATAAAATACAATTGAATTGTGTTCCTGGGGGTAATTACTTGAATGTTTCATTTGATGTAATAACTACTACACATAAAAGCTTCAGAATTGACGAAAGGAGTAAAGGATGTAAGTGGTTCTTTTCTTTTTTGCTTTTTACAGAATTTAGAAAAAATAGAACTAAGAATATTCTCTTTTTATTAGATGAGCCTGCTTCTAATTTACACTCTTCTGCTCAGACTAAAATTATGGATGCGCTGGGAGAATTAAGCAAAGATTCGCTGGTAATTTATGCTACTCATAGTCATCATCTAATTAAAATAAGTTGGTTGGCGGGGGCATACATCATAATAAATGAAATTTTAGAAAAAGCATTAGGAGGTGATATGACCTTTTTTGATAGAGCCAATATAACAGCAAAAAAATATTATACATATGTTGGTGAAGGGCTTGGAGATGATAAAGTTTCGTACTTTCAACCGATTTTAGATGCATTGGATTACAAACCAAGCTCCGTGGAACCAATCCCGGATATATGTATTTTGGAGGGGAGAAACGATTGGTATACGTTTAAATACTTTCAGGAAATAATTTTAAAAGATAAAAATTCATACAACTTTTACCCGGGTGCTGGAGCTACAAAATTAGGGGATATAATTAGACTATATCTTTCATGGGGGAAAAATTTTCTAGTAATTATTGATGGAGACAATGAGGGCGAAGAGGCCAAGAAGAAGTATATAGATGAATTGGGAATATTAATCGAAAAAAGAATTTTTACTTTAAAAGATGTTCTGCAAATTTCTGGAGCTACTGAAAAATTAATAGAGGATAGTGATAAGCAAAAAATATGTAATGAGGTTTTTCAACTACCCTCTGCTAAAAAGAAGAATTTTAACCTAGCAATTAATCAACTTTACGCTAATAAAAAAGTAATCCAAATATCTAAAACTACCAGCGGTCGTTTTAAAGATACGCTTGCTTTCATTAGAAAGTATTTTAAAAATAATGAAAAATAATTGGCAAACAAAAAAAATAGGTGATGTGGCAAAGATTTGTTTAGGGTTAACACACACTCCTAAATATGTTCAAGAAGGGGTTCCTTTTCTTTCTGTTAAAGATATCTCTCAGGGAAAAATCAATTTCGATAATACTAGATTTATTTCTCGTAAGGAATTTGATTCTATGCCAGACGGGGCTAAGCCTAAAAAAGATGATGTATTATTTTGTCGCGTTGGAACCATTGGGAATCCACAAATTATTAATGAAAACAAAGAATTTGGGATTTTTGTGAGTCTTGGATTTTTTAGAATGAATAAAGAAATTCTCCTTAATAGATACATCGCTTATTGGATGATGTCACCTTTGTTTGATCAACAGGTTAAAGAAAATGTTCAAGGTAGCACCTTAAAAAATTTAAATACAGGGTGGCTTAAGAATTTTGATATCTTACTGCCACCCATCTACGAGCAGAAGAGAATTGTGCAAATTTTGGATGAGGTTTTTGAGAGGATTGAAGAGGCAAAAGAAAATACAGAAAAGAATCTGCAAAATTCCCATGAACTTTTTGAGTCCTATTTACAAAATATTTTTGCAAATCCAGGGAAGGAATGGAAAGAGAAAACATTAAAAGAAGTTTCTAATTATTTTGGTAGAGGTAAATCCAAACACCGCCCTAGAAACGACAAGAAACTTTATGGCGGTCAATACCCATTTATACAAACTGGTGATATCCGTAATTCAAATCATTTTATTGATAAATATTCACAATCTTATAATGAAGTTGGCTTAGCACAAAGTAAATTATGGCCAAAAGGAACAATATGCATAACTATTGCTGCTAACATCGCCGAGACAGGAATTTTAAATTTTAATGCCTGTTTTCCAGACAGTATAATTGGAATTGTTGTTAATCCAAAAATTACAGAAGTTAATTTTGTTGAATACTTATTACAATCTTTCAAGACAAGGTTAAAAGCAAAAGGAAAAGGAAGCACTCAAGATAATATAAATTTAGCGACATTTGAAAATCAATTATTTCCCTTTCCGCCACTATTTGAACAAAAAGTTATTGTAAAAAAACTTGATGAGCTTTCGGAACAAACAAAAAAATTAGAGGAGATTTATAAACAGAAACTTGCTAATTTGGAAGAACTGAAAAAGTCTATTTTGAGCAATGCGTTTGCGGGGGAATTATAAACATGAATCAGAAAAAAATCGAAGAAACCATTGGTAAGGCTATTTATAATCTTTTCGATAAACAACCAAATATATTTAGTTTTACTTCTCAAACTCATCAAACAGAATGGAATTTAGGACACCACTTAGCAGAAGAAATTTCAGATTTATGGCCAGAATTCGACTGCGATGTAGATGTCGTTAAAACAAACTTTGCTAACAACCGCCCAGATATAATATTACATAAAAGAGGTAAGCAATCTGATAATTTTTTAGTGATAGAGCTAAAAAAAGATGATACTTCAAATGAATTAGGCGATGATACTAGAAAAATACAACAGGAATGGTTTCAAACACCACTTTTATATAAATGGGGAGCTATAATAAATATAAATAGTGATAAAACTTATTATATAAAAGTTTTTAAGAATGGGCCAAATTCATATGAATGAAGAAGAAACAAGAGCTGAATATGTTGATCCAAAGCTTAAAGAAGCTGGTTGGGGTGTAGTCGAAGGATCTAAAGTCCTTAGGGAATATTATTTTACAGACGGGAGAATTCTAACTGGTGGCCAGCGGGCTAAACCTCTTAAAGCTGATTATATTTTAATATACAAAAACCAAAAGCTTGCTGTAATTGAAGCAAAACCGCTTGATGCAAATAAAACTGAGGGTTTAGGACAGGCAAAACAATACGCTGAGAAACTCCAGATTGAATATACATATTGCACCAACGGTAAAGAAATTTACCAGGTTAATATGAAGACAGGTGAAGAGGGAGACGTTGATAGTTTCCCTACTCCGGATGAACTTTGGAATAAAGTTAATTCTGATTACAATGAATGGAGAGAAAAATTTGACTCTGTCCCCTTTGAGGATTTAGGTGGAACAAAAAAGGCCAGATATTATCAAGAAATTGCAGTTAATAATACTTTAGATGCTATTGCTGAAGGTAGAGATAGAATTTTACTTACTCTAGCTACAGGTACTGGTAAAACATTCATAGCATTTCAAGTTGCTTGGAAACTTTTTCAAACCAGATGGAATCTTTCTAAAGATGGTGGCAGAAGGCCAAGAATTCTTTTTCTAGCTGATAGAAATATTCTAGCCAATCAAGCATTTAATGCTTTTTCAGCTTTTCCAGAAGATGCTCTAATTCGTATTAGTCCAGCAGATATAAGGAAAAAAGGTAATGTACCAACAAATGGGAGTATTTTCTTTACAATTTTCCAGACTTTTATGAGTGGGCCTGGTAATTCTCCTTATTTTGGAGACTATCCAAAGGACTTTTTCGATTTTATTATTATTGACGAATGTCATAGGGGTGGCGCGAATGATGAATCAAATTGGAGAGGAATCTTAGAGTACTTTTCATCAGCTGTTCAACTGGGTTTGACTGCTACTCCAAAAAGAAAAGATAACATTGATACCTATAGATATTTTGGGGAGCCTGTTTATATTTATTCACTTAAAGAAGGCGTTGAGGATGGATTTTTAACCCCCTTTAAAATTAAGCGAATTAAGACTACCTTAGATGATTATGTTTATACCTCTGATGATCAAATTATTGAAGGAGAAATAGAAGAAGGAAAGATTTATACAGAGCCAGATTTTAATAGAATTATTGAGATTGAAGCACGCGAGGAAAAGAGAGTAAAGATAGTTTTAGATGAGATAGATCAAAATGAAAAAACAATTATATTTTGTGCAACTCAGGACCATGCGTTAGCTGTAAGAAATTTAGTTAATAAATATAAGAAAAGTTCTGATCCAAATTACTGTGTTAGGGTAACTGCGAATGACGGTTATAGAGGAGATCAAAATTTAGCTGATTTTCAGGATAACGAAAAAACTATCCCTACAATTTTAACAACTTCGCAAAAACTCTCAACTGGTGTAGATGCAAGGAACATTAGAAATATTGTTTTAATGAGGCCCGTTAACTCCATGATTGAATTTAAGCAAATTATTGGTAGAGGAACTAGACTTTTTGACGGGAAAGAATATTTTACAATTATTGATTTTGTAGATGCATATAAACATTTTTCAGATCCGCAGTGGGATGGTGAACCAATAGATCAAACAACTGAAGGTCCAGAGGATCCAAGGCCACCAAAACCCGAAGGTCCTATTTGCCCTCCAGAGTCTCCTGAAGAACCAAAAAAGAAAATAAAAATAAAGTTAAGAGATGGTAAAGAAAGAGAAATAAAACATATGATTTCTACATCATTTTGGGGCGTTGATGGAAAGCCTATCTCAACTGAAGAATTTATTAATAATATGTTTGGTACCTTACCCGATTTTTTCAAGAGCGAGGAAGAGTTAAGAAAAATCTGGTCAAACCCAATTACCAGAAGAGCATTCCTGGAAAAAATGGCGGATGCCGGATATGGTAAAGAAGAACTAGAAACTTTGCAAAAAGTAGTAGACGCTGAAGATAGTGATTTATTTGATGTACTCTCATATATATCTTTCGCGATACAACCAATTACAAGAACGGAAAGAGTATCTGAAACAAAAAGCCTTATTTTTCAATATCTAGATGATAAGCAGAAAGACTTTTTAAATTTTGTACTAGCTAAGTATATTGATGAAGGTGTTGAGGAACTTAATGAAGAAAAGTTACCTCAATTACTTAATTTAAAATATCAAGCAATTACAGATGCTGAAAGAATTCTTGGAGGAGTAGAGAGAATTCGCTCAACCTTCTTTAACTTCCAAAGGAATTTATATGCAAATGTTGTTAATATTTAACAAATCTATAACGAAGTTATTCGAAAAAAGCTAGTCTGTAGAAATCCGCAAATTTCAGCTATGTTAAGAACGGTTAAAACAATAATAACTACAGCTATCGATATAACCACCAAAATAACATTATCCTTCTCTCTAAGATTGAATATATCTATTTCTTCATCATACTCTTGTCCATTTAGATAATGATTCAAGCTAATTGATTTCCCATCGATAATAATTTCTTGATCTGTACTCTTTATGCTTTTTGCTTGAATAGCCCCCCATAAATGACGCTTTGTTTGTAGATTTACGATCCAGGATTTCTTATTATTAGTTTTGTTTAATTCGAAAATAAATACCTTATCAAAGTTTTCGTATTGTCCAAGAAAATAGTCCTTGTTTAATCGATCTATTGGGTATTTTTTAGCAAGGTTAATTTTTCTATATTCCAGTGGAGCTTTATTTATAGCTCTGAAAATGAAAGTAAACATTCCTAGATAGAAGGCTAAGTTAAAAATTTTTTCTTTGGTAATTAACCAAAACGATTCATTTAATTTTAAGTTATTGCCAATAGCGAGAAAGGCTAAAAAGAAAATACTTAAGAAAAAAAGAGGCTTCACTACATTTGGAAGCTCATCGTAAATTAGTTTTAGCCAATTTTTTATTTCGTTATTATTCATTATCTTCGAAACAGTTAAACTCTTCTCTGCTGATATTCTACTACAATTTTTGTATTCCTACCCTCCAGGTAAAATAACTTCACACCTATTTTGCACCAGTACACTTGACTTCGGGTTTAGTTTTGACATAGTCTGGATATGTGCCTCAATCTAAAGATGATAAATTATATAAACTAAGTCCCTCTGATTTTGCCTATCTTTGGAATGAGTGTAAACATTGTTATTACCAAAAAGTAAAATTAGGTATTCCCATTCTGGCATCTTCCCTTCTGTGTTTGGCCATGTAATACCACCTGGAGGGTAGTCCAGTTAGAACACTTAGGGATTAATAGCTTTTTGTATCACCATTACCAATCGGTGGCGTGAAAGCTGGATACCTTTGTCAGTTGAAAATTTCTTAACATACTTTTGTAACGATGCCCTGTCCTTTTCTGAATCAAAATCTTCAAAAATAGGCACACCTTGCAGGAATAAATCAAACACTTCGTAGGAAGGATAATATTCAAAGTAATGAAAATTCTGGGCAAAAATAACCTTAAAACCAAGGTTTTGAAGTGCTTTTAAGTTTTCATCCAATTTTGACTGATCCCATTCTCCATACCCTTGGCCTCTGCCAAATATCTTTTTTAGCTCTAACGTATCCATTTCGCCTATTCCGATCTCAAAATAATACCCTCCTGTTTTAAGAATCCTGTGATACTTTTTGTAAAAAGTGGGTCCTCTCCTGCAATATGCTACATCAAAAAAGGAATCCTCAAATGAAGTATGGTTTGCGTTTTGATAATAGTATTCAACATTTTTGCTTCCTTCATCAGCACTGTGGCTATTTGCAATATCCAGATTTACCCTTGAGATATCAATCCCATACACTTTTTTGAAATAGAGAGCAACAGAGAGAGTAAATTTACCGTCAGCACAGCCAATATCCAAAGCTGTTTTATCTTTTGAACTCAAGCACAATAGTTTTTCCTTAAAAATCTTCTCAGGGTCACCCCTCGGATATTCACTTTTATATTGACGCTTAATACCATTACCATATCCATAGCCACCAAATTTTCTAGCTATCTTGTCATAAAAATTTTGAGACATAAATGAAGTATAGCAGACATTTTATTTGAGTAACAAAAGTATTCTTAGAAACAAAAGTTATTCAAAAGTAATAATTTAGAGAGCAAGAAAAGGAAAACAGCGAAAATTTCCAAAAGATAAAAATGGATGTTTAGCGAGCCCCGCACCGTATGGTGCGAGGGTGAGCGAAGCGACACGCCTGCAGTGAGCGAAGTCGAACTGAAGTCGAAGGATTCCTTTTCCCCTTTAACCCCTTTTCCTGACGATACCAAATGCAAAGGCTAGAAGTTTTTGCTAAAATATTCTCGAGCCGATCTGTAGATTGGCACCCAACCCTGAGTTAGCTGGGCGGCACGCAGTGCCGCCCATTGGTTCAGGGCTTTGCAGCAAACTATTTTGTTGGTGAGAAGAATAAAAACCAAAGATTTTAAATTGCAGTACCTTTTTTCAAAAAAGCTTCCCCCCTTGCGGTATTTTATATTCAAATCCACTTATAGCGGATACTTCGCCGAAACAGTGTAATTTTTGCTCCTGGTTCTGAGCCAGGAGATGGTATCCACTCCAGGGGCCTAAATTAGCAGATACATCATCTAAGATGAAGGGGATGACATATTTGATGGAATCATCAATCTCAGGGAGTGTTTCTTTTAAATATTCATGGGGAGTTTTGTAGTTTAAAGAGGAGTGTTCTCTCAAGGAATTGTAATAGTAGAGGTATTTTAAGCTTTCTTCAAGCAGGTCTTTCTCAGATCTAATCTTAAATACCCTGGGTATGTAAAATTCCTCATCATCAGTCCGTTGTGATCTTTCAAGGTGGGCATTTTCTTCAGGGTGGCCTTTGTGGTTCTGGATTAGCTTGCAGCCAAAGCCGGAGATTAGTTTTCTAAGCTCAGTTACCTTCATCCAGGATTTTCCACCTAATTCCTCCCCATGGTCAACAGTGAATATTATCTCAGATGTAACTCCATGGCTTCTCAGGTAGGATATTACCCATAGGTAAAAGCATAGCCCGTTAGTCCAGGTTTTCTCCCTGGCATAGGCAATCAGCTTAAATCTGGAATTAACATCCTCTGCACCCCACTGGTAGTTAGGTATGTCATACTTATCCAGATGTAGTATTTGAGCTTGGGTTAGGGCTTTCTGATCCCTGATAAACTTAACATCTATCTGGACTATCTCAAATGGTTTTGAGGAGTACCAATCAACAAACTCCCTTTTAGTAGTTGTTCCTTCCCTGGTTTTGAGTTTGTAGGTTAATCTATGTTTGTTTCTCCTTAAAATATGCCTGATTGTGCCTGGTGCAACTTTAAGCTGGTAATATTTCTTTAGGTGAATGGATAACCTCATAGGCCCAAATCTGGTTTTGTTTTTAATCTCAATCACTTTGTCTTCCACTGCCTCCGGAGTTTTGTTAGGTGAGCTTTTGGGAGCCTTGGATCTATCAGTTAGATCTCCCTCATTCCTCTTCCTTAAGATGCCATAGATAACAGGCCTTTGAATACCAAATACCCTGGCTTCCTCTGCTACATTATCTCCACTTCCCTTTAAATACTCTAAAACTGCCATTCTGGCAGCTTCAGGGTTAATCTTTCTTAAGCTCTTGTAGTCAATCTTCATATGGATGGTAGAGTTCATACTTACTAAAATCTACCTTGGAAGGATCAATGTCAAGCATTTCGGATATTTTAGAAGTATATTTTGAGTAATCGTATCTTAAAAAGTGTATAGTATGTCCTGGACAGCGTACATCCTTTTTTTGACATGAGATCTTTTTTAAGCTATAATTCGATTTGAGTATGAAAATTGACGAAGGTGGAGTACTAACTGGTGCTTTATCTGGTTATGTATCTGGAAAATTAAGAGAAGCAACTGAAACTACAAGGCCAGCTATTGTTAGAAACAAAGACAGTGAAGATGCATATGTTCAATCATTTTTTCAAGAAAGGGATCGGCAAAGAGCATTATTTCGGGATTCATCTACTGTAACTGGAAGGTTGTTTGCCCGATTTCGTGTCTTGGAGTTATTGGAGGAATTACAAAAGACATATTGGAAAAAGCGTAGTATTTTTGAATATGCGTTTCCATGTGTGTCTTTAGTAGAAAATTGGGATGAACAGCCTAGCGGTTGGGTTCCCGAGGTTGCTGAAATATTTATATATAGAGGATTTTCTGCTGGTCACAGGGATTATAGTTTAAGCACAGTTAACGGTATTTTGGTTCGAAGTGGTTCTTCTGGGTCTGAAGTAAGAATACAAAATACCGGCGAAGTTGTTCCTGTTTCTGAAAAAAGAACGATAACTGTTGAAGCAGTAAAATCAGAAAATCCAGAATCGGAATGTGATTTATTATATAGCTATCATTTAAAACGTGTCGATTTACATAGGAAACATTTCGGTATAAAACAGTTTAAGGTTAACGGTGTATATGATGCGTACACCATACCACAAGATTCTGATGGGTATATTACCCCCAAAACAAGAATTTTAGATACACAATCTCCAGAAATTTTAATACAAATGATTGGGGATCAAATACTTAAAAAACGTAGAGGCAAGGCACACATATAATATTTTTAGATAACTTTTAGATATAATTTTAATTACCAACAATCCTATTTTCTTATTTCTTAATTATAATCTTCTTGTGTTTCATGCTGGCAGTTTGGTATATTGTAGATGAACTCAAACATACTTTCGGCTTTTTAATGGCCGTCTTGGTATCAGATCCGAAAGGGTTTGTGTGCAAAACCAGGGCGGCCATTAAAGTGGAAATGGTGAAGTTGGAGTAAATCCAACTTCACACCTTATCCCACTAACGCCATGGAACAAACTGCCAATAATATTTCGCAAAAATTCTTTTTATATGCCCGCAAGTCTACGGACGTTGAGGATAAACAGATACGTTCTATCCCTGACCAGATTTTAGAACTACGGGAGTTTGCCAAACGTGAAGGTTTAAATATCCTCGAAGAACTTATAGAGAAGCAATCTGCCAAGATTCCCGGCCGCCCTGTTTTCAATTCCATGATTGAACGGATTGAAAACAACGAGGCTTGCGGAATCCTGGCATGGCACCCGGACAGACTTGCGAGAAACAGCATTGACGGCGGACGGATTATCTATTTAGTAGACAGAGGCAGGATTAAAGCTCTAAAGTTTCCCCAATTCTGGTTTGACCCTACGCCCCAGGGAAAATTCATGCTCACTATTGCTTTCGGGCAGAGTAAATACTTCGTGGACTCGCTGTCTGAAAATACCAAAAGAGGATTGCGCCAAAAAGTTAGACGCGGTGAGTTTCCGGGACCGGCTCCGGTTGGATATATTAACGATTCCCGCACCAAAACTATAGTTGTTGACAGAAAAAATGCTCCTATTGTTAAAAAGGCTCATGAGATGTTCGCAACCGGA
>JACPKL010000006.1 GCA_016187035.1 Candidatus Daviesbacteria bacterium
ACTCTTTCCCTTAGTTCCTTTAGGCCATGTTGGATACATTGATCCTGTACCTACTATTGCCATATCTTCTGGAACATATCCCAATTGGTAAGCCGTCATTTCTCCTGCTACCCAATAGCCTCCGACCCAAATAGGGAACATAACAAAAGCAATAATAATCAGAGCGACAGCGCTTGTAAGTAAAGGTTTTAAGTGAATTGGTTTTGGCAGTAGTCCCTTCAAACCAAGCCGTTTTAATCTTTTTATAAACTCAAGCGGTTTTAGGATATAAGCAAGTAGATAGAGCGGTAAGATTGCCAATATAAGAGCTAGTTTAATAAGAAAGAGAAGTTTGTTTTGGGTCTTTTTACTATTTCTAACAAGGATGAGTGAGGTAAAACTTACCAAGCCAATTAAAAAGGCAAGGGAACCGAGAAGAACAAGTCCTAGAAGCGAAAAAGCAAAAACTTCCGGTGCTTTATCAAACATTTCTTTTCTAACGCCGATAACATATCCGAGGATAGTGAAGACACCAATAATACATGCCACCCATACAATCCCCGATATTTTAGTAATTTTATAAAATAAACTTCCTCTATCTAGTTTCATTTCTTATCAATATTTTAAATACCCCCAAATCAGTCCCAAAACATTTATCTGTTGACATAATGCTGCATCAATAACCAATCGTATAAAGACTTAATGTTGTCATCTTTAAATTCGTTTTGCTTAATTTTTCCCATTAACCACTGCATTATTTTTTGAATATCCCTACTCAATAAATCTGGGCGTATTTGATTATAAGTTGCACTTGCTATAAGAGATGTGCTTGTAGCTATTCCTTTCTGATTGTTTTCAGCAATAATCTCTTTTCTTATTTTATCCCTTTCCTTTTGGCTACGAATCAGAAACGATTTTTCTTTGACTTCATCTAGGAATTTTTTGCTTGATTTAAAAGACTGTCCTTCCTGAAACTCAAACACTAGTGCCGTATTCCCATTTGCAATAGTGGCAATATGGCTTATTTTATTTCTAAAATCATTCCAAGCCTTTTCAATAGAATCTTTTTCTTTAGGTATTCCAATATTTTCGGGGAAGTCGCTGATTAGTTGTGTAAATGCTTTTGTTTCATTAACTTCCCAAAGTCTTGGCTTTTTACAGTACATCTTAATTTGCTTCCATGTTTCAGGACTCGTTTCCTTTACTTTGTTAACGTCGTTATTATATTGTTCAATGTCTTTTTCAGAAATATACGGACTATCACCATTTTTCAAAATAAGATAAACTTTTGCAAGGAAACTCAACACAGCAAACTGTCCTATTACCATCAATAGATTGCCACCACCTAAGGAATGTTCTTTTAAGTGCTCTAGTCCCTCTGACCTTAGGAAAATAAAAGAATACGTGTCATTTATCATTAAATGACTAGTGTTTTCGATAAGCTCTATAGAGCTTTTTTTAACATGATCCATAAATTTGTCCATATTAATGAGCTTCTAATTTAGTTTTGTTAACCTGACCCTAAACCTTTTGTAATCAGTTTAATAATATCTTCCCTGTGGTATCTTCTTTCACCCACTCTTTTTTTATTGCCTACACGGATGGCTTTTAGTTTACCTGATTTATCCCACCTTCTAAGGGTTGGTGGCATAACCCCTAGTATTTTCGCAACTTGGTTAATTGTAAGAAGTTTTGACCGCTCCATCTTATCCTAATTAAAAGTAGTTAACAATTGTTATTGTACATGATTTTGCATAAAAAATAGGTTTTTAAAGAAGATTTAAAAGAAGTAAAAAGTGAGAAAACTTGGTTTATATTTTTCTTTCTGGCATTTTTGAGGTCTTCGACTCTGAGGTCTGAGCCTCATCGCTCAGACTCGAATGAGCTAATTCGGGGTACAACCACCATATTAAATCTGGTAAACTATGCATAGACAAGAATTTTTCGGAGAATTCGCGCAGTCTGTGCAATGTATCGTGAGGATCACTAGTAATAATTGTTAAAATAGATGAAAGAAGTTAAAATAAGTTTGCATGAAAAAGATCTTTATAGTTCTTGTTCCCCTATTGCTGTTAGTTGTAGCAGTTTTAAGCAGAACCTCTATTTTCCAAAGGAACGTAAAGCCAGATTATAGTAATGAGCTTAAACAATTTGCAGAACAAGTCAAGCGATTTAAAGAAAATGGAGAAATCCAAGTTATCAAGGCTTCAGAGTATAACGGGACAAAAACATATAAGACAGTTTCTTCCAGTGAAAAGATTATTGCTTTGGAAATAGCTATTAAACCTAAAAATGCAGAACTCGATCTTGATGACCTGCAAATACTCTCAGTAGATAAACAGATGTTAGGATACGGGTGGCCAGAGACTAATCTCAATGATGTCAAAAGAGATAAAAATTTTAAACAACAAAATGAAGATACATTCGTAGTGCTCTTTGTGGTACCTCAGAGTTTTACCGAAGGTTTTCTTGCCTATTCAGATAAATTATTTGCTGAGGTTAAGTTGAATGATCTTACCGAATGATCCTTGTGGTGAAAGTATCCTTCGGCAAGCTCAGGACTATAGCCTCACTTGGGAACGAATGTTGACATCAGATTTGATGATTCATCTTTGCCGCAAGGATCGATTTAGTAGTTGCATTTTGTCATTATCTTTGATAATATAATATTGTATTTCCGAAAGAAATACATTTGATTTGCTAATTCCCCCCAGTTCAACTCGAGCTGGGGGTTTTTATTGCTTAAAACCCTTAGATCATCTAAGATAAAATGGTGAAGAAGAAAGTCCTGGTTCAATTTGACGGGAGTAATTTTTATAATAAGGTCAAAAGGGTTTTGCCTCAAATTCACCTAACCAACTTTGATTATCATGGGTTAGCCAAATCACTAGTGAAAAGTGATCAGTTTCAAGTAGTTTATTACGTTGGTGAGATTAGGCAGTATGAAGGAAATAAAAAGTCTGAGATGCTTTATTCAAATCAACAAAAGCTGTTTACGCACTTAAGAAACCAAAATATTGAGATTAAGCTTGGTTATCTTCTTATGTCCGATGGTAAATTTCATGAAAAAGGTGTTGATGTTCAAATTGCAGTAGATATTGTTCGGGGATCAATTAAAAACGAATTCAATAAATTCTATCTGATTTCTTCGGACACTGATTTATTACCGGCCATACAAACCGCTAAAGACGAGAAGAAAGAAATTATCTATGTTGGGTTTGAGAAT
>JACPKL010000007.1 GCA_016187035.1 Candidatus Daviesbacteria bacterium
ATATGGTGACTGTTACCTTCTTTGACTCAACTGTCAAATCTACTTCAGATGCGGTTCAGTTGCGATACGCCTGGTCTCCTGACTCAGGCGCAGTAATTAATGTCCCCAACTGGTCAGAGATTAAATTCCGAGAACCGGTGGAGGTTGGAGGATTTACCTCACGTAGAGTGGAGTTAGGGCAAGGGGAAATAGAGGTAAAGATAAGAAATAACAAACCTGCTGAAAATCAGTTTGGTATAGATGCAGGTTGGTTGGGCGTAACAGCCAGCAGAACACATTTTTGGGTTAGCCAAAGTGAGGATAAGAAAGTGGCCGTGATTGGTGTTTATGAGGGAGAAGTGGAGGTTAAAACTAAAGATGGACGAACAGTTAAAGTTAAGACGGACACAGATAAGCCGGGAGTGGCGGTGGTTTCCCAAAAGCTTTCTCCTGTCAAACTGGCTATTGCTGGTTTGGTGTTAGTGTTAATTATCGGCGGTACAGTTTTGATTCTAAAGAGAAAGTTTGCCTCAATAGTAACAGGTAAAAAGAGATCAAAATGAGTTCAATAAAAGGCTTGTCTTATTGCTTTGCCTTTTCCTCCGGTGGTTGGTAGTCCGAGTTGAAGTATTGATAAAACTGCTCAACCTCACTATAAATTCTTCTTGACTCTGCTGCTTTTGCATTGAACTGACTAACCATGTTATTAAATTGTGGAACAAGATCATTATAACCATCAATATTGCCCGCATTTTGATATGCAGTTAGCTGACTTTTAAGCGTCTTAAGCTGATTGTTGAGAGTGGCGAGTTCAATATTCAATGCATCTATTCCTCTCACCCTACTGTTAAACCCTCCGTTTTTGTAAAGTTCCACAACCTTCTTACGATCTACAAAGTATTGTTTATAGTGTTCTTCCAATTCCGGTGAAAGGTTGGTGTACTCCACGCCGAACTTTGAGTGTAACTCACTGTGGATATCATCTTCTCTTTTGTTAGCTTTCTTATTGAGAATATCAATGACAGTCTTCAAATGCGGATCGTCCTGGTGTTTTGACAACTCCTGATCCAAAAGCGCATTGAGCTGCTCTTTTTTGCTGGAACGTACTCGCTTATAGGCTTCGTGCAGCATTTCATGGACAGAGGCTGCATACTTATGATCCGCAAATTTTGAATCGTCAATTTTTAAAAGAAATATCTGCCTTCCTGCAAAAGGCCCTCTGTCAGGGCTTGGAGCAATACACGCCAGAGGTTCAGCTCCTCCTTTGACGCGACAGTATTTCACGAAGCTGTCCACATCCACCAATTGCGGATCTGCTCTATAGAGAATAGCCTTCCCTTTGTCGGTCAGAGTATTTTTCTCTGCCAAATCTGCTATTTCGGCTGTTGGTTGATAGGTTTTCAGAAATTTTTCATCTGAATCAAGAAGCGTTTTTACAGCAACAAAGGTAAAGATTACAATAAACAAAACTACCGGGATTGCCAGTATAATCAAGACTACCCTCAGACATCCAATACCCTTCTTCTTTTGTAATGGTTTTTGCGCCATAAATACCTAATACCAGTTTAGTAATAAAAAATACAGAAAGTCAATGACTAACTTCTTCCAGCGCTAAATTTGTGTGTATCCAGGAAAGTAATCTGTTTTAATTTGAGATTTTCTAATTCCGTTTTCTTTAAGCATGTTTGCATAAGCTACAACCATTGGTTGAGGACCTGATAAATAATAAATAGCCTGGGTAAAATTTTTGACATACTTCCTAAGCATCCCGCAGGTAATATAACCAGTCTCTCCTTGCCAGGATTTTGGACAATCCCCGGATATTACATAAATAATCCTTAATCCTGTTTTCTGCCGGGCCTGGGTAAAAATATCTTCAAATATAAATTCTTTAGAAGAAGCTGTGTAAAACAGTACAATAGAAAGCGAGGTATTTGTATCAAGCAAATGCTTAATTATGCTCCGAAACGGAGTAATACCGATTCCTCCGGCAATAAACACATATTGTTTATCAACTTCCTGAGGTTGAATAAAATCACCGGCTAATTTTCTAACATGAATGCTTTCTCTTACAGATAAGCTTTTAAGCGCAGACTTAAAACTGCTGGATTTTTCAGGAATTTTGACAGCAAGAATTATCTCTTTTTCTGTTGGACTTGAGGCAATAGTAAAATACCTTCTACTCCCCCTGCTGTCTGGATGGCTGTGTGGTAAATTCCATTCCAAGTATTGTCCTGCTTTATAATGAATTGGCTGCAAGGGTTCAAAAATAAACTCCCAAAGTGTTGGGGCAATTTCTCTTTTCTTTTTCAGCATCAGAGTATATGTGCCGCCAGATTGAACTATCCTTCCAGCCAAATTTGCAACCAGTAAAGATAATTCTAATGTATAAGGAATATTAAAGAATCTTTGTAGGATGATAAAAATAAAAGCGGTAAAAATTCCATAATATGTTAATACAGTCTTATCTGTAGGAGAGGTAATCGGTTCAGTCAGCATTACAAAACTGAAAAAAAGTACTGAAGAAGCAAAAAAAATATTTAAATCAAATAAGAAGTTCAGATTGCTCAAACTAAGAAAAGCGAGAAAGGTCATTAAGAAAGCAAAAGTCAAATTAAATAGGTGTAGTTTACGAAGGATTATCAGTCCTCCCAAAATAACAAAAGGCGCCATATTTAAATTGCCTATCCACCAACTGGCTCCTTTGCCAAAAATAACAGCCGTTAAAAAAACAGCAAAAGCTGCAGGATTAAAGATGTGCTGCCTATGATAAGCAACAAGGTATTTAGAAGCCATTGCAAAAATAGGAGTAATTGTCAGAAAAAAGAGATTGGGAAGAAGGGGTAATGGCCCAATAATTAAAGCAAGTATGAATCCGCTAATAAATTGAGATTCATAATTTGGCTTAACATTAAAAATTAAGCCTAAAATTTGATTGGCTATAAAACAGACTGCAATAAGATAAATTCCGTCTGTCAGGATATCAAGCGGATTAAATGGTAATATATGGAAGAAACTGAGAATAACAGCAGCAGCAAATAACAACTTCAAATACCATAGCATCAAACAATACATGGTAATACCATTTAGAAATGTATCAAGCTTCTGCATATAGCTATCCCTTTTTATGATATCACGAAGGAGGTTGGAAGCTAACTAACCCCTGGGGTTAATGGCTGATAAATCTGTAGTGATTATGTAGATAATAAATGGTGCTACCTGCTGATCCTAAAATAACCCCTGATAAAATTAAACCATCTTGCACAGACCCTGGTAACTCATTAAATACTTTATGAGCAAACTTCAATCCTTCGACAGCTAGGTAAGCTCCTCCCCAAGAGGTTAATGCCACAAATCCTGCGGCTGTCAAAACTCCAGCAGTATAAACAATTGGTTTACCTGCCCTCTCTCTTAATCCCCTAGCGAAATTGGCAGATTGCTGCATAGGATTCTCACATCTGGGATCACCAATTGTAGCTGCATAAAAGGATTCTTCAACTGATAATTGCTCAAGGCCTGGTCTAGCTTCTACGTTTCTCATTAGTTCTGTCCCCCTCCTGGGGTTGGGTCTGCTCTTTGGCCAGGTATTAAAGGATTAGGAACCGGGCCGCCTATCCAAATATCAGCTACAAACCCGGTTTTCGGGTTAAGTAACCCTCGTACATCAACACTAACACGAGTTATTCCTCCACCTATCTTTCTTTCTATTCTTTGGCATACTACCGAAGCTACCGAAGATCTCTCCCTTTCCACAATCATATTTGCAAAATATCATTATTTTTTCCTTCATGTCAAGAGGTAATTGTAAACCGATAGTTATCAGTAGTTTTGCCGATACCCAGGGGGTGAAACGGTCCCATCAGAAGATACAACAATTCTTAAACCCTTAGGTGCTCGGGTAACCCAACTCTCATTCGGAAAAATCAGGCAAGTATTGTCTTGGCTTAATAATTCAACGGTTTTATTTCGAGCAGCAAAACGAATGTAACCCACTTTAACAGGCTCAGTAATGTTTGGATAGGACACAATATATTCGTTTGGTTCTGATTCTGGCATAATCCGATAGATTATACTATAAATAGTTAATGGTTGTAACCGATGGTGAGCAAGTCTTTATCTAATTCTTTAAAAGAAATATTAGCAAGTCTGGTTGCTTCTTTGATGCTTTTAACCCCTCCAATCAGTAGGGGAGCATGAAAAGCATAAACTTTATCAACCACTTTTGCCTTTATAAAGCTATCTAAGACACTTCTGCCTCCTTCAACTAGCACACTAATAATTTCTTTTTGATAAAGTATATTTAGCAGTTTGGAGACTGCTATTTTTTCATCAAAAATAATCACATCAAACCCCATTTCTTGCAGTTTTCCTAACTTGGTCTGATTAGCCAGATTAGTTGTGATGATTAAAACTTGTCTGTCACGTAAAACTTTAGCCTGAAGAGGTATTCTAAGAGTAGAATCTAAAATAATTCTAAAAGGATCTTTAAATCCTTTAGTTCTAACTCCCAAATGCGGATCATCAACCAAAACAGTGTTAATGCCCACACAAACTCCCTGGTATTGACCTCGCAATGTTCTGGCAAACCTTCTTGACTGCTGATTTGTAATCCACTTTGCATCCCCTGTCTCTGTGGCTAGTTTGCCATCCAAAGAAGCTGCAAATTTAATAGCCACAAAAGGTCTTTTCTTTATATGATAAGTAAAAAATGCTTCGTTAAGCTCTCTTGCCTCCTTTTCCATCACCCCCTCTGTTATCTCAATCCCTGCCTGCTTTAGAGCAGCTATTCCCTGACCAGACACTCTTGGGTTGGGATCAATGTTTGCACAAATTACTTTACTGATACCTGCTTTAATGATTGCGGGAGCACAAGGCGGGGTTCTGCCAAAATGAACGCATGGCTCCAAATTAACATACAAGGTTGCCCCTTTGGCATTGCCTTTACATGATTTTAATGCTTCAATTTCTGCATGGGGAAAACCTGCCTTTTTATGATACCCCTCTCCAATAACAGCAGCGTCTTTTACTATAAGACTTCCCACCATGGGGTTAGGAAAAGTATGTCCCATGCCTTTTTTAGCCAAATTGATGCATTCTCTTAAATAATCTTCATCTTTCATAATTTAGCTTGCAACCTCGAAGGTTGCTGCCTAAACTCTGGTCAATTTGTGACCTAATTTATGCTTTTTAGCCAAAAGGTAGTTGCGGTTTATTTTATTAGGGGTAGCCTCCAAAGACACCATACTGACAACATTAATACCATACTTTTGCAGCTCTTTGACTTTTTGAGGATTGTTGGTTAACAATCTGATTTGAGTAAAACTTAAATCTTTTAATATTTCAGCAGCTATCAGGTAATCTCGGGCGTCAATTGGCAAACCCATTTTCAAATTAGCTTCCACTGTATCTATACCCTGATCTTGCAGGAAATAAGCATGGATTTTATCAATCAGCCCTATTCCCCTACCTTCCTGATTAAGATATAGGATTAATCCACCCTCTTTACCAACTTTTTCCATGCTTTTAACAAGTTGATCTCCACAGTCACACCTTAATGAACCAAAAGTATCTCCTGTTAAGCATTTAGAATGGAGCCTGACCAGAGAACTCCCTTTAATATCTTTTGACTGTAACACCACATGTTCTAAATTCTCATGAACAGATTTGTAAACAATCATCTCAAATATTCCATATTTAGTGGGTAAAATGGAGTTAGCTTTTTTAACCACTGAAGGCGCATGGACAATTATTTGGGGATTTTTCTTGACATATCTGATTAAATCAGTAATTGCCACCATGTTAAGCTTAAATTTTTTGGCAAATTTTACCAAAGCTGTGATGTTGGCCACTTCCCCGTTTTCCGTCAAAATTTCACACAATACCCCTACAGCAGGAAGATTTGCCAGCTTTAAAAGTTCAATAGTGGCCTCAGTGTGGCCCTGACGCTCTACTAACCCGCCTTGTGCAGACAACAAAGGAAAAACATGGCCAGGACGGACTAAACTATCAGGTTTAGCTTTTGGATCTGCCAAAGTTTTGATGGTTAAAACCCTGTCTGAAGCAGAAATACCAAAAGAAGAGACATTTTTGCTATCCACTGAAACAGTAAAATTTACTGCTGTTTTTTCCGTATTTTCATTAGGCGCAACCATTAAAGGCAAATCAAATTGATGGATTTGTCTTTTGGTGATTGGCACACAGATCATTCCCCTGGCATATTTAAGCATAAAGTTAATTTCCCCCTCTGTAACAGCATGGGAGGATATAACCAGATCTCCCTGGTTTTCCCTATCAGGTTCATCTACCACAATCAACATCCTGCCTTTTTTTAAATCATCTATGGCCTGTTCAATAGTAGAAAATTTCATGTTAGATTTTACCGATCAGCTCAATCATTTTTAAAGCAGTCAAAGCTCCTTCTACCCCCCTGTTATCTGAAGTACCCTGCGCGCGCTCGATAGCATCTTTCAGGTCATAAACACACAACACTTCAAAAATAACCGGCAGTTCAAACTTGAAAGATACATTCATACAGCCCCTGATACACTCATTAGCCACCTGCTCAAAGTGATAAGTTTTCCCTTTTAAAACAGCTCCAAAAACTATAATAGTATTATACTTACCTTTTTTGGCTAATTTTTTGGCCACCAAAGGTATTTCCAAGGCTCCGGGTACCCAAAAAATATCTACCAGGCTTTCAGCTACCCCTTTTTCTTTAAGTGTTTTAAGGCAGTTTTTTACAAGGCTTTTACTTATTTCCAAATGATATCTACTGGCAATAATTGCTAATTTTTTCATATTAGTTTTTCTATATATTTTGCTAATATATCCACCTCAATATTAACCAAATCTCCTAAGTTCAGCGTGTGGAGCATTGTATTATTCCAGGTAAAGGGAACAATTCCAACAGTAAAAAAATCTTTTTTAGTGTCAATAACTGTCAAAGAGATCCCGTTTATAGCAATCGAGCCTTTTTCCACAATGTACCTGCTTAAGTTTATAGGCACAGAAAATTCGATGATTTTGCCATTTTTGTCTTTGACTGCCCTGACAACCCTAGCTACCCCATCAATATGCCCCTGTATAATATGTCCTGACAGGAAAGTTTTTGGGGTAACAGGCAATTCCAAATTAACAATGTCATCTTTTTTTAAATTTATTAACATGGTCCTGCTTAATGTTTCAGGCATCACTTCCACAGAAAAACCATTTCTAGTTTTTCTTAAAACTGTCAAGCAAATACCGTTAACAGCAATGCTTGCACCTTTAGTTAATTTCTTACAAAGCTGGGAAGAAGCAGAGAAGACAAAAATGAACCCATCTCTTTTTTCTAATTTTCCTAAGTTGTTGATTATGCCGGTGAACATCATTCTCTCTTTCATCCCGACTGTACGGTCGCTGCAGGAGTTTCACCTGCTCATCCACGTACCAGACGGTACGCGGTCGTGGAGTTTACCACCGATTAGGATTTTCACCCAAACCCCGAAAGAACAATTAATACTATAGCCTTTTTTTGAAAAATTATCAACCAGCTTCCAACCCCAGGGGTTAAATACGTTCAAACCCCAGGAAATAGCTTTATTCTAAGGTTAAATGCTTTATCATTCCCAATTCCCTTTGGTAATCTGCCTGATTAAACACAAATTCCCTATATTTCTTCTCATTAATAATACCTAAAATTTGCTTAGTATCCACAAAAGGATATCTACCCTCACCTATATAATTTAATAAAGATGACCAGGGATAACTTTCTAAATCTTTAATCTCCACTAAATAGCTGGTGGAAGGGTTTAAATGAATATATCTTGAAACATGTAAAAACTGTTCTTCTGTAGTGATTCTGACGGTTTTGAACATTGGCTGGAACAAAGGACCGTTTCTAGCAGATTTAGCATTAAAATATTTAGCATAGCTATTCTGTAAATTACTTATAAATTTAACAATCCCGCGGTCAAGCTTTTGTTTTAGGAGAAAGTGAAAATGATTATCCATCAAGCAAAAAGCTAATATCTCTATATGCAGATGATTTTCTTTTATTAAATCATCAAAAATTTGTTTTCTTTGCTCTCTTTCTATATTTTTTAATTGAGAAAAACTAACTGGAGTATTCTTAAAACGGTAGTAATTTATCAAATCCAGGAAACGTAAAAAATCTATTGAGGTTGAAAATATCGGTATCCCTGCAACAGCCCTATTAAACACATGGTAAATTTCTGAAGTGACTATGGGAACTTTTCTATATGGCATAATTCAATTATAACCCTGGGGTTCAAAGCTAATCAACCCCTGGGGTTTGAACGTAACGAAGAATTTTATCCAGAAGCTTCTCTGACTTTTTCAGATAAACTATGTTGTATTTGGGGAAATATAAAAAGGTGGCAGGGGCATCTTCCAAAAGACTCTTTTGGAAATCAAAGTACTTTTGCTGCCTGTCTTCTAAAGTGATAATTTTTCTGCCATCTTCCAAATCTTTATCAGTCCTTTTAGAATCATAACCTGTTAAATTAGTTTTAGTTTGGGTGGCATGCCACAAAAAGTATTGATCTGGATCCTTAGGAATACTTTGGGTAATCAGTAAAGCTGCAAAATTTTGCGGGATACCAGATTCAATTCGAAGCTTTATATCCAATCCTAAATCTTTCCATGAACTTATCACTTTGTTTCCCACTTCCTCTAAATTAGGAGTAGTGGTTAAAATTAGCTCTTCTTTTAGCTTTTCATCAGATATAGAAGATTTAGCCCTTTCTAAAGCGCTTTTAGCAAGATCTATATTACCTAGATACTTTTTAGAATCTGGGTTATATGCCCAAAGGAATGAAGGATAAGGATTATTAGCTATCTCCTCTGAATCAATTTTAGGAGTTGCATAAGCCAGTGCTTGGCGTAAAGACCTGTTTGAAAGAAGGGGGTTTTTAGTCTGAAATAAGATAGTTACCATCTTGGAATAATCAGTTTTTTGTTGAAGCTTTGTTTGGGAATTGTTTGAAAAAACTTTTGGATTAGAAATTCCCAGTAAAGCTTGAACCTCTCCTAAATTAAATCCGGTAATTCCAACTTTTTCATTAGGGTAAAAACGAACATAGATAACAGGCAGCTGGGGGTTAACACTTTTTAAAACAATTTTAGTGATAAAGACTCGGGATTTTTCAAGTTTGGCAATTTTATATGGACCCATACCTATCATTGTTCCTCTTTTAATCACAGGCTTAGTTAATAAACTAGGTAAGGGAGAATATGGCTCTTTTAAGTTAAATTGAATTGTTTTATCATCTGGATAGGACTGTTCCAAACCAGGGATAGCAAAACCTATATCCTTTGATTTTACTTCTGAATTATCAATCCATCTTAAATTATCTTTAAGTTTAAATTTAAATACAGTTGCATCATTATTAATATCCCAACCAATTACCAGCTTCCCTTTAACTTTACCGTTCTCATCAGTTTCCACTAAAGGTTGGGAAATCAACTCAGTTACTTCTGCTGGTAGGTCATGCTCCTGGTAAGTACCAATAAACCCAATGCTAATAGAGTAAGGCTTTGAAAGTAACTTAAACTTAATTTGGGCAAAGAGAACAACTGTTACTATAAAGAAAGATACGCTGAATATTCCTTTGTGTCTTTTGATAAATTCCAGGGCAATCAAAAACCAAAGCTTAAGATGAGAATTAAATATTTTTTTCATTCTCAGAGTAAGAGGCCGATTAAGGAAAAAATTATAAAGACTGATGATAAAACAATAGTTGTGTAAAACAAAAGCTTCTCGGCTCCTCTTTTAGATCTATAAAAATTAAAACTCCCTCCAAAAGCAGCTCCTATTCCAGATCCTTTTTGCTGGATAATAATTACTAAAATAAGCAAGACAGCTAAAATAATCTGAATTAAGTAAATAACTGATTTCATGTCTCTATTCTAACACAATTTAATGAGCTAGCCACTGAAGGAAATGGGTAATAATACCTATCATGAAAGAGGCTACTACTGCTACCCAAAAAGTACTTAACCCTATAGCAGGAAGAGAGATACCAAAAAAATTTGCTCCTGGAAAATTATAAGGCAGCAGCTGAAAATCAGATATTATGGTAGTTAAGGCAAACAAAGCTAAAACATTAATAATCCAAGCAAATAATCCTAATGTTAATAAGTTAAGTGGTAAAAATAATATTTTCAAAAGTGGGACCAAAATAAAATTGATCAGCATAAAAGCAACTGCCCCAATCAGTAAACTCTTAATTCCCCCTGTATAGGTTAACCCTGGCAAATATCTTGTGGTGGCATAAAGGGAAACCAAATTTATGAGAAAATACCTTAGCAGAGTCTTCATCCTAATATTCTATCACGTAATTTTCTGTGATAGGAAATGGCAAATCTGTGGGATTCATCACGGAGTTTTTGCAGCAGCCTTAAAGATAAACTGCTCTTGGGTAATTTGATAATTTTACCTTCGGCAGGATAAAGCCACTCCCTTTTTTTGGCAAGACCAAAAACAGGAATTTGAAAATTGAAAATTGAAAATTGAAAATTTACTACTCTAGCCTGTCCCCTACCCCCATCTACTATTATTAGATCAGGGAATTGCCATTCTGTATGTTTTAACCTTCTTTTTATCATTTCTCTATGCATTCCTACATCATCTGGCCTGCCAGAAATTCTTATTTTAAATTTTCTATACTGGGATTTATCAATCTCACCAGCAATTATCACTACCATTGATCCTACCGCATCTTTTCCGCCAATATTAGATATATCATAACCTTCAATTCTTCCAGGTAATTTATCTAAATTTAAATCTTTTTGTAGCTGCTTTAAAGCTAATTTATTTTCTTCTTCTAAAAAGTTAGGATTTTCTAAGTAAGCCTGGGCCCTATTAGTTTGAGTAAGATAAGAAATTCCATCTAACATTTTTTTTACTTGAGCAGCTTTTTCAAACTGCTGAGTCTTTGATAACTCCATCATTTCTTTTGATAATCCTGATACCAACTCTTCCTTTTTCCCTTCTAAGAATTTAGAGAATCTTTTGATAATCTTGCTATATTCTTCTTTATTAATCATTCCTGTACACAAACCAGGGCACAATCCTAAATGATAATAGAAACAAGCTCTATGTTTAGCCTGCCCCGTACCATACGATACTGGAGCCTGCAACCTCGAAGGTTGCAGCGTGAATTTGGGAGGGTTGCTACACCAGGGAAAAACCCTTCTAAGTTGCTTCAGAGTATTCCTTACTGTCCTGGATGAAGGAAAAGGGCCAAAAAACTTTTTAACTGTTTTTAAATCTTTTTTCCTGATCGTGACTACTTTAGGAAACTGTTCATTTGATATACCAATATAAAGAAAGTCTTTATCATCAGTTAATCTGATATTAAAAGGCGGAAGGTGTTTTTTAATCAAGTTAGCCTCCAGAATTAGGGCCTCTAATTCTGATTCAGTAATATAGGTTTCAACTGAGGATATATTGGATACTAAGGCAGCAGTTCTACCATCAACATTACGGTTAAAATATGAGGAGACACGGTGATATAAATTAATAGCTTTTCCAACATACAAAATATCTTCTTGGCTGCTTTTAAATATATAAACCCCACTTTTTTTGGGTAATTTTTCCTTGTTTAAAAAGGAAGGAATCATAAGGGAAGTATTTTACTAAATTTTTTACCTTTTTGCTTTAACTGAAGCTTTGGCTTTGTAGATATGAGTCCCTAAAATAATAAAATAAATTATTCCCATAAGAGCAACAATACCAATGGTAATAAAGGGAAAGGTTTGAAAAATAATAAATGGTTGTACTTTTATGTCTTTGGAAAATTTCTGGCTACCAATTAAGACAGTTATTGTATCATTAAATCTATCAAATAAAGTTTTTGTTCTGATATTAAAATCAAAAGTAGACTCACCAAAGGCTGGGATTGGACCTAAAATTTGGCTTTCTCCTCCCAGAACAATTAATTTATTGCTTTTAACTATTAAATCATCTGATGGATAAAAAGCATTACCTACATTAGAAATTTTAACTTTGATTTTTCCGGGAAATCCTGCCAAAAATGGATTGGGGCTGTCTATTTTAACATCTAAAAGAGGCGTTCCCAAAAAGTCATTTTCTGATAGGTTAACTTTAACATCACGGGTATCCTGGTTTTCAAACTTATATGAACCTGCTGGAATAGGAGATTCAGAAGAACTTCCCCTGGTAACAAAAACAAAATGGTTTAGGTCAAATTTATTAAAATAATCAACTCCCCCAGAGGTGTTCTCCCAGGTTGGATCAACCATTACCCAACCTTTTTTATCATCCCAATACTGCGGCCAGGAATGTAAAATGTCTTTTGTAAAAGAAAGAGGACGCAGGGTGGTGTTGGTGGTATAGGCATAACCATCAAGCTCTCTGGCTGGAATATTTGCAGCACGGGCAAAAGCTATAAACAAATCAGTAAATTCCATACAAACTGCAGAATCTGGATTGTTTAACGCTGTAACTGCCCCTAACCTTTCTATATTATCCTTAAGTCTGCCTGAATCATACTTGAGAGTGTTTACTACATATTGATAAATTAATTTAACTTTATCTTCTTCTTTGGCATCAGCTAAAATTTCTTTAAGCTTAGCTTGAATTTGTGGATGGTCTTTTTCCCAATATTTAGCTGGCTGGGTATATTTTTTCCTTAAATTATTATCTAAGTTAGGTCTTTTAACTTTACTTATGGTGTATAGTTTAGAGGAACCGATCAGTTTAACATCCAATTTTTCATTTCTGTTTAATTTATACCAAGCTAAATAATTACCATCATCATCAACAGTTACATTTAAAGGTTTAGGCTCAAAACGTTGGTAAATAACATCTTGGTAAGCTGTATCTGGAGGTAGAGCAATGTTGGTTAAAATAGGTACTAAATTATTATTTTCTAAATGATAGGTCAGGTTAAAATCAAATAGCTGATTGGTGCCAAAACTAGCTGAAACTCCAGATTGTTCAAGTTGGTCTTTGTTAAAAGTTAAAAATATTTTACCACCTGATTTGGATTGAGTTTTAGGGGTAGGGGAGATGGCAGTTGGCTCACCAAATTCTACAGGGACAGAAATAGTCAGGTTATAATCTAATAAATTTTCAGAAGAAACTTTGGGAGCTCTTATCTCCCAGACCTTTCCTAAATTCTGGGCAAAATCTTTAGATTTAAATTGAAGAGTCCAGGGTAAAACTTTGTTTATACCTGCTACCTGCTGATTAAATTTAACTGAAATAATGGTTGAGGTATTTTTTTGCTCAGGGGTAACTTGCATAATCCCTCCCCCATCAGAAGCTTTAATATCAGAAATTTGGGTTGCACCAATAATTAACTTAAATTGATTAGCATAATATTCTGAGGTCAGGTTTGTTAAATTAATTTTTTCAGTAACTGTGGTAATACCTGATTGATCTATGTCATACAAAACATTATAAGAGGTGGCAAATTCCTCAGCAGCATAAACAGTAGACAAAGTGCAGGTTACAGTGAGCAGGAAGAACAAGATACTGTAAACTAAAACCTGTAACCTGAAGCCTCTTTTAAACATTCATAATATTGTAGCAAAAACAAACCTGGGAAGCTAATCTAGAAGTTTAGCTTGCAACCTCGAAGGTTGTATCGTAAACTAAAATTATGCCAGGAAGAATAATTCCGCTAGTAACTGGAGAGTTTTATCATATTTATAATCGAGGCAGTGAAAAAAGGGATATTTTTACTCAATCAAGGGATTATCGCAGATTTCAAAAAACCTTTTACTACTACCAATTCTTAGGTCCTAAACCAAGTTTCTCTAAATTTTCAAAACCCGACTTGAATTCTTTCAAAGCTAATCCTGATAAGAAAATTGTTGATGTGATATGTTACGCTCTTATGCCAAACCATTTCCATTTCCTGCTTCGCCAGCTTAAAGAAAATGGAATTTCAATATTTTTGAGTCAACTTTCAAATAGCTACACAAAATACTTCAATACTAAATATAAAAGAGTAGGACCTCTCCTTCAGGGAGCATTCAAAGCAGTCCTTATAGAATCAGAGGAACAACTAATACACTTATCCCGTTATATCCACCTTAATCCAGTAGTTTCTGGGCTGACTAAAAATTTAGGTAGTTACCATTGGTCTTCTTATACAGAATATATGAGTGGTCAGACATTATACTGCTCTCCGGAAGAAATCCTTAGTCTTTATCCAACTGTCAAAAATTATCAGAAATTTGTAGAAGCTCAAATAGAGTATGGTACTACTTTGGAAATACTAAAACATAGAATAATAGCTGAAGATATCTAAAATTCGTGCGTCAACCTCGAAGGCCTTCGGCCGTGAGCCTCAGGCCGAATCGGTTGCAGGCTAAATATAGGTGTAAACATAAATATTATTATAATTGTTCAGGCCTATCTCTAAAGACTATATAGCAATGACTATCGATATTATATCTAGCCTGACTAGTATCAATGGATCCTTCACTTAATTGCCTTTGGACTTTTGGAACGTATCTCCTAAAATCTTCTTCTAATTTGGCTAATATGTGCAGACCTCTTCTTAATCTCCACCTGTACTCATTAGGTGCTCCCCACCTAGGTGGATCTGTTCGTCTATGGCTAGTGACATCGATTTTGTTAAGTTTTACTAAAATTTCCACTACATTACCCATAAAAAATATTCTATCATACTATAGGGTCGTATCACAAGATCTTTGTCAGATATTGACCTGTGTAGGAGGATTTGATTTTGGAAATATCTTTGGGAGTACCTTCTGCTACAATCCTACCCCCTCCTACTCCACCTTCTGGACCTAGATCAATTACCCAGTCTGTATTTTTAATCACATCTAAATTATGCTCAATAATTATGACTGTATTGCCAAAATAAGTAAGCTTTCTTAAAATATTTAATAACCTCTCTATATCTGCAAAATGCAAGCCTGTTGTTGGCTCATCTAAAATATAAACAGTCTGGCCTGTTTGCCTTTTGGATAATTCTGCTGACAGCTTAATTCTTTGGGCTTCCCCCCCTGACAAAGTGGGAGCGCTCTGGCCCAGTTTGATATAACCTAATCCAACATCATTTAGAACCTCAAGTTTATTTTTTAAATTAGGAATATTTTCAAAAAACTTTAAAGCTTCCTCGCAAGTCATATTTAAAACCTCTGAGATATTTTTTTCTTTAAAATGAATATCCAAAGCTTCCTGGTTGTATCTTGCTCCATTACAGGCTTCACAAGTCACATACACATCCGGCAAAAACTGCATCTCAATTTTTAATTGCCCTTCTCCCTCACATACCTCACACCTGCCCCCTTTAACATTAAAAGAAAATCTGCCTGGCCCATAACCTCTGATTTTGCTTTCCGGACTTTGAGAAAACAACTCCCTGATAAAAGTAAAGCAGGAGGTATAAGTAGCAGGATTGGATCTGGGTGTCCTGCCAATTGGGGATTGGTCTACTAGAACTACTTTATCCACAAATTCTGTGCCTGTTAAATCCTGAAAGCTACCCGGTCTTTCCTTAGACCTGTAGATTTTTTGGGCTAAAGCCTTATATAAAATATCATGGATTAAAGTTGACTTACCTGAACCTGATACTCCTGTGATGGCTATAAATTGACTTAGCGGAAAATTAACATTAATATTTTTCAAATTATGCTCTGAGGCGCCTGTTAATTTAAGATTACCAACATTAACATAATCTCTTTTTAATTCCCCGTTAACCTTAACTTGTTTCTTACCTGATAAATACTGCCCTGTTAAAGAATTTTTATTTTTTTTAATCTGCTCAGGAGAACCAATAGCCACAATATTACCCCCATGCCCGCCTGCACCAGGCCCGATTTCCACCATTAAGTCTGCATTTTCCATCATCTCTGCGTCATGCTCATTAACTATCACAGTATTACCTAAATCCCTAAGTCTTTTTAGTGTTTCAATTAATCTGCTGTTGTCTCTTTGATGTAAACCAATAGATGGTTCATCCAAAACATACAAAACTCCTGAAAGTCCTGAACCTATTTGGGAAGCCAGTCTGATTCTTTGGGATTCTCCCCCAGCTAAAGTCATAGCAGCCCTGTCTAAAGTTAAATAATCCAAACCTACATCAACTAAAAACTGCAGACGCTGGTGAATTTCCTTAATAATAGGTTGGGCAATCTGGTTTTCCCGCCCAGTCAACCCACCCTTAGGGTGTGAAGCTAACTTGTTTATCCATCCCAATGCCTCTTTAATAGATTGTGTGGTAACTTCAGCAATACTTAGCCCATCTATGATAATAGATAAGGCTTCTTCTTTAAGCCTGGCCCCGGCACATTTAGGGCAGGTTTCCCTGTACATATATTTTTCTATTTCACTCTTTACATAATCCGATTCTGTTTGCTGGTATCTTTCTTTTAAATAAGGCACTAAACCCTGGTATGCAGAATAAAAGTAGGTCCATCTGCCTTGTCGATTCTTTCCTTCTACTTTAAATTTCTCCTCCCCTGCTCCTTGAAGTAAAATATTCCTGGCCTTTTCTGTTAACTGACCTAATCTTGTTTTTAAGTCAAAACCATATTCTTTTCCAACAGCTTCAATCAGCCTGGAAAACCAGCTTTCTTGAGTAGCGAGCTTCGACCAGGGTAAAATCCCACCCTCAGCAATAGACAGGATCGGGTTTAATACCATATCAGGATCTATTTCCAAAAGAGAACCTAAACCATTACAAGTAAGACAAGCCCCATGAGGGGAATTAAAAGAAAACAGCCTGGGTTCTACTTCAGATAAAGCTAAATTATCCAAAGGACAGGCAAACCTTTCTGAATACAAATGATCTTCCATTTTTTTAGGGTTTTGAGGAAATTCCAATGATGCATCTTTGACTTCAGAAATTATTACAGAACCTTCACCTAATTTGACTGCTGTCTCAATACTTTGTGACAATCTTGAGGTAAAACTTTGTTCATGAATAACTTTTTTATCCAAAACTAAACGATCTACTACCACATCAATGGTATGTTTATTAGTTTTAATCAGGAATAAGTCTTCACTTAAATCCCTAATTTGTTTATCAATTCTGGCTTTAGAAAAACCCTTTTTTCTCAAATCCTCAAACAAAGATGAGTATTCCCCTTTTCTGTCTTTTACCACAGGGGCCAAAATCATAATTCTGTTTCCCTTACTTTTGACTTTTACATTTTGATTTTTGACTTGTTCTACTATCTGCTCCACACTCATCCTGGAAATTTCCCTGCCACATTTAGGACAATGCGGGTGGCCAATCCTGGCAAAAAGAAGCCTTAAATAATCATAAATTTCAGTAGTAGTGCCAACTGTGGATCTGGGGTTATGGGATACTCCTTTTTGGTCAATAGAAATAGCAGGCGAAAGTCCCTCAATATAATCTACATCTGGTTTATCCATTATCCCCAAAAATTGCCTGGCATAAGCTGATAAGGATTCTACATATCTTCTTTGTCCCTCAGCATATAAAGTATCAAAGGCTAAAGAGGATTTGCCTGAACCGGAAATCCCGGTAAAAACCACCAGTTTATTTTTGGGGATTTCCAAATCAATATTTTTTAAATTGTGCTCACGGGCTCCCCTAATTATTATTTTGTCGATTGCCATATTTTTCCCGAAAATTTAAAGTTATATTTTAACAACTTTGGCAAGATTTTTAAAGGGGTGATATTATTGAACTTGGTAGATCCTCTTCAGCCTCAAAAAAAGGGCCATAGGCATCATGGCCCCCATCTGAACTCAACATTTCAAAGCGTCGGACTAGTTTTCTGTTAGGATTCTTAATAGCTAAAGTTAATCTGTCCCTTAATAATCCCTCAAAAGGCCACTCCTCAACCCCTAAAACACTCGTACCATCCCCAGCTGCTAATATCATAAGTGTTTGTGCGTGGCCATCAGGAATAATTCTCACCTCAGCAAATGTTTGCACCGGTGTATTATCTGGTAGTAACAGAGCATCTGGGGAAACAATCCTTCTAATATCAAATCTGCCAAAAGCAATAAAGTTAGGCTGCTCAGGAGTAAAACAAGGAGAAGACCACACATAAGCTGTTTTTGGATCAAACAACCCCATTTCCTCAAGTATTCCTCTCATAAGTTGCTCTGAACGTGAAGCATGATATAAAGCCTGGTCAGAGAGAAATTCTTGTTCTAATCTTGCAATTAATCCTTTCTGTCTCTTTAATCTCCAATCACTCCAGCTGCGCCAAGCAACTCCTAGTGGTTTTATAACGGCTCCTTGGATAAGTCTTTCCATAAAATGTAAATCAAAATCACTCCTACCTCCGAGGTAGGAATGTTCTTCCCAGCCGATTTGTCATTCCGACCAAGTCTGACTTGGGAGGAATCTTCCATGATCGGGGAAGATTGCCACGCTCACTGTGTTCGCTCAAAGTGACATTACTGGGAAATACTAATTAAGTACAGACGTAGGGTTTGTGAAGATACTTAAGAGATGGTACAATTCTGCCAATTCATGGTAGAAACAGAAGAAGAATTAGGTCCAGGATTTGAACCTATAAGTCCAGAAATTAAAGAAGCGCTAGGTCATACAGATTCCCGTTTTCCAGCTTTATGGAAGAGAATAGATCAACAAATGAGAAAAACCTTTTCTATAGGCACAGACAAGAATAAGCTATCTCAATTAGCTGCGGAATGGCAAAGACTGGACGAGGAAAATGATGCAATATATCCATCTGAAGAAGAGCTTTCTCAACCATCAAGTCCTGAGGATGAAGCTGCACGAGTAGAGGAAAGTCGTGCAATATATCTATCCGCAGTAGTGCTCCCTCGACCATCAAGTCCTGAGGATAAAGCTGCACGAGCAGCTGATAATCTTAGGGGTAGATATCCCCGACCTGCTCGGCTACAAAGGTGGGAAGCTAAACCCTTAATTCCTTTATCTGATCCCTAAGTTTAGCTGCCAGTTCAAAGTCTAAAATAGCTGCTGCTTGTTTCATTTGCTGCTGCAAATTGTTAATCATCTTTGCTCTTTCTTTAACAGGTATGTCTTCCACCTTCAGATCATGTTTTCCTAAAGATTCCTCCAGCTCCTCTACTTTTTCAATCAATCTTTCTCTTAAACCTTTCTCAATAGATCTTGGAGTTATATTATGTTTTCTGTTATATTCAAGTTGATACTCTCTTCTTCTTTCCACTTCATCAATGGCTGCTTTCATGCTTTTTGTCATATTATCTGCATACATAATTACCTGACCATTAATATGCCTGGCTGCCCTGCCCATAGTTTGAATTAAAGAAGTCCTTGACCTTAAAAAGCCTTCTTTATCTGCATCCAAAATAACCACCAAAGAAACCTCAGGTAAATCCAGCCCCTCCCGAAGTAAATTAATTCCCACAATCACATCATATTCTCCCAGCCTTAAAGACTGTAAAATATCAGACCTTTCCAAAGTAGCAATATCTGAATGAAGATAATTTACTTTAGTCCCCTTTTCTTTTAGAAATTCAGACAAATCTTCAGCCATTCTTTTGGTTAATGTGGTAATCAGCACCCTTTCACCTTTCCTAACCCTTTCTTCCACCTCTAAAGTCACATCCTGGATTTGCCCTTGGGTTGGCCTAACTGAAATTTTGGGATCAACAATGCCTGTAGGCCTTATTAATTGCTCAGCTATATTATCTTTCCCAGCTAAACTTAGCTCATATTCATCAGGAGTGGCTGAAACATAAATAACTTTGTCTAATTTTCTTTGGAATTCGTCAAATTTAAGAGGCCTGTTATCCAGAGCAGATGGCAGCCTAAAACCAAACTCCACCAGAGTACTTTTGCGGGATCTGTCCCCATTATACATTCCCCTAATTTGTGGCAGAGTAATATGAGATTCATCAATTACCAATAAAAAATCTTTAGGAAAATATTCCATTAAAGTATATGGTGGTTCTCCACTCTTTCTGCCTTCAAAATATCTGGAATAATTCTCAATCCCGTTACAAAAACCAAACTCTTTTATCATTTCCAAGTCATAATAAGTCCTTTGCTCAAGTCTTTGTGCTTCTAATAACTTATTTTGTTTTCTTAACTGGTTAATCCTAAATCTTAAATCTTCTGCAATTTGCTGCAAGGCTGGTTTCAATCTTTGCTCAGGAGTAATATAGTGCTTGGCAGGATATATGGAGATAGTTTGGGGAGTAGGAGTAACAGATCCACTTATTGGATCAAGATGTGAGAGCTTTTCAATTTTATCTCCCAACAACTCAACCCTGATGGCTTGGTCTGAGTAACCAGGGAAAATATCAATAGTATCCCCTTTCACCCTGTAAGTTGCTCTTTTAAAATCAATGTCATTTCGGAGGTAGAACATTTTATTAAGCATCTTTAATATAGCCTCAAATCCTATCCTTACTCCCTGCTTAATTTCCAAAATAGCTCCTTTATATTCCTGAGGGTTTCCTAAGTTATAAATTGCAGAAACAGAAGCAACCACAATCACATCTTTTCTGCAAAGTAAAGAAGTGGTGGCAGATAATCTTAATTTTTCTATCTCCTCATTAATTTCTGTTTCCTTTTCTATATAAGTATCAGAGGAAGGAACATAAGCTTCTGGCTGGTAATAATCATAATAAGAGACAAAATATTCCACAGTATTTTTAGGAAAAAGGGATCTAAACTCTTGTGTGAGCTGACCAGCCAGAGTTTTGTTGTGGGAAATAACCAAAGTAGGTTTTTGTATTTTTTCAATCACCTGGGCCACAGTAAAAGTTTTACCAGAACCAGTCACTCCCAGCAAGACTTGATGCTCTTTTCCAGCATTTATGCCAGCAACTAACTTCTCAGTAGCTTGAGGCTGATCACCAGTTGGTTTAAAATCAGAGACAATTTGGAATTTTCCCATCCTTAAATTTTACCACGAAAAAGACCCGATGATTGTAGCCTGCAACCTCGAAGGTTGCAGCGTAAACTAAGACAGAAGGGTTTATTTATTGATCCAGGAATTTAAAGGTGGAAAGGATTTGGTCCATTAATTTTTCATCTGTGCCATATATGCTATGAAAAATAAACGCATGATTTTTCGCAACCATAAGAATTTCAAAAAATTCTTCCTCCCCGGGATTTGGCCCAGGATCTGAGCGTCTATCCCGTCTGTCCTGGATTTTATACCAAAGCACATCATTACCAGCAATCTTAAAATCTTTTGAGATAAGCGTAGCTTTATTTGTGACTGAATAACCATAGTCCTTCTTAACCATGGCAACTACTTCTTCAAGGGTGCCTGAAAATGGAACAGTCTTAAGAAAGTAGGCCGCGTCATAGTGAGGACTGTTTCCTGGAAAATTGACCACTTCATTATCCTCAGTTCCGTCTACTGTATAAGTATTACCTCCATCTGGACCTTTTACGTAGTAAGGGTACCTTTTACCATTAGGGTAACTAATTTCAAATCCAATCTTAGTATTTTTATAGATACCCCAACTAGCAATTCCATTAGCGGTTGGATTAGAAGTTGGGGTAGGTTGGGAAGTGGTGGTTGGGGAAGTAGGCTGGGATCTTTGGGTGCCTAGGTAATATGCCCCACCAACTATGCCAGTTATTAGGATAGCTCCAAGTAAGATTAAAACTGGTGTAAAGCCTTTTTGATTAATCACTAAATTCAGTATATCACTTTTTCCTAAAGTCAATATTTAGGTGTATTGATGGAATGTTTGAATTCCCACATTCCATGTGGGAGCTACGAAAAGAGTTTTTACTTAAAGTTTGTGCGGTAACCTTCGAGGTTGCAGTGTGTAAATATTAGGATTTTGATATAGTTTTACCTAGTTGACATATTTCGGGTTTTATTGGTAGAGTATATGGTGTTAATATGCCTATTACTTTATACCGCAGACAAAAACAAATATTGGGCTTTACTGTCGAAGACAGGAAGACCAAAAAGGATATATTATGCCTATAACGCTTTATCGACGCCAAAAGCAAATTTTGGGATTCATCAAACAATATATTGAAAAATATGGTTATTCCCCAACGCTGGGTGAAATAGCTGAAGCAATTGGTGTTTCTTCTTTGGCCACAGTCCATGAACATCTGCAGGCTTTAGCTCATAAAGGAGTTATTAAAAGATTTGAAGGAGCAGTCAGGGGAATTGAAGTTTTAGACCAAAAAATTTCCAATGCTTTACAGGGAATTGAATTGCCTATTTTAGGATTTATTGCTGCCGGCCAGCCAATCATGACTTATACTGATCCTGATGCTACTGTTAAAGTTGCCCCTTCTATGGTCTCTGGCAAAAAAAGGTCCTATGTTTTACAGGTTAAAGGAGATTCCATGATTGAGGAAGGAATATTAGATGGAGATTATGTGATTATTGAGGAACAGAATACAGCTCATGACGGAGATATTGTAGTAGCTCTTTTAGATAATGGTTTGGCTACTTTAAAAAGATTTTTCAGAGAGCCAAATAGGATCAGACTTGAGCCAGCCAATTCTTCTATGGCTCCAATGTATGCTACAGATGTAAAGATTCAGGGAAAATGTGTCGGGGTAATTAGAAGGTTTCAGTAAGTCATTTTTTGGAAAGCTTTTTCTTCTGCTCTCTGGTAATTTCTTTTTCTTTTTCAACTAATTGTTCTTCAGCCTTTTTTTTGCCTCTAAATAAATTGTAGACATTGAATGTAGGAAGGCCTGCTAAAACAATAAATCCAATAATATCCTTGCCTTGTAAAATCAACCACCCTCCTATTAAAACTAGTAGGATAGTTATGGCAGAAGCATAATCTCTGCCTCTTTTCTCATTTTTAATATTTGCCTCAACAATTTCCCTTTCAAGTTTTTGTCTATGTTTAGCTTGCTGTTCAGCTAAAGAAATAATCCTATTTATTGAACCTGGACGAATTCTTTCATAATGATCCAACACACGGGGATTTGGGAATGTAGCCAAAAAAGGCTCTTTATTCTTAGTCTGTAGTGTTTTTAATCGTGACATATTTTTCTTGAGCAGATGCTTGAAATTTTAATACTGAATTAGCTAAATCTAATCCTACAATTGACCAATCTCTGATTAGCTGCTGATTATCATTTTTGTTGCCTAACCCAGTCCCATAATATATATCAAGTGTACTAAATATATCAATAGTCCTGATTAATCCTTTTAAAAAGGAGGGGTATGAATATAAAGAGGAAGAAACGAAAGTTGACATAATTTAGTTGTATTGTATTGTAAACCACTCTGTCAAGGATTGTATAAGAAAAAGTTAACTGGTATACTATTTTTTTATGCATTTTGATTTGGTTTCTTTGATTAAAACCTTTGGACTTTTAGGAGTTTTTATTATTGTCTTTGTAGAGTCAGGTCTTTTAATTGGCTTTTTCTTTCCAGGAGATTCTCTTTTATTTACAGCTGGCTTTTTGGCCTCACAAGATGTATTTAATATATATATCTTAGCTATAGGTTGTTTTATTGCTGCAGTAACAGGAGACTCAATTGGTTACTACATTGGCCATAAATGGGGCAGAAAACTATTTCATAAGGAAGATTCCATTTTTTTCCATAAAGACCATTTGTTAAAAGCACAAGCCTTTTATGAAAAACATGGAGGTAAAACCATTATTTTAGCCCGTTTTATGCCAATAATAAGAACATTTGCACCAGTTGTTGCTGGTATTGGCTCTATGAGATACCCCAACTTTTTATTTTATAATCTTGTGGGAGGATTTTTATGGGCAGTTTGTGTAACTTTAGCCGGTTACTTTTTGGGCCAAGTAATTCCTGCTGAGGTGGCAGATAAATATATAATTATAATTACTTTAGCAATTATCCTGCTTTCTATTTCTCCGGGTTTGTATCATGCTTTAAAAAATAAAGAATCCAGAGCTAAAACTTTTAAACTCTGCTCCCTGCTTTTTAGGAAATTATATCCTTAAGCAATATGTTATATATCATCCCAACCCCTATTGGTAATCTAAAAGATATTACTTTAAGGGCATTGGAGGTTTTACAAAGCGTTGATGGAATTGTTTGTGAAGATACCAGAAGAACTGCCCAGCTTCTTACCCACTACCAAATCAAAAAAAACCTGCTTGTTTTAAATGATTATAATGAAACAAAAATTTTCCCACAGATAATTGAGAGATTAAAAACCGAAGAGAACTTAGCTTTAGTCTCTGACGCAGGTACTCCACTTATTTCTGATCCAGGATATAAACTGATCAGGGAATGTATCAGGGAAGGAATTATGATTGACTCACTTCCTGGACCATCTTCTGTGGTTACAGCTTTAACACTCTCAGGGTTACCACCTGATAAATTTTTCTTTTTAGGCTACCCACCAGAGAAAGGTGGACAAAGAATAAAACTCTTCCAAAGTTTGTGCGTCAACCTGGAAGGTTGCAACGTAAATCCGGCGCCAGATAGGTGCTGGGTAAACTTGGGAACTATTGTAATGTTTGTCTCACCCTATAAGCTAATGAGAACTTTAGAAGATTTACAAAAAGTCTTTGGGGATATTGATGTTGTTCTAGCTCATGAATTAACTAAAATCCACCAAAGCGTGGAAAGTAAATTAATCAGCCAGTGGCTTAAGGATTTAAAATATCCAAAGGGAGAATATGTTCTGCTTTTCAGGCTAACCCCTGGGGTTCAAAGCTATTCAACCCCTGGGGTTGGAACGTAAAATTAACCTTTTTTCTGCTTGGTGTAACAACTCATGAACTCCTTGGGTTTCATATTTTTCTAAAATTAATCCATATACCCCTTTTTCTATTAAATATTCCAAAACTTCAGGATATAGGTTTAAACTTCCTAAAGCTATAAAAGGAATTTTAGATTTGTGAAGTAATTTCAAGCTGTCCTCCAAAAATTTTAATAATCCCTTAACTTCATTTTTGTAAGAGGTTAATTCCTGCTGGGTGTTGTCAAACCCATTAAGATAAGATATTAACTCGTCAAGATTTAAAATAATCCCATCTAACCCTGCAGTCAAATAGTCTTCTAAATTAAGGATATTTTCTGGCAAACTTGCCTCCATCCAAATTTGTAAAGAATTTTTTCTCATTAGCTTCTTAACAGCTAATTCTCTTTTAATTTTAATAAGCTCAGATACATTTCTGATAAAGGGGATTCCAATATGTACATTCATTAGACCCTTTTTGTGCCTGACAAAATCTAAGGCATCTATTAAAGGGTTAAGTAAGCTTTTTTGGTGGATCAATCTTAATGCTCCCCTGATTTTACCCATTCCCTCAGATTTATCTGACAGCTTTACTAAAATAGGGGACGGGTGAAAAGCTAAGGATGCTTCAACTATTCTAAAAATTAAGTGATCAAAAGAATCCCGAGGTTTATCAAGATCAAGAATTTTCCCAGAATCTATGTAAATTCCATCTACATCTTTTTCAATCACCATTCCTGAAGACAAATCCAAAAATACTTTGACTGTACTTCTTGGCTTTACTGTCCCTGTTTGTCTACCTGGTACAAACCTGGTTTGGGATGAATATGCTGGAGTAACAGGAGTATAGGGTTTCAGGCCAACCAGCTTAATCCCATGATCATAGGTCCACTCATATTCATGAGGGATAAATAGTTTTTTGTTAGCAAGCCTGACAATATTATCTAATTTCTTTAAATCATTAGGGTGCAGTTTACCAAACTTAATATTTATCACACTGTCCCATTGTAAAGGATCAAAAAACACCACTCCTTGGCTTTCTATTTTTTTAATAAAAATCACCACTTGAGAAGATAAGTTTTGGGTAATACCAGGATAAAACCCATCTTGCCAGATCCTTGTTTTAACTTCCTCAAGCCAAACATTGAGAAGCTTTTGCCAAAGATCTTTGGTTGATTTAAAAACTTCTTTATTTAAGAAAAATTTCTTATGATGTCCGGTCTCTTCTTGCAAAATTTCCGGCACAGGTATAGATGCCAACTCTTTTTTGACTAAACTTAAGCTTTGCTCAAAAACTTCTTTTTTATCAAAGTTAAAGTGTTCTAAGATGGTTTTTAATTTAAATTCCGGAGCACTAACCACAATTCCATTACCAACAGGAAAATCTGCTCTGGCTAATTTTCCCAATGCCACAGACAACTGGCCAAAAATCAGGCTGTCTTGATCAGTTAAGGATTTAATAGGCAGAATTTCCATCATAGTGGGGTAAGCTGAATAATATCCCCTATTTTTATATCTAGTCTTTGAACAGCGCCAGAGTTTAACTCTAAAACTTTATCAACAGCAATATTAGCTGAATAAACTGGTAAAGAAGAGTCAGGGATATCAGCAGGTTGAGGCTGGATATTGGTTAAAATATCTACTATCCTATTTTCCCTAATCCAGACAAAATCCAGGGGAAAACTTAATCCCTTCATCCAAAAGGGGTGTCTGTCAGCTTTATCAAAAATAAAAAGCATGCCTTCATTTTCAGGCAAGCTGCTTCTACCGCCTAAACCCTTACTTCTTTTTGAAGGAGTATCAATTAGTTCAACTTTAACTTGTGTTACTCCAATCTTCAAATTAGCATATTTAGCAGCTTGAGGAAAAAAGGGAATATCTATAGTTTTATTACTGCTTTCTGCTTGATAAAAGACCAATGCTGCTGCAATGACTAAGAGTAATAGTACTAATTGGATAATAAACTTTTTCATCTAATTTCAGTTTACCATAACCTAACATCTTCCCCAGAGTCCCTTTTTAAACTGTCTTGCTTCTTTTTCTGCTTGTAAAAATTGTTCATTATATTTTACATCTGGAGGATATGTATAAACTTTAGCAAAACCTTCCCTAACTAAATAATCATTAACAAAAAGCAAGCTGCCATCCTCTAAAGAAAGAAAAACTAATCTTAATAATCTGCCATATTTATCAGTCTCTGAAACATCTTTTTGAAGATAAACCACCTTACCTGTTAACAGGCTTTTAGTCTCATTTGAGGCCTCTTTACCAAAACAGCCAACAGGTCTTCTTGGATCAACAGTTTCAGGAGTATCTATACCTATCAGCCTGACAGTTTTTTCTCCATTTACTTTAATAGTATCTCCATCAACTACCTGGGTAACCAGGGCTTTCTCCCCTTCTATTCCTAAAGCAGAAGAAGAGGTGGCCTCAACAGAAGGTCTAGGGGAATTTGAGGCTAAATCCTGAGGTTCAAAGCTATTCAACCCCTGGGGTTGAAAGCTAAGTTGTGAAAACCAAAGTAGTCCAAAACCTAAAGTTATTATTAAAATACTGGTAAAAGTTAAGAATTTAGTATTAGAAAACATTAGTTGCTAAAATTTTGGGTAAACATCATCCCATATGTTCCCCCATCCATGACACCAATACCAATCCTCCCGTAATCCTGGGATAAAATATTTGCCCTATGGCCTTCTGAATTCATCAAACCTTTATGTGCTGCCTCCAATGAAGGGGCATAAGCTAAATTCTCACCAATCACTGAAAAATCCACCTCAGCCTCTGCTGCCCTATCAGCTACAGTTTTTCCCTCAGGTGAATAATGGGAAAAATAACCTCTTTTAAACATATCAGTACTGTGGGACCTTCCAACCCCTCTTAATTTTTCATCAAATGCTAATGCTTTTAAACCTATTTTAGTTCTTTCCCCATTAACTAGACTAACCATACCTCTCTCTGCTTCCTCATCAACCTTAAACTCTGTGGTTTGAAATCCTAAATTAATCTTTTGGTCTGTTTTAGGCTTGATAGTTAAAAAAGTCAAGCTGTCATTGCTAATTCCTCCAAAGATATTTTTTACTGGCTGTTCTAAAGCATAAGCATTTTTTAAAATCTGGCTGCCTAAATTAGAATTTAAAACTGCTTTTTTAATAACAGGCTGGATAGGAAAAGTTGCTATCATTACTAAAATAAACGCTGTAAAAATTAAACCCCTAAGTATTGCCGGAATAATTGATAAATAGTCAAGGTGGGTAAATTTAAGTTTTGGAAGCTTAGGTAAAAATATTCTGATTAGCAGGAAAAAGATTATCTCTGATAAAAACCACACAACCATGAAACCTAACACCAAAGATAAACCATGAGGAATTTTAAATTGGGTTTCAATTAGTTTTGCCTGTAAATTATAGTAGCTAAAAGACAGGATAAAAGCCAGTAAAAAAGAGGTAAAATCCAAAGTTTCCAAAACTAAAGAGTGAGTTAAAGATTCTAAAGCAAACAGGATTAAAATAATGATTATAACTAAATCCACCCAATTAGCTTGCACATGCTAATTATACCCTAAAATAAATCTGATTTACGGATCCTGATGCTTTTGGGGGTTACTTCCACAAGCTCAGTATCATTGATATATTCTAAAGAGTCCTCCAGATCCATATATTTTGGGGTATCAAAATGTTCAGAAGTTCCTTCCCCTGATGAACGGTGGTTGGTTTGGGCTTTTTCCTTGCAAACATTAACGCTGATATCATTAGACCTGGCATTTGCCCCAATTACCTGCCCTTTATAAACAGCAACACCTGGTCCTAAAAATAAAGTCCCTCTGTCCTGGACTCCTATTAATCCGTATAACTTGGTGGTTCCATTTTCATGGACAACCAAAGAACCGTTCTCTCTGGTAAAAAATGTATCATTATCTTTATTAAACTCATAAAAATTAGTATTAATTATTCCCAAACCTTTGGTATCAGTAATAAATTCACCTCTATAACCTAAAAGCTCTTTAGTGGCAATAATAAACTCCAAAGATACAATGCCCTCGCTGTTTGACATATCCTGAAATTTTGCATGCCTTAAACCCATTTTCTGCATTACCACTCCCTGGTACTCCTGCGGGATTTCTATATAAACTTTTTCATAAGGGGTTAAAGTTTTACCATTTTCAATTTTTTCGATAACTTGGGGCCTGGATACCTGGAATTCATAGCCTTCCCGTCTCATCCTTTCAATTAAAATTGCCAGATGCAGTTCACCCCTGCCTGAAACAGTCCAGCCTCCCGGAGTATTTTCCACTTTTAAAGCCACGTCATCTTCCATTGCTTTCATTAATCTTTCCTGAATCTGACGGGATGTTTTAAATTTTCCTTCTATTCCTGCAAAAGGAGAAGTATTTACTTCAAAAGTTATCTTAATGGTAGGCTCCTCAATAGCTAAAAGAGGCAAGGCAGGGGTATCTAGGCAGTCAGTGATTGTTTCCCCGATCGTGATATCCGGTACTCCGGAAATAGCAGCTATGTCTCCGCTTAAAACTTCTGAGCGTTCAACTTTTTCCAGACCTTCAAAGGTAATCAGACCGGTTAAACGGAATTTATTTTTTAACCCGTCCCTTTGGATATGAATAATTTCCTCATTTTTATTTATTTTACCGTTAATAATCCTGCCTGTGGCTATCCTGCCTTTGAAATTATCAAAGATAACGGAAGTAATCAGCATCTGTAAAGGCTTATCAGGATTACCCTGGGGAGGTGGGATGTGTTTTAAAATTGCCTCAAAAATTGGTGTGATATCTTTCATAAGACTTAGGTCAGGGTTTTCCCCGGCCAGTCCAAGCTTGGCAGAGGAGTAGACAACAGGAAAATAGGCAGCAGATTCATCTGCACCCAAATCCAGGAATAAATCAAAAGTTTTATCTATCACATAATTTACCCTGGCATCAGGACAGTCAATTTTATTAATAACAACAATAATTTTAAGGCCCATTTTAAGAGCCTGTTTTAAAACAAACCTGGTTTGAGGCATCGGCCCTTCTTTAGCATCAACCAGCAGCAAGCAGCCATCTACCAGCTTTAACACTCTTTCCACTTCCCCTCCAAAATCTGCATGGCCAGGGGTATCAACAATATTAATTTTGGTATCCTGGTATTTAACTGAGGCATTTTTGGAAAAAATAGTGATTCCCCTTTCTTTCTCAAGTTCATTGCTGTCCATAATTAAAGAAGAATCAGATAACTGCTTACTTAACTTGGTTTGGGTTTGTCTGAGCAGGGCATCTACTAAAGTAGTTTTGCCGTGGTCAACATGAGCAATAATAGCCACATTTCTTAAATTATTCATGACAGGATATTATACAGGAAATCTCCCCAAACTGCCAGTATTTGGGTGTGAAGCTAATACCTTAACACACCCTTAGGGTGTGTATCGTATCTATCTTATATAGACTTCGTTGAAGTATTTTTTGAAGATGTCATAGGCTTGTTGGACTTCTTTTTTTGTTGGGACCTTGGTGTTTTCTAAGGGATTTTTAATTCCCAGCTCTTTATATTTATAAAACCCATAGGTATGAAAAGGGAGGATTTCCACTCTTTGGATATTGGTATATTTGGTAAAATGCTGTGCCCATTTATATAAAAACTCTTCCTGGTTAGTGAGATTTGGGACCAGAACATATCTAAGCCACATTGGTTTTTTGATTTTTAAAAGATATTCTGCAAACTTTAAAACGTTTATATTACCTGCACCGGTTACTTTTTGATGCCAGATAGGATCAATATGCTTGACATCCAAAAGCACCAGGTCAGTAACCTCTAAAAGCATTTTTGTATCTTCATCCAAAATAGAACCATTAGTATCCAGGGTAGTATTAAACCCGTTATTTTGTGCTTTGGTAAATAAATCAATTAATTCCTGCCTTTGTAAAAGAGGCTCCCCTCCTGAAACAGTTAATCCTCCTTTGTTTTTAAAATAAGGCTTTTGTTTGTTTAACAGAAGTAAAATATCTTCAGACTGCATTTGGTTTCCACCTTTACCGGTTTGGGTATCAGGATTATGGCAATAAAGGCATCTGAAATTACAGCCCTGTAAGAATATCACTAATCTGATTCCTGGCCCTTCATGAGTGCCCAGAGTTTCTATAGAATGAACCTGCAGCATGATTTTACATTGATTCAAAAAAGGTTCTGGCTAATACTTCCTGCTGGTGTTCCCTGGATAATTTAACAAAATTAACAGCATAACCTGAAACCCTGATAGTCAGCTGCGGATAGTCTTGAGGATGCTCCATAGCCTTAAGTAAAGTATCTTTATTTAAAACATTTACATTTAAATGGTGCCCTTTTTTTTGAAAATAGCCATCCAAAAGTGAAACCAAATTTTCTACCTGCTCTTTAGAAGTTGATCCCAAAGCTCTGGGCACAATGGAAAAAGTATTGGAAATACCATCCCTGGCATGTAGATAATTTAGTTTTGCCACAGAATTAAGCGAGGCAATAGCTCCTTTACTGTCCCTGCCATGCATCGGGTTTGCTCCCGGTGCAAAAGGCTCTCCTGCTAACCTACCATCAGGAGTGGCTCCTGTTTTTTTGCCATACATCACATTTGAGGTGATGGTTAAAACAGATAGTGTTGGGCTAGCTTGACGGTAAATATGATGTTTTTTGAGCTCTTTATAAAAAACATCAACCAGCTCTTTAGCTAGCTGGTCTACTTTATCATCATCATTGCCGAATTTAGGGAAATCCCCCTCTATTTCAAATCTTTTAGTTATTCCCTCCTTATCTCTTAAGGCTTTTACCTTGGCATATTTGATAGCAGACAAAGAATCAGCCACCACTGATAAACCTGCCACCCCAAAGGCCATCAATCTATCAAGTTTGGTATCCAAAAGTGCCATTTGGGCACGTTCATAGTAATATTTATCATGCATATAATGGATTATATTCACAGTATCTACATAAACCCTAGCAACCTCAGCTAAAGTTTTCCTAAACTCCTCCATCACTTCATCAAAATCTAAAATATCTTTTTTTAAAGGCTTTATGCCTTCAACCAAAACAACCCCTGAATTTTCATCCCTGCCTTCATTTAAAGCTAAAAGCAAAGTTTTACCAAGATTACACCTTGCTCCAAAAAACTGCATCTGGCTGCCGCTTATATTTTGAGAAACACAGCAGCTAATACCATAATCATCACATACAGCCAAATCCCTCATCAGATCATCATTCTCATACTGGATTGAGGAAGTATCTATGGAAACCTTGGCAGCAAATTCCTTAAAATCTTGAGGTAAGCGTTCAGACCAAAGCACTGTTAAATTTGGTTCAGGGGCAGGGCCTAAATTATAAAGAGACTGCAGAAAACGGTAGGTAGTTCGTGTTACTTTTGTTCTCCCATCTAAAAACATCCCTGCTAGACTTTCAGTTAACCAGGTTGGGTCACCGGCAAATATTTTGTCATATTCACTCATCCTCAGTTGCCTGACCAGCCTTAATTTGATAATAAACTGGTCTATTAACTCCTGGGCCTGGCTTTCTGTTAATTTGCCTTCTTTAATGTCTTTTTCAATATATACATCAAAAAACCCACTCACATTCCCCAAGCTCATAGCAGCTCCATCTTGTTCTTTTAAAGCAGCCAGATAAGCAAAATAAGTCCATTGGATAGCTTCTCTACTATTATTAGCAGGTTTAGAAATATCAAATTTATAAGATAAGGCCATTTCCTTAAGCATGTCCAAAGCCTTTATTTGGTCACTGACTTCTTCACGCAGCCTAGTCAACTCATCTGTCATCACACCAGCCAACTTATTTAAATCTTTTTGTTTTTCTTCTATTAAACGGTCCACTCCATATAAAGCTACCCTTCTGTAGTCCCCAATAATCCTGCCCCTGGCATAATTATCCGGTAAGCCTGTAATTACCCCTGAAGTCCTGAATTTTCTCATTTGTTGGGTATAAGCATCAAAAATCCCATCATTATGGCTCTTTCTAAATTTTTCAAAAATTTCTTTAATTTTAGGAGCTAAAGTTTTTCCATGATCTTCACAAGCCTGCTCTACCACTCTAATTCCCCCAAAAGGTTTCGCAGCTCTTTTTAAAGGCTGGTCTGTTTGTAAACCCACTATTAGTTCCAGCTCTTTTTTAATATAACCAGGCTTATGGCTTATAACAGTAGAGATAGTTTCAGTATCAATATCTAAAACACCACCAGCTTGAAATTCTTTTTCAAGCAAAATTTTACAAAGTCGCCATAACTTTTTAGTTTTTTCAGAAGGGCCTTCCAAAAAGTCAGGTTTATTAGCATAAGGGGTTAAGTTTAAGTACAAAAAATCCCTAATATCAATACTATCTTCCCATTTACCTTTTTTAAATGGTCTACGTTTTGCGGTAGCAAAAGGCAAGCCCTGTTTATCCATAAAAGCGTTACAATGATATCACTAACTCTTCTTTAGTCGCAACTACTCTACTACTAAAGGGCTTTAATGGTTAATACGGTCGGGGATCTAAGTATGGAATGGTTAGAAAGAACAATCTTTCTATATACATTCATATACTCTTTAGCCATCTTATCTGCTGAAAATGATTTTTCTACAAGACTACGGCAATTTTGGCGCATTTTTTGATATTCTTTCTCTGGCATTGAATAAATTTTCTCTATTGCCTCACACAATCCATCAATACCGGTTTTTTTAATTACCCAATCCCCACGGATGTCCGTTTCTGCCGGGTTGACAATAAATCCTGTTTTTCCGTCTTTAACAATTTCAGGTACAGAACCTCTTGCAAAAGCTACTACTGGTGTGCCACAAGCCATAGATTCAATTAACACCAATCCAAACGGCTCTTCCCATTGTATTGGGAAAAGGAAGAGTCTGCCCAATTGATAGTGGTTAACCAGCTCGAATCTATCTTTATCAAATTCAATAAAAACATCCTGTGAAGGCATTAAATCTTTTAAATCCGCGACCTGTTTATTAAGCCATGCAATATGTTCCTGCTTTTTGAGGGGAAAAATCCTGGCTTTTCTTTGTATTTTTTTTAATATCTGGAATACGATATTTAACCCTTTATCGGGAACTCCTCTGCCCGCCCAAATTATACTTTCCCCGCCTTTTGAATCAAATTTAAAAGTTTCTGTCTCTATGCCATGATAGATTGTTCCTGCATAGTTTAGGTCGGGGAAAAAATTTCTTTGGGCATTACTGATAGAAACAAAAGATACATTTTTATAACTGCTGAAAAGAGAAAAATATTTATCAATATATTCGGCTTCCTGTGTATAGTGAAGCGTAATTAATAACGGTTTTTTTACAAAAGGAGCAAACGGGAGAGCAATATCCCCGTCTCCAATATTGATATGATACAAATCAAAATTGTCCTGCTTTGAAAAAGCCCTGGAAATTAGCGCCAGCTCAAAAATAACATGCTTGTCCTTTTGAATAATACTTTTATCCAAAATAGCAGGATGATAATCTATGCTTTCAATTTTAACCGGTAAATTGGAATCTCCTGAGGCGAATGCGGTTATATCCAAATTTTTATCAGCTTTAGCCAAATTATTAATCAAGATATGGTCAAAGATTTCCGTTCCTTTCTTAACATCCTTGGTAATACTGACAAAATTAGAGCAGATGATGGCAATTTTCATATATTAACAATAATTTTTAAAAGTTCCGCTGACCATCTGTAAATATTATAATTTTTAATCACTTCTCTCATTCTTCTCATTTTCTTTGTTTGTTCTAAGGGTGATAATTCTAAGGCTGTTTTTATTGCCTCTGCTGTTTGTTCCCCATTATAAGGATTAATTATTAATGCATCCTTAAGCTCTCTGACTGCCCCTGTAAATTGGCTTAAAATAAGTACGCCTTTATTATCATTCCTGGCTGTTACAAATTCTTTTGCCACCAAATTCATCCCGTCATGCAAAGAAGTCACTAAACAAACATTCGCCAGTTTATAAAACTGATAAATTTCCTCCTGGGTATGGTGTCTTTTAAAAAGGATAATCGGCTTCCAGCTGTTTTTCCTAAAAAGATTATTAACTCTTTCTACTTCCTTTTCTACAGCTTCGGTGAATTTTTGATATTCCTTTATTTTGCTTCTTGAGGGAGCAGCAATTTGTATAAAGGTAAAATTACCAATGTAGGCGGGGTATTTTTTGAGAAAAATCTCTATTGCTTTGAGCCTTTCCAGAATACCCTTAGTGTAATCCAATCGGTCAACTCCAACACCAATATATTTTGTTTTGATGTTCAAACTCTTTAAAAGCTTTCTAGGGTCAAAATTAGCACTTTTTTCCTTAGAAGGGTTAGGGAAAGCAATGCTTATCGGGAATGGTTTAACGAAAGATATATGTTCGTTTCTGGTTACTGTAAGTTGTTCAAAATCAAGAAGCGATTCAATCTCCCTGCTGACTGTTTCAATAAAGTTATTGCAGTGTAGTTGAGTCTGAAAACCAACCAAATCTGCCCCTAATATTCCGTCTATAATTTCCTTTTTCCAGGGACATACACTGAAAGATTCAGAGTTAGGCCAAGGGATATGCCAGAATATTCCAACGCTTGCATCAGGTCTTGAGTTTTTTATCATTCTGGGTACTAAGGCAAGCTGGAAATCCTGAATTAGGACAATAGGTCGCTCTATATTTTTTATTTCAGACAAAATAGTTTGCGCAAATTTGCCGTTTACTTTTTTATATTCCTCCCAGTCTTCTTTTTTAAAAGTAGGACGGGTATAGGCTATATGACAAAGAGGCCATAAACCTTCATTGGAAAAGCCGTAGTAGTATCCGGCTTCTTCTTTTTCAGTAAGCCAGATTCTTTTGAGGGTGTATTTGGGTTCATCAGGAGGTACTTTTAACTTATCGTTTTGATCAACTGTTAGTTTATCCCCGTCACCGCTTCCCTGGGCAATCCACATTCCTCCACAGGCCTGCATGATTGGCTCAATTGCAGTTACCATACCGCTTGCTGGGATATAATAATTAATAGTTCGTCCCTTTTTTGTGTGAATATACGGTTCTCTGTTAGATACCATAAAAATAGTCCTGTCTTTTAAAACATCCTTGATAAATACTTTTAAGCGTTGTTCTGTCCAGGGGGAGTCTAATTTTTGAAGTCCCAACTTTGCTTCCTCGTTTGCTGTAATTCTTGCTTCCATCAGGCTTCCTCTGATATTTGAAATTTCTTTAATGAGCGGTCTGAAAAAAAAGTTAGTAGATAAACTGGGAGATTTTTGTTCCAAGTCTCCTCTTCTGGCTGATTTTAAAAATTTTACTAAGCCTCGTATAGGTTCATAGATGAGCCAGCGGATAATAAGCAGGATTGCTATAGATATCAAAGATGCTTGGATAAACAGCCTTAAAAGATTGCTCTTCCAAATTTCGTTTAATCTGGTATCAATATAGCTGGCATCTTGAGCAATCATTAGCGCGCCCACTACATTTCCTTGATCATGCAGCGGGGTGGCTAAAAGATACATTTTTTCATTAGTTAATTCTACAAAATCCCCATTTACCGCATCTGAATCCATAGCTTCTTCAGCAATTTTTTGGGTTTTTAACACATTTGCAATCAGACTCGAGGAGGTTGCAATAGTCTCTCCCTTATTGTCGTAAATAACCATACCAGCCAATCTTTGTTTATCTTCGAACTTATCAATCAATTTCTGTAATTGCTGATCTGATTTGTTAATAAAATTCGGCTGGACTGTTTCTTTTAAACTCTCAGCAAGTAGTATGGATCTCTGCTCCAGGCCCTCTTTCAGTCTTTGCTCCTCCTGTTGAACCTGGGTTAAAGTGAACGCTACTACGATAAAACTGATAATGACTATGATTACAAAAACTGCGGCAAAAATTTGTTTCATCAGAATTCATTTTATCATTTTTAGGAAATTGGGACGAATTTCGAGTATTTCTAAGGGGGTGATAATTGAGAATGTTACCAACAGACTGGATGAGTTTATCAAATCATTATTCTTGTTTAGTAACGGGTATTTTCTGTATAATGAACAAGTTCTTGCTATGCAATAAAGCACAATAACTATTTTTAATTAAAATGGCAGAAAATAAGATTAGAAAACTTGGAAAAAGGAAAAAACACAGCATTGAAGCTTTAAGATATGAATAAGCAAAGCTTTTCTTCGAATAAAAATATATTTATTGGGCTAGCATTAGCGGTATTTATAGGCATACTTATCAGGGGGGCTTCTAAAGGAGTTGATAGAGCTCAATTTACTCAAGAAAGGCAAGAAGATATAGAAATAATCGCTGAAAACCTCAACATCCCTTGGGAAGCAGCTTTTTTACCGGATAATGAAATTTTGATAACAGAAAGGCCTGGGACATTACTTCTTCTTAAAAACAAACAAAAAATTCCTATTTCTGGCGTTGAACATATTGGAGAGGGTGGGCTGTTAGGTTTGGCAATTCATCCTAATTTTTCCAGTAATCATTGGATTTATCTTTACTATACGTATCAGATAAATGGAGAAACCTATAATAAGATAGTGCGTTTTGAGTATAGTGTGGTCGAACTTGCTGTTGCTTGTCTCGATAACAAACCTGACTGTAATTCTGCAGCAACGCCTCGTTTAGCACTAAGTAAAATAATTGTTGATAAGATACCTGCAACACCAAACCATAACGGCGGTAGAATCAAATTTGGTCCGGATGGCTATTTGTATATTACAACCGGAGATGCCCAAAATCCGTCCCAGGCTCAAAATATAAATAGTTTTGCTGGAAAGGTTTTAAGAGTTACGGATGGAGGAAACCCTGCTCCTGGAAATCCTTTTAGCTCCCTAATTTATTCTTATGGCCATCGTAATTCTCAAGGACTGGCTTGGGATGATAAAGGACGTCTCTGGGCTACGGAGCACGGGCGTTCTGGTGTGCAATCTGGTTTTGATGAATTAAACCTTATCGAGAAGGGTAAAAATTATGGTTGGCCAGTTATTCAAGGCGATCAAACAAAAGAAGATATGGTTAATCCAGTTATTCAATCAGGGGAAGATATAACTTGGGCACCGGCGGGGGCAGTATTTTATGAGGGAAGTATCTTTTTTGGCGGACTTCGCGGTGAAGCGCTTTTTGAATATAAAATCGCCGATAAAGGCTTAAAAAGACATTTTCAAGGGCAATTTGGCCGCATTAGAGCAGTAGTTCTTGGTCCTGATAACTATCTGTATATCACTACCAGTAATACTGATGGCAGGGGAAATCCAAAAGAAAATGACGATAAGTTAATCAAAATTAATCCTAAGGTTTTAAAGTAATACTGATATGTTGCAATTAAATTTTATTCCTCTCAAGAAAATTACAGTTGTCATTGTTATTTTAGCAGGTGTCTTCTTGTCGAACTTATCATCTCAAAAGGATAACACCAGACCAGAAGACAATAATTTAGGAGGACCTCAGGAAGAACTCCACCTTCTTTCAATTGAATATATGCGTAAGCAATCTTATCCGGGAAGCGAGATCACTATCGAGCAAACTCTACCTCCCGGCAGTAATTACAGCCAGTACATTGCTTCCTACAAATCTGATGGTTTGAAAATTTACGCCCTGCTTACTGTGCCTCAGGACGATAACAGAAAATATCCTGTTATCGTTTTTAATCATGGCTATATTCAACCAGCACAATATCGAACCACTGAACGTTATACAGATTATGTCGATGTTTTTGCCAGAAATGGTTATATCGTTTTCAAGCCTGATTACCGTGGGCATGGTAATTCTGAAGGAAAAGCAGAGGGAGGGTATGGTTCTAATGCCTATACGATTGATATTTTGAATGCTTTAAGCTCTATGAAAAAGTACAAGGATGCAGACCCAGAAAAAATTGGCATGTGGGGACACTCAATGGGAGGAAGTATTACTTTGCGCTCAATGGTTATTTCAAAAGACATTAAAGTCGGCGTAATTTGGGCAGGGGTAGTTGGTTCGTATGCAGATATTTTGAATAACTGGAGACGGCGCGCACCAGCTCATATCAATCACCCCGGTTCTTCTTGGAGACAAGAGTTAATAGAAAAGTATGGTACACCGGAAGAAAATCAGAAGTTTTGGGACTCTATATCTGCAAATTCGTATCTTAATGATATATCAGGACCAATGCAACTTCATCACGGCACTGCTGATGAAAGCGTTCCTCTGCAATTCTCTGAAAAACTTAGTAGCGACTTAAAAGGTTTAAGTAAAACAGTCGAACTTTTCACATATGAGGGAGATAATCACAACATTTCAAATAATTTCAATATAGCAATACAGAAGTCAGTTGAATTTTTTAACAAGTACTTAAAGTATCGTAGTTTTTCTAATTTTAATAATGATTCGGAAAACTCTGCTGTAAATATCGCCTTACCTACTTCTACCACCTTCCCAACAGTAAATCTAATTCAACCCACTCAAAGCAAAATTCTGCCAACTGATTATCATGTTTTCCAGAAATTTAACAACTGTGGGCCAGCTGCTCTTTCAATGACACTTCGTTTTTATGGCATTAATGTCAGCCAAGCTGAGTTAGGGCAAGCCCTTAGGCCTTATCAAGTGCCAAATGGTGATAACGATGATAAATCAGTAACTTTAGAGGAGATGGCAGACAAAGCTAGGGAATACAGTCTTGTCCCGTACCATAGACCTAATGGAGATATCGAAAAAATTAAGCTTTTTATTACTTACGACATTCCAGTTATTGCCAGAACTTGGACTAAAGTTAATGAAGATATAGGCCACTACAGAGTAGTTAAAGGATATGATGATACTAATAGTCAAATTATCCAAGATGATTCTCTGCAAAATAAAAATCTCTGGTTTGACTATGACACCTTCAATACCATCTGGGAAAAATTTAACTTTGAATACCTTGTTTTGGTATCTCAAGAAAAGAAGAAAATAGCTGAAGCAATTTTAGGAGAGGACTTCAACATCAAGAAAGCTTGGCAAAAAGCAGCGCAGAATGCGCAGAGACAGCTGGTAGTAAATCCTGATGATATTTATTCACGCTTTAATCTATCTGTAGCTTTTTACAATACAGGGCAGTATCAACAATCTGTTGAGGAATTCGAAAAGGTAGAAGATGCGCTTCCCTTCAGAACTCTCTGGTATCAGATAGAACCAATTCAAGCATATTATCAGCTGGAGAATTATGAAAGAGTGCTTCAGACAACTAATAAAGTTTTGAGTAGTTACAATAGAGCTTTTTCAGAGCTTTACATCTTGCGCGGAAAGATTTACCAAAAACAAGGAAATATTGAAGCTGCGCGGAATGAATTTGAAAAAGCTGTCTATTACAATAAGAGTCTCAAAGACGCACAACAAGCACTAAATTCTATCACGTAAGCAATAACTTGTTCAAGAGTAGGGTTACAAAAAGTTAGTAATTTTCTCTGCAAAAGCTTGAGCAAAATCAATGGTTTCAGATCGATCATTAAGTATTTTCTCCAATTCACCTTCAGTTCTATCAATGAGAACTTTAACAACTTGCGCTTTAGGTCGAGAAAATAAGGACTTAAGCTCTGATCCTTTAATTACTGGTAGTTCAAGTCGAAAGAGATCCTCGTAGACAGCAACAAATCCAATTTGATGCTTAAAGGAGAATAAAACTGTACCAAATTTCTTTACTAAATCAGGTAGCTCTTTCTCTAATTTTTCTACGTCTTCATCATTTGCAATAACGTAAGCCTCCATATCAGAATATTTTGTTGCTTTATAACTATCCTCATCACATATATCATCCTGTGACCCCGATGATATCTTAAACAGACTGCGGGAATTCTTTGATTTATTCCTTACTGACGGCCTAAACTCAGAATTTGCTTACGTTTTTCTTTAGAAAAAGGCAAGCTCTGCTTATACTCACAATCTTCAACACTTCCCGATAAAATAATGCTTCAGCAGCAATTAGCTTTTTCCTGTCCTCAGTTAATTTTGTTCTGTTTTTCTGATTCATGTAGGAGGCGTAGAAAAAGATACTATCCACCGGAACTAATTTTTTGATTTCTTGGATAAGGAAACTAAATGAAAGATATTTATTCGGCCCAAACAACTCATTCTGTCCGGCAAATAAATTTGTGCCGTCAATATAAAGATGAGTTCCCTTTTTAATATTTTTAGATTTTGATTCTTTTTTCTGAATACGATCTAAAATCATTTTATCAGTAATATTTAAACCATGACTTTTGGCGATTGATAAAATTGCACTATGCATCTCATCCTCGGAAACAGGAGTATAGCCTAATTCACTTTTGGAATCATCAAGGTAATAATAGCTAGACATGAACTTATTCTAGCATTTATAGGAAGAAAATATATTTTCGATCCTCGTGGCCAGCCTCGACTAGACGTCGAGTCTAGGCGGGCCAAGATGAATCACCAGAATAGTTTACCTCTTCGAGTCTGAGCGATGAGGCTGAAAGCCTCAGAGTCGATGACCTGAGCACTTCGATAAACTCAGTGTAAACTTGTCGAAGGGCTCCCTAACAATAAGGCCTGCCCTGAGCAAACGAAGTGAGTCGAATGGGTACTTTCACCACAAGTATCATTCGGTAAAATTTAGTATAGCACACACATTCTGCTATTTTTTGATGTAAAATGGAATAAGTATTCCTTTTGAAATATGAATAAGGAATTTTCAGAAATACTTTTAGGATTTAAAAGAACTCTTAAGTTAATGGAAAGGCCGGAAAAGGTCTCGTTAATTGTAGCTTCTTTTTTAATGCTTGTTGCGGGTGTTTTAACTAACCTTCCTGCTCTAATACTGGGTAGATTAGTAGATAAAGTAGTAAGTGCAACTTCCTTTCAATTCAATTTAGCTGTTCCGTTTATTGGCTTAATCATAGTGATAATTATTATTCGTGAAGCGTTGACTATTGTGAGAAAGTATCTCGTTGAAAATATTGCTACTCAGACCGAGAAAAAACAAACAGTTGCAGTTATAAACCACCTTCTTAGAACTGATATATCAGTTATCAACCAGCAGCAGATTGGTTCTTTACATGGAAGAATTTTCCGTTCAATTCAAGGCTTAGTACGTATTATTAAATTGGGATTCCTTGAGTTTCTCCCCACTATTTTTAGTGCGGGGGCAGCTCTTGTTATAGCTCTTTCTCAAAAACCGATATTAGCAACAGTAATGGCACTAGTCATACCAACTGGATTATATATCATTATCAAACAGGTATCTTCACAAAAAGGTATCCGCGTTTTTCTTTTAAGAGGAAAAGAGAAAATTGATGGAACAGTGGTTGAGATGCTGGGCGGTATAGAAACAGTAAGAGTTCTGAATACGACATCACAAGAAGTAGAAAAAGTTGAAACTGTTGCCGAAGAGCTACGAAAAAGAGAAATAAAACACCATATTTTTATGGCCTTGTTTGATTCTGGTAAATACCTAAATGAAGGGTTTTTCTATATCATAGTAATTAGTTTATCTATTCTTTTATCGGCTCAAGGGATAATTTCGCGAGGAGATATTCTTGTTTACTCAATTCTTTTTCTAAGCATAACTGGTCCCTTAAGAGAAATTCACAGAATACTTGACCAAGCGCACGAAAGCTCTATTTTAGTAAATGATTTATATGGTTTACTAAATGAGCCGCTTGATGAATCATTTAGGGCAATACCAGAAAGCAAAGTCAAGGGCTCTTCAACACAATTAAATACTGCTATTTCAATCAAAAACCTTTATTTTTCTTTTCCCAATAAATCCTTAAAAGATTTAAGTAATATAAATCTTAAAATCGATTATGGAGAAAAGATTGGAATTGCCGGAGCTTCTGGCTGTGGCAAAACCACTCTTATAAGAATATTACTCAGGCTGCTACATAATTATTCAGGGGAAGTTTATCTTTTCGGTAGGGATCTTAACGGTATTTCAAGAGAAGAAATAGCAGAGAAGATTGCTTACGTTCCACAAAAAACTTATATATTTTCCGGAACTATAAAAGAAAATATTCTTTATGGGTGTATGAGAAAAAATATTAAACAGGAAGAAATTCTTGAAGCCGCCAAAAAAGCAAATATTTACGATGAAATTATACGCTCTTTAGGTGGTTTTGAAGGAAAAGTTACTGAAAATGGTAATAACTTAAGTGGTGGTCAAAAACAAAGACTGGTTATTGCACGGTTAATTTTGAAATCACCCAAAGTTTTTATATTTGATGAAGCGACGTCTGCCCTAGATAATTCAAATGAAATCGCAATACAAAGAAATGTTGAGCGATTATTTAAGGATAAAACTATAATTACAATAGCGCATAGATTAACCACACTAAAAAATAGCGACAGAATTTTGGTTTTTGACAAAGGTAAAATAGTGCAGGAAGGAACATTCAATCAACTTGCTAATCAAAAAGGATTGTTTCAGGATTTTCTAAAACAAAGAGAACCGATTGCAGTTTAGCTTTAGAGATACAGGATTATTCCTTCGTAAAAGTTTACTTTTACTCTCCTCCCAAACGCTTAACCTAAAATAACTTAATTCTTAATAAAGTGAGGTGGTGGTTTAAGATGTTACCACTGGAAATAATCAAGCAATGTTAGTTCGATAAAATTCGTATGAAGCTCCTGACGAGGTCTTAGCCAGACTTCCAGAATTCTTCAGATTATTCCTGTCTGACGGTCTATTGCCAGAGTTGGTTTATGCTTTAGGTCTAAAAAATGTATAAGTATGCATATTAGCCTTTTTTAACTTTTGCAAACTTTAGAATTTGGTCTTTCTTTAAGATTAGATAAGAAGAACAGTTTTTCTGAAGAGCACGACTGATAAAATTCTCAAACCCAACATAGATAATTTCTTTCTTCTCGTCTTTAGCGGTTTGTATGGCCGGTAATAAATCAGTGTCCGAAGAAATCAGATAGAATTTATTGAATTCGTTTTTAATTGATCCCCGAACA
>JACPKL010000008.1 GCA_016187035.1 Candidatus Daviesbacteria bacterium
CTGCACCACCTTGTCCACCAATCAGCTCTAAACTTCCACCTGCGCCGCCAGTGTTAGTGGGGTTGCCCGAACCGCTACCTGAACCACCTGCTCCGCCAGTTAAAACTAAACTTCCACCTGCTCCGCCAGTAGATGTATTGATCAAGGAGCTAATTGAGCCACCTGCACCACCAGTTAACGTCAACTGTCCACCTGCTCCGCCAGTTCTGTCCTGGCTAGCTCCTGATGGTACGCCACCGCCAGTGCCGCCAGTCAATACCGCGCCAGCGCCAACACCCCCTACGGCTGTGCCTCCTGCGGTGGTATTACCGCCAGTGCCGCCAGTGACAGTCAAAGCAGTGGTAGCTGCTGTTCCTGGAGTCGTTCCTACTGAAGCTGGTTGGCTACCAAGAACATGCAGCAAACTCGTCGGACTCGCCGTCCCGATGCCAACGTTGCCAGTTGAAGAGGAAGCAAATAGCACAGGAGCAGTAGCTGAAGAGCCTACCTGGAAGACTCCAGTTGGAGCAGTAATCCCAACCCCCACATTACCATTATCTAAAACAGCTAACCCAAAGTTAGTCTGGGTATTATTCTGGGTTAACAGTTGGACTCCAGTACCTGTGCCAGAGCCTAAGAGATGTAGATTAGTAGCAGGAGAAGCTATCCCCAGTCCTAGATTACCATTAATATAGGTATTATGAGCAACTATATTATTACCTACAAAGTTATGGGTACCTTCTATCTGTAAATCATAGGTAAGTTTGCGGCCTACTTTACTTATGGAAATAATCTTTTCCCATCCATCAGCTGTAGCTATTTCCATTCCCTTTTGAAGCTGGGAAACCTTGACCCATTTGATTGAAAAGAGGTTGGGGTTTTGAGATAATAAACCTTGCGTGGGCCCGCCAGGTTCGGGAGCCGATCCTAAGAATATTGGTCTCACGGGTTCGATTCCCGTCGGGTCCACGCCTATTTCATTTGGCGACTTGACAAATTCCTCATTTTCTGATATATTAATATCTGTTCTTAGGTTCGGCTCATTGTTATTAGCGAATCTGGTCAGACCACTTGAAACCGTTTCATTTGAAGCGGTTTTTTGGTGGGAATTTTTCACCAGATATGGGTGTTCTGAGGTAGTTTCTATCCATTTACCTGACTGAGTTTCCAGCCTGTAAACAGTCTGTATCCCTTTATCCAAAGTTGCTTCAACCTGATGCCACTCCCAATCTCCTGTTTTAATTTCGCCAGAAATCAAGCTCTGCTTATCATTTAAGGATAAAACCTCATCACCAGGTAATATACCTTCAACAGGAATATCCTCATAAATATAATCACCGACAATAGATGGTAGAGGATGGATGGTAGTATTTTGAGGATTGAGGGTAGAAGATAGATTATTTTTGTCTACCTTTCTATCTTCTATCCACCATCTTCTATCTCTCCATCATCCATCGTCTTTCTCCTGCGTCTTCTTCTTTTGATTAATGTTCCTTCAGCCACACACTGGCCTACAACATGTAATGCTCCTAAAGGAGTAGTAGTCCCCACTCCCAGATTCCCCTGGATAGCTAAACCATTAGAAGGGATAGAGGAGTTAGTATAACTAACCCCTATACCTACCCCTCCTGCTACAACTAACCTGGCTCCAGGAGTTGTTGTCCCTATACCTAGATTACCAGATGAAGTAAATACCATCTCTGATCCTGCTAAGGTTAATCCTGGATTAATCTGAAGTAACTGTGATGGGGAAGTAGTGCCTATCCCTATGTTTCCAGATGATGTAACTACAAATGGGGTATTAGCTTGATTAACCTGGAATAATTGTTGTGGAGCAGAGGTACCAATACCTATTCTGGTGTTAGATAAATCTAGATTTAACAATGATCCAGCTGCAGCTGTGGAATTTCTTAAATCAAATATCCCACCTGAGTTTGTACCTAATAAAGTGATTGGTGATATATTATTCGTAAGATAACGTATTATGACTATTCCTGAACCTCCATTACCGCCTGTATAAGTATCTTGGGCACCATTACCACCATTACCTCTATTGGCAGTTCCGGCTGCTCCATTACCGCCGCTGTTATAAAGAGCGCCTGCGCCGCCAGCAGCATAAGTGACAGAAGATCCGGAAATTGAATTGGCAGTTCCTGCTCCACCAGCTCCAGCTACGCCGGCAGATGCATTTCCTCCGGTACCTCCTGATCCGCCGCCGCCGCCTGACGGATAGGTTGGTGCACCGATATCATTAGCGCCTCCGTTATTTCCTTGCGATGGACTGGTGCTTGGTGTATTACCTGCGCCTCCGGTAGTTGCTGAAGCTGCTGCCCCAGCGCCGCCACCTGATCCGCCGCTTCGCCCATTTCCTGTTGGAGCAGCAGCATTAGGTCCAGCGCCACCGCCTCCGGCTGCTGAAATAGTATCAAAGACTGAAGCAGAACCATCGCTTCCCGCTGTGTTTTCCTGCTGTCCACTACCACCACCACCAACAGTTACAGTATATGCTTGCACACTTACAGCGTACGCATTATTTGTCCTATAGCCACCAGCACCACCACCGCCAGACGCTCCTCCACCGCCACCTCCAACCACCATAACTTCAACATTCATAGCAGCGCTAGGAGTAAATGTTCCAGATGAAGTAAAAGTATGTATTGTATAACCTCCAGATTGAGTGATAGTTCCACCTGTACTAGTTGGTGGTGGAGCATAAGATGTATCAGTAATTCTTAGAGATGGTGTTGTGCCAGAGATATCTAAAGCTGCAGCTGGTCCTGAAGTTCCTATACCAACATTACCTGCACTTGTTACAGAAAGAGATGGTGTGACTATATTTGATCCTACCTGGAATAATTGACCAGCAGAGGTGGTTCCTACTCCCACATTACCAGCAGAGTTAATAGATAATCCAGAATGTGATCCACCTGCTGTTGTTAAAGCTATCTGATTTGCTCCTATTCTCCACAGACCAGAATCAGTATCAGAGGTAAATGTTATACTTGGAGCAGAAGCAGATCCATTAGCAAATGATGATACTCCAGCAACAGATAGAGTAGAGGATAAGGATAAGGTAGAAGCATTAACAGTGGTAGCATTAAGTGCTGCTAAATTAGTCAGTCCAGTCACATTAAGACCAGATAATGCCCCATATCCTGTGATAGATCCACCCACCCCTAAATTACCAGAGACTACCAAAGATCCACCTACTCCTAAGTTACCAAAGTTACCAGTACCACTAACCTGGAAATTATATGCAGGGGCTGTTGTTCCTACTCCTACATTACCATTATCCAAAATAGTAAATCTTTGAGTACCAGAGGAATCTAAAGTCTGGAAGGTAATATCTGTACCAGTTCCAGATCCAGTTAACTGTAGTTTAGAATAATTGGCATAAGTATCACCAATACCAACATTACCTGAACCTGTGGTACCTAAAAAGTAGATATTAGGAGCAGAAGTAGTCCACTGGGAAGAAGCTCCACTTTGAGATGCTGCCCAAGCAGGTAATCCTGCTGAGACTGTTAAGACTTGATCTACAGATCCTATCCCCAGCCTGGATAATGTTCCTCCACTATTTCTATATAATATATCTCCTGTTGCATCAGAGCCTAAGTTTAAGGTTAAGCCTGTCAAGGTGGGGGAGGAAGCCACAGATAATGCTCCAGAAGATACAGTTAAGTTAGTCCCTGTTAGATCAGTAATAGTGTCACCATTTAAGTTAATACTGGTTAAATCAGCAGCTCCTGAAACTTTAATCCCACTATTAAAGACTGCAGCTGAGGTAACTGTTAATGATTGTCCTATTCCTACATTACCTGTTAAGTTAGATAAACCTGAGACATTTAATCCTCCATTAGCTACTGTTAAACCAGTAGTTGTTAATGATCCACCCACTCCTAAATTACCAGTAAAGTTACCTGTACCAATAACTGATAAATTATAATCAGCTGTAGTTGTTCCAATTCCAATATTACCATTTGTTGCTAAACTAGTGCCTGAGGCTAAGGATAATGAAGCAGTAGTAGGCCAAAAGATTGCTCCACCGTTAGCCTGAAGTCTGGCTCCTGCTGCAGAGGTTCCTATTCCTACATTACCTATTACTGATAAAGCAGAATTAGGACTAGAGGTTCCTATACCCAGTCTGTTATTAGTATTATCCCAATAGTAATCTGATACATTTTGTGATATTAATCCATTACTTCCTGCAAATAATGCTCCTCCTGAAGTAAAGTTGCCTAAGCTAATAGTTTGTCCAGCAGGTAAAGAGATTCCTGCATTAGCAGTAATTAGAGAAGTGATTGTTAATGATCCACCTACTCCTACATTACCTGTTGAAGATACTGTAAAAGCAGATGATCCAGAATTAACTTGAAGTAGGGCAGTAGGTGAGGTAAAACCTATTCCTACATTACCTGAGGAATCAAAGGTAATCTCAGCAGGACCTGCCCCATTAACATTAAAACCTAAGCTATTAGCAGTAGTATCATAAGATAGGGTATATTCATCTGAAGTAGAAGTACCCAGATGAAGTGTAGCAGGACCTAAATACAGATCCTTAAACCTGGCTGTATTAGATCCTAAATCATAAGTATCATCAGAGGATGGGATAATATTACCTGAGATATTTAGATTAGAAGATAGAGTTAGAGTTCCTCCTATCCCTACATTGCCTGAAGCATTTAATCCTGCCAGGTTTGTTAACCCGGTGACATTAAGACCATTTAATGCTCCAAAGCCAGTGATAGATCCACCAACACCAATATTACCAGAGGTAGTAAGAACACCATTTATAGTAGTATTACCTGTTATCCTGGCTGTTCCCCAGACATCTAAGTTAAATGCTCCATTACCACCTAAACCTGTGGTACCTATTCCTACATTACCCTGGACAAGCAGTCCATTAGCAGGTGTTGTTACTCCAGAGTAAGCAGAACCAATATTAGCATTACCTACCACTACCAGTTTAGAATTAGCAGTAGTTGTGCCTATACCTACATTACCCTGAATAGCTAAACCATTGGTAGGAGTAGTGGTATTAACAAAGTTAACCCCCAGTCCTGTAGAACCATTAATATAGGTATTATGAGCAACTATATTATTCCCTACAAAGTTATGGGTACCTTCTATCTGCAGGTCAAAGGTTTTAATCCTGCCTGCTAAATAAATAGTGGAAATCTTTTCCCAACCATCCACAGTGGCAATCAGCATACCTGGTTTTAGGTACTTGATTTTCTCCCACTTTGTGGTATAATTAGAAATTGTAAAGAGACCATGTGGACTGCGAATCCCTGTAAACTCTGGGTGTAACAGTTCTGAAGCCAAGAAACCTTTGAGTTTCAAATTGGCCAGGGTCTCTTCTTTTTTGCTCTTTTTCAAATTCCTTTGTATATGGGTGGTGTAGGCAGCAAGGTGAGCTGGAGAGTGCTTGCCAATACTTTTGAAGTAAATACCCATTTTTGGGAATGATTTTCTAATAATTGCAGCAATATCCATTTCATGTTTGTTATATTCAATATCAATAACCAAATCAGTTACAGTTAGCCCAGATTTAATAATGGAAGCTACAACCATTTGGGCGAATATTTCAAAGCCAAACTTTTTAGATTGATTATTTTGGGAGTATTTTTTAAACAGGATCTGTTTTTGCTTTTTATCAAGTTTAGTGATGAAGGAGGATTCTATATTAGCAATTGCCAATATGGTATCAGCAGTTTTATCTTCCACTCTTATTGATTGGTCCACCTCAAAGGTAGTTAATCTTTGAGACTTTTGGTCATCTTTGGTATCTTCTGTTATAGTTAAGTAGGGATGCTCATCTGTTGTTTCAATTATCTTCCCAGTTTGGGTAACCAGCTTTAAGACTTCCTGTATTCCCATATCCATGGTCTTTTCCACCTTGTGCCATTCCCACTGCCCAGTTTGATCATTTAAAGATAATACTTCATCACCAGCTACTATATCCTCAACAGGCACTTCTTCCCAGTCCTGCTCGTCCCACCGTCCGAGGAGCCCCTTCGGGTCACCATCGGAGGAGTGACTCGCTTTCTTTCTCCTCCTTCTCCTGATTCTTGTTCCCTCAGCCACACACTGTCCTACTACATGAAGAGCTCCAGCAGGAGAGGTGGTACCCACTCCCACATTACCAGCAGCTGTAACAGCTAAACCAGTGGTAGTAGAAGAACCTCTAAGAAGTGTTGTACCCATCACATCCAGTAAAGCAGTTGGAGATGTAAAGCCAATGCCAACATTACCTGTGTTTGTGATCCTTAAGCGTTCAGCTAGTAGGTTTATATCAGCGGATACTGCTGGTTTAACAGAGACTCCGCTGCTGGACCACCAAGCACTTATAGTGGTAGCATTGGTCCAGGTAATAGTGATACTAGAAGCGCCAGTATTAGTTGCACCCGTCGAACGAATCCAGGCAAGATTGGTGGCAGCCTGGAAGCGTTGAGTAGCAGGACTGGAGGTGGAAGGAACATCACTATAGTTTGAAAGTATGCCAAATACCAATTCAGTGGTGGCTGAGGAGACAGCAACTGTAGCTGATGTTGAAGTTCCGCTATTGGTTGCAGCAGTTCCCAAAGGAGTGGATTGATGAACATTGTAGAAAGAGTTGGCACTAATGACTGTACTTACTTCGTTAACAGGGAATGTGACAGCTACAGTGCTTTGTCCTGTTGGTGGATTAACCAGATACCAGAGTTCTGTACTGCGATCAGAAGCATTCACTCTTGAGTTAGTGAGATAGGTCATAGCAGTACCGCCAAAGGTGACACTGCTGACAGAGGTGTTTGTTCGATAAGAGATCCCAACAATCACCAGCCGGTTTAAGTTGCTGCCTATTGAGTGAGATGTAAAACTATGAGAGGTAGCGCCGGCGCCGGCATCAGTTGAAGTAGTATAGGTTGAAGAATTTTCGTAAACTGATGGGTTTGTGGCGCTTAACGGTCCAGCAGTACGGAAAATGATAGCGCCTGAACCACCTGCGCCTGTTCCGTTTGAGGCATCAAAGGTTAAGTTAGCCCCTAGGATGTCGCTCCCTGAAGCTGCTGCTCCTCGTATGGTTGTTGCAGTTGGTGTTCCGCCTTCTCCAGCTCCTAAGATGATTGTGTTGCCAGAGACGTGCAGTGTTCCTCCTGGGCTAGTGGTTCCAATCCCCACATTACCAGCAGCATCAATGATAAAAGGAGTGGTATCATTAGCTATATCATCTACCCTGAAGGAGGTGCCAGTACCAGTATTTAAGATATGTAGGAAAGCAGCAGGTGAAGTATAACCTATTCCTACATTACCAGCTCCATCAACAGTTAATCTACTAGTACCTGCTGTAGTTAAACTTAAGGTATTGGTAGTTAATCTAAACAACCCTGTATCAGTATCAGAGGTAAATGTTATACTTGGAGCAGAGGCAGATCCATTAGCAAAAGAAGATACCCCAGCAACAGATAGAGTAGAGGATAAAGCAGCAGCTCCATTTACATTTAATCCTGCCAGATTAGATAACCCTGTCACATTTAAGCCATTTAATGCTCCATATCCTGTAATAGATCCACCCACTCCAATATTACCAGACACATTTAAGGCAGCCACATCTGCCAGGGTATTAACCTTAAGTCTGTCAAATACTCCAATGGTTGAGGCACCAGTGACTGTTAGAGATTGACCTATGCCTACATTACCTGTTAGATCAGCATACCCTGTGACTTTAAGTCCTGCTCCTACATTGAGATTGTTTGTTACAGAAAGTGATTGTCCCACTCCTACATTACCAGAGACTACCAAAGATCCACCTATACCTAAGTTACCAAAGTTACCAGTACCTGCTACCTGGAAATTATATGCAGGGTTAGTAGTACCTACTCCTACATTACCATTATCTAAAACAGCTAGTCCAAATTGACTCAAAGTACTATTTACTGTACTAAATGTTAACCCAGTACCTGCTCCTTGAAGGGTTAATCTAGAATATGGAGATCCATAGTTAAATCCTCCATTAGTATTACCAATACCTATGTTACCTCCTGAAGAGAAGCTAAATACCCCTCCTGCTAAGCTGTTAGATAAGAAAGAAACAGGTCCTGTAATCTCAGCACCTCTGCCAACAGACAAGCCACCTACTATATTTAAATCATTGCCTATGATAGCGTTAGAGGTAACCCCTAAGGTGGAGGTTTCTATCCCCCCTGTTTCTAACTGTTGAATATAAGCTCCACCAAGATCAAAAATCCCAAAGTTGCCACCTCCTGCATAAGCATATCTGCCTTGGACAAATACTGATTGAGGAGAGCTAGAAGTTACACTACCAACATTAATAGGGGTAGAAGGTGAAGATACATCAAATACAACTAAGCTATTGTTTGAATTACTTGTTACATAAGCATATCTACCTTGGACAAAGATTCCCCTAGGACTACTTAGACTGGTTGAGGTAGAGCCTACATTAGTTGGGGAAGCTGCATTAGAAACATCAAAGATAGATAAGCTATTGTTTGAATTACTTGTTACATAAGCATATCTACCTGAAACATACACTCCATAAATAGCGCCACTTACACCACTAGTAGTCGAACCAACTAAGGTTGAGGAAGCTGCATTAGAAACATCAATAATCCTAAGGGTGCCTGCATCACTACCTAAATATGCATACCCACCTTGTACAAAAACAGAAGTATTAGTACCGAAAGAACCACTTTGATAAGCAACAACTGGATTAGAAGGATTCGAAATATCAATAATGTAGAATCCAGTATTTGTCTGAGTTCCTACATATGCATATTTGCCTTGAACATACATAGAAGATGGATTAGTATAAATCAAGAAATTAGAAGGATAATTAAGTTGAGTAGGGTTGGTTGGATTAGAGACATCAAAAACTACTAAGTTGCTTTTTCCGCCAACCCCATTACTTAGAACATAAGCATATCTGCCTTGGACTGATATGGCTACAGAGTAATCCAAATTAGAAGAACTCACAGTACTGATAGTTATTGGGGACTTAGGATTTGAGATATCGATAATCTTAAATCCACTACTGTTATTTGTGACATAAGCATATCTGCCTTGGACATAGACAGAGTTTGCAGTACCGCTAACAGTACTTGTTGATGAAGTTGGTACAGTTCCTGGGATATGGAGTTGGGTGATAGGGGAAGTGGTACCAATTCCCACATTACCATTAACAGCCAGGCCATTTGTTGGAGCACCTGCTGCAGCATTTAATCCATAACCCAAAAGTGTCCCACCATTAACTTGTAACTTGGCATTAACAGTTGTTACTCCTATTCCAACATTGCCTTCAACTAGCAAACCGTTGGTTGGAGCAGTGTAGGTGCTGGTGTAGGAAGTTCCAATCACAGCAGCTCCATAAACATCCAGTGCGTTTGATGGGTTACTAGCTGTTCTGTTGATAATTACACCATTACTGGTTCTGATAGGATTAGCAGAGATATTTAAAGCATCAGCAGAGCTTAAGGTCACTACATTTGCAGCTGATATGGCAAGGACTGCAACTTCCCCAGATGGATTACCATTACTGAAGTAGAGAGTTTTGGCCCCGTTTCCTGGTTCACCTAATTGTAGGTTGCCACTAATATGTAGTCTTTGGGCAGGATTGGTTATACCAATACCCACGTTACCACTTGCATCAACAGATAGACCATTAATAGTAGCCTTAGATTGTAGTGCTCCTGAGCCATTGGTGGTTAAACCCACTAGGTTTGTTCCTACTCTCCATAAACCAGAATCAGTATCATTAGTAAAGTTTAATCCAGGAGTGGCTGCTGATCCATCTGCTAAAGACAGAGTAGAGGATAAAGATAGGGTAGAGGCATTAACAGTGGTAGCATTAAGTGCTGAGACATCTGCTAAGGTATTAACCTTAAGTCTGTCAAATACTCCAATGGTACCAGTACCAGTGACTGTTAAACTCTGTCCTACTCCCACATTACCAGTAAAGTTACCAGTACCTATAACAGATAAATTATAATCAGCAGTAGTAGTACCTATACCTACATTCCCCTGGATAGCTAAACCATTGGCAGGAGTAGTGGTATTAACAAAGTTAACTCCTAAACCAGCAGAGCCATTTATATAGGTATTATGAGCAACAATGCCACCATATTCAATGTCATCAGGATCAAAGCCAAGTTCCACCTCGAAGGAGTCAAAGCCCACCTTCGAGGTGTCCAGGGTTTCTTTGACAGCCAGACCTAAGATATCAGATAATGATAGAGGCGTGGGCCCAGCAGGTCGCGGAGCCAGCCCTTCAAGCATGGTTCCAGGGGTTCGATTCCCCTTGGGTCCACTCCCATTTAAGTCATTATTGACATCCTGATTTTGTTGTGTTATATTAGAAGAGCTTGAAGGGCTGGAATTCCCACTATCTGTGGAACCGCCAAAGTTGGTGGATCGGACAGGTTCTAAACCTGCGAGAGCCCCTAGAGAACCATCTGAAAGGATGGTTTTTTGGTGCAAATACTGTACATAGGCTTCTTCTTGCTCCTGACTTAGGGCTTTACCTGTCTTTCTATTTATATAATGTCCTCCTACAAAGTTATGGGTATTAGCAATCTGTAAGTCATAGGTTTGTTTCCTGCCTACTTTATTAATACTGACTATCTTTTCCCACTGAATTGTCATTCCGAGGTCGCCTTGGCGACCGTGGGAATCTGTTTTATGGATTGCCACGTCGTGATCGTTGCCACTCCTCGCAATGACAGAAGAGGGGAAGGTAGCTACCTCCATTCTAGTTTCTATCCATTTACCACCCTCTGTCTCTAGCCTATATACAGTCTGGACTCCTTTATTTAAAGTAGCCTCTACCTTATTCCATTCCCACTGCCCTGTAACATCATTTAAAGATAATACTTCATCACCACTCTTAATATCTTCAACAGGAATATCTTCCCAGTCCTGCTCGTCCCACCGTCCGAGGAGCCCCTTCGGGTCACCATCGGAGGAGTGACTCGCTTTCTTTCTCCTCCTTCTCCTGATCCTTGTCCCCTTAGCCACACACTGTCCCACAACATGTAAAGCCCCAGCAGGGGAGGTCGTACCTATCCCAACATTACCATTATCTAAGACAGCTAAACCAAAACTGGTTTGATTTAAGTCCTGAGTCATTAAAACTCTTCCAGTACCAGTACCTGCTCCTTGAAGTTGAAGCCTGGCTGCTGGCACCAGTCCTGTCCCGGCGGTTACCCCGATCCCTATATTACCTGCTGAGAAGTCCCCATAAAGTAGAGGCCTGTTAGTAGAAGAGTTGGCAATATAAAGTTTATTAGAGCCTTTTTCATAATATCCAGCTTGGTAACCCAGGAAAACGTTTGACGATCCTGAAACATTTGAGTATCCGCTGTCTTTACCAAAGAAAGCGTTAGTGCCGCCTGATGTATTATTTACTCCACTGTACACACCAAAGAAAGCGTTATTTGATCCTGCGTTAACCATTCCACTTTTGTAGCCAAAGAAAGCATTATCAGATCCTGTGTTAGATTGTCCGCTTTGTGCGCCAAAGAAAGAATTCTCAATTCCTCCTGTGTTATATTGTCCACTGCTTGCGCCAAAGAAAGCATTCAAAGATCCTGAGGTGTTGGATGCGCCACTGCTTGTGCCAAAGAAAGAGTTACTATTTCCTGTAGTGTTAGATTGTCCGCTTTGTGCACCAAAGAAAGAATTAAATTCATTTGTGTTATTTACTCCACTTTGGTTACCAAAGAAAGAGTTATAACGTCCTGTTGTATTGGATGTTCCACTGCTTGTGCCAAAGTAGGAGTTATAATTCCCACTAGTGTTACTTTGTCCTGCTTGATAGCCAAAAAAGGCATTAGCATCTGCTGTGGTAGTATTTTGTCCAGCCTGATATCCAACAAAGGTGTTATTAGAAGCGGTAGTATTTTGTCCAGCCTGGATACCAATAAAGATGTTAGAGGAAGACGTTGTGTTATTCATCCCAGCCCGATCACCTATGAATACATTATTAATACCTGATGTTAAAGATCCTCCTGCTGATCTGCCTATACCGATGTTGGTAAATGATCCATTAGTGCCAGGGAATGATAAAGCATTTTGTCCATTAATTAATATTTGATTAGAAAGGGTTGTTAAATCAATACTTCCATTAACAGATAAAGCATATGATGGGGTACCGTTACTGGTTCCAATACCAACATTACCTTGAATAATTAACCCATCTGTTGGAGCAGTATATCCTCCATAATTTGAACCAATTGATGCAGAACCAATTACTGTGAGATTATTTGTAGCAGTTGAGGTCCCTATCCCTACATTACCCTGGATAGCCAGACCCAAAGAAGGAGCCAGGGAGTTGGAGAAGCCATTAGGTCCAGAATTACCAATACCAACACCACCAAAAACAGATAAATTATTGGTGGTCATATTGGCTGAGGTACCAATACCAACATTACCTGTTAAAGCATTAGCATAAAATATGGTAGTTGTTTTATTGGTTAAAACAGAAACAGTATTAGTGACAGTATTTGCTACTGCCAGATCAGCTTTGCCGTCTCCATTTAAATCACCTATAGCTACACCCCTTGGAGTTGTCCCGGTTGTATAATCCACCCTGGCATTAAATCTGCCATCACCTTTATTAATAAAAACAGAAACAGTGGTACCGCCAGAATTTGTTACTGCCAGATCAGCCTTGCCATCTCCATTAACATCACCAATAGCTACACTATATGGATCTGTCCCGGTTCCATAATCCACCTTGGTATTAAATGTGCCATCACCTTTATTGGTAAGAACAGAAACAGTGTCACTGCCCCAATTTGCTGCTGCCAGATCAGCTTTGCCATCTCCATTTAAATCACCTATAGCTACACTAAATGGATTTGTCCCGGTTCCATAATCCACCTTGGCATTAAATCTGCCATCACCTTTATTAATAAAAACAGAAACAGTGGGACCTTCATAATTTGCTACTGCCAGATCAGCTTTGCCATCTCCATTTAAATCACCTATAGCTACACTCCTTGGATCTGTCCCGGTTGTATAATCCACCTTGGTATTAAATGTGCCATCACCTTTATTAGTAAAAACAGAAACAGTGTAGCTGTACCTATTTGCTACTGCCAGATCAGCTTTACCATCTCCATTTAAATCACCTATAGCTATATTAAATGGATATGACCCGGCTGTATAATCCACCTTGGCATTAAATGTGCCATTACCTTGATTGGTAAGAACAGAAACAGTGTCACTTCCAGAATTTGTTACTGCCAGATCAGCTTTACCATCTCCATTCACATCACCTATAGCTACACCCAATGGATTTGACCCGGTTCCATAATTCACCGTGGCATTAAATGTGCCATCACCTTTATTAGTAAAAACAGAAACAGTGTTACTGATACTGTTACTATTTGCTGTTGCCAGATCAGCTTTGCCATCTCCATTTAAATCACCTATAGCTACACCATATGGATTTGTCCCAGTGGCATAATCCACCTTGGCATTAAATGTGCCGGCAGAAGTTAAAAGTGTCTCTCCTGCCTGAATAGAACCAATATTTACTAAATTACCAGTATTAGTTATCCTTTGGCTAGGGGTAATACTATCCACTCCACCAGTTCCCAATCCTCCTGTCACTGATGTATATCCGGAATATCCTGCATATCCTTGTAAGATATTAGCATTACTGCCATTTGCCAGTATCAGATCATGGGTAATCAGATCCCTAAACCTACCTGTACCATAAACATCTAAAGAATAAGCAGGAGAGGTAAAGCCTATCCCTACATTACCACCAACAGGGTTTAAAGATAGATTATAATTTGCACTATTTCCTACACCTAAATTAGCTCCAGCTTGGATAAAACCATAGTTATTGGTGGTATCCAAACCAAATACCAGTTTCTTATTTAAGGTATTGCTACTTGATCCACTAATACCCAGCTGTGAACCTGCTGGTCCAAGAAGAGATGCTATGGTTGGGGATGAGGTAGTAATATCCCCAGCAATCTGTAATGATCTATCAGGAGAGGTAAAGCCAATCCCCACATTACCACTTATATATGTATTATGAGCAACAATATCATTACCTACAAAGTTATGGGTATTAGCTATCTGTAAATCATAAACATGCTCATAACCTATATATCTAATACTTACTATCTCATCCCATTGATAGGTATTACCTCTTGTGGTAGTATTTTGGCTGATGAGGTTTTCTTTTGAACCAACAACTGCCCAGCTAAAAGTTTTCTCTGCAGTTTGTTCTAATTTGGTTGCTGCCTGGTTTATTGCCATGTTTGCTTCCAGAGAGCCTATTATATTGACAGGAAACATTCTATTTGCTATCATTTCCTGGAAACTGGCTGTGGCCACAGAAGAAATATTGGAGGAAGTATGATTGACTTGACCCCACAAATTACCCTGGCTCAAATAGCTTTTGGCATTGCTGTTATTGCTCTGGCTGTAGTCTGGTATGTGTTTGGCAAAAAACCCAGCCGCTCCAGGCATTAAATCTTCTAGCACTGCTATTTTATCTCCCACCTTAAGATTACTTACCTTTACCCACCCAGCATCATCAATTGGAGACTGGTAAACCACCTCGAAGGTGGGCTTTGACTCCTTCGAGGTGAGTCTGGTTAGGTATGGGTGATTTCCTGTTGTTTTTATAGTTCTGCCAGATAGAGTAGTTAATTCATATACTCCTTTTCTTCCCATATCTAAAAGTTTCTCAACTCTCTGATATTCAAATTCTTCAGTTTCCTCATTCAAGGATAAAACCTCATCCCCAGGCAACACATCCTTAATCATTACCTCCAGATAGTCCCATCCACCTTCCAGGTGTAAGGCATTTTTCTCACCTGGAAGGTGTTCTGTATCTAAGATGTCATCCTTAACTTCATCATCCAAGTTCCTAGTTCCAAGTTCCAAGTTCTGCGACGTCTTCGTCGCCTGATCCTGATCCTGGTATCCCAACTAACACACTGTCCTACAACATGAAGAGCCCCAGCAGGGGAAGTGGTCCCTATCCCCACATTACCTTCTACTGCTAAACCATTTATTGGAGCAGCGACAGTACCAAATGATACCCCAATACCAACATTTCCTGCTACATTTAAGGTATTATTAGCAGCTGATGTCTGTAAAGATAAGGCTCCAGTATTAGTCAATCTAGCCAAAATACCAGCTGTACCGCCACTTGTTCCACTATACCAACGTTGCAGATCAGCTGTTTGTCCTACAGCTCCTTGGATGATTAAACCAACATAAGAAGTATTTCCTGTACCAATCCTAGTCTTTCCAGCCACACCACAACAACTTTGAGGATCTGCTGGTAAGCTGCCAACTGTTAGGTATGACCCATCTAGTGCAGCTGCAGTAATTGATCTGGTAACAGCGAGGTTGTAATCAACAGACACCCCTCCTGTAGAAGTAAAGCTCGTTGTACCAGTGAAAGTATTTGAAGCAGTACCTGTTTGAGTATAACCTCCTGCTACAGTTAAAGATGAGGTAGGATTTGTTGTCCCTATCCCCACGTTGCCATTGTCTAAAACAGATAATCCAAAATTAGTCTGGGTATTATTCTGGGTTAACAGATTAACTCCAGTACCTGTGCCTGAGCCCAACAGATGTAGATTAGTAGCAGGGGAAGCTATCCCCAGTCCCACATTACCAGTAATATAAGTATTATGAGCCACTATATTATTACCTACAAAGTTATGGGTATTAGCTATCTGCAAATCATAAGTCTGTTCCCTGGCAAACTCTTTAACTGCCACCACCCTCTCCCAACCATCAATGGTTGCAATCTCCATCCCAGGTTTGATTTGACTTACCTTTACCCATTCATTATTTTCATTGACAGAAACTTGCTTCTTTGTTAGATTGTAGGTAAGAATGTTGTCTAAGAAAATATTTTCTAAATCTGCAGTTAGGGAAGCATTAGCTGATGTCTCCATTAACTTAGCATCAGGTTGGTTGGGAGTATTACTAATTTCTCCCGGATTTTTTGGCATTTCTGTGACAAAATACCTTGGATTGTTGACACTTAATTTGCCTGCTGCTATAATTGCCCTAGTTGCAGGTATATTTTTAAGGGAAAGGAAATTAAAAAGATGAATATTAACCCTGATCAATTCTTCTCCGTCGGCTCTATAATGATTACCCTCTATACCATAGCTGTTGTCCTTATCTATGTAGCTTTCCTGCGTGAGACTTCCAAAAGATAATTTATTCCTGATTAAGTATGGATGATTTGAAGTGGTTCTGATATTTTTACCTGACCCAGTTATTAACAGGTAAGTAGTCTGGATCCCCATATCCATGGTTTTCTCTACCTGATGCCATTCCCAGTCTCCTGTTTGATCATTTAAGGATAATACTTCATCACCACTCTTAATATCCTTGATCATTACCTCCAGATAGTCCCATCCACCTTCCAGGTGTAAGGCATTTTTCTCACCTGGAAGGTGTTCTGTATCTAAGATGTCATCTTTGCCTGAGGTGTTTTTCCTTCTTCTCCTTCTTATCCTTATCCTGGTATCCCAGGCCACACACTGGCCTACAACATGAAGATTAGCCAGAGGGGATGTAGTACCTACTCCTACATTACCTGAGACTGCCAAACCATTAGCTGGTCCTGCCACACCTGTGACTCCCCAGCCAATAGTCCCTGCTCCATTAACTGCTAAGGCTGTTAAAGGAGAGGATACCCCAATACCAACATTTCCTCCTGAGACTATTAACTTATCTGTGGGAGAAGCTGTCCCAATACCCACGTTGCCGTTTCCGTCAATAATCCCGGTTGTCCATTGAAACGTCTTGGCAGCGCGGAGTTTGGTGTTTTCGGCGAGCTCGACTACATGAGTAGTTTCTGAAGTGGTTATGGCACCCAAAATTAAGGGCTTAGATTGACTCTCGTTTATTGCCAAACCTGTACTGGTTCCTGAAGCACCAGTTACTATAGAGGCAATTCCATTATTATAGAAGGAAATGCTGTTACCGTACGATACTCCACCTACACCAATGCTAAGCACTCCGCTATTAGGAGCAATGTTTAATACTCCTGAGGAATTTTTAATCAGTGAACCGTTATACTGACCAAGTGAAATCACACCACCGTTGTTATCGGTAACTGTGAACGCAATTCCTGATGAATTCGCTGAAGTAACATAAGCGCCATTTGTATCAACCTTAAACTTAGTCACACCTCCTGTCGCCACATCAAGCAACCCTCCCGGCCCCGTTGTCCCAATCCCCACATTGCCATTATCTAAGACACTTAATCCAAAGTTAGTCTGGGTGGAGTTTTGGGTTAACAGCTGGACTCCAGTACCTGTACCAGAGCCCAGTAGATGTAGATTAGTGGCAGGAGAGGCTATACCCAACCCTACATTACCAGTAATATATGTATTATGGGCAACAATATCATTACCTACAAAATTATGGGTATTTTCTACTTCTATATCATATACTTGCTCTCTGGAAACTTTCTTGAGTGATATTATCTTTTCCCATCCTGCTACTGTTGCCACCAATGAACCAATTTGTATGTCATAAACTTTAGTCCATTCTGCCCTTGACAAATCAGCTAATTTGTGGTAATCTTTTTTCAAACGACTGGATGGTTTGCGAATCGCTGCACTGGTTGCAGGGTGTAACAAATCCTCGGCTACTTGGTTAACGACCAAGGCTCCAGTCGCTTTTTTATTGGCAAGATAAGCTGTATTATAAGCAGCAAAGTGAGCTTTTGATTTATGTCCGATACTTTTGTATTCTATAATAATATCTTCAGTATTTTTGCCAATGATCTGGTTAATCGCCTTTTCATACGTAGGATATTCTTGATCAAGAATTAATTTTGCTTCTTTAATGTTATTTTCTCTCACAAGGTAGGCAATAATCCTTGCCCAAAGAACAGGCCCAAAGAGCTTGGGAGTTTTCTGGTAGAATTTATGGATTCTTTTCTTTTCTTTTTTAGAAATCATAGCCACAAAAGAATGCTGCTTATTTGCTATAGCTATAAAGCTGTCTTTTGAGAGATCTTCTATCCTATTTGATTGATCTACCTCAAATGTACCAGTGATTATCTTTTTATCTGCTTCCTTGATAAGATAAGGGTGGGTTCCTGTGGTTCTGATTCTTTTGCCAGTTTCAGTAATTAACTGATAAACATCCTGTATTCCCATATCCATCAGGTTATTAACTTTTTGGTAAACAAACTCTCCGGTTTTCTCATCCAAAGTTAGAATTTCATCCCCACTCTTAATCTGGTCTATCCTGACATCTTCCCACTCATCACCATCCACCTCGGGGGAGTCAAAGCCCACCCCCGAGGTGTCTTTTGGATCTGGACCTCCGAGTTTTTCCGAGTCTTTCCGAGATTTCCTGCGTCTCCTCTTAAGCAATGTGTCTCCGGTGACACACTGTCCTACAACATGGAGAGCTCCAGCAGGGGAGGTAGTCCCAATCCCCACATTTCCCTGGATAGCTAAACCTAAAGATGGAGCTAAGGAGTTGGAAAAACCATTAGGTCCAGAATTACCAATACCAACACCACCAAAAACAGATAAATTATTAGTGGTCATACTGGCTGAGGTGCCAATACCAACATTACCTGTTAAGGCATTAGCATAAAAGATGGTGGTTGTTTTATTAGTAAGCACAGACACAGAGGTACTGCCATTATTTGCTACTGCCAGATCAGCTTTGCCATCACCATTTAAATCACCTATAGCTACACTCCTTGGAGTTGTCCCGGTTGTATAATCCACCCTGGTATTAAATGTGCCATCACCTTTATTAGTAAAAACAGAAACAGTGGCACTGTTCTCATTTGCTACTGCCAGATCAGCTTTGCCATCTCCATTCACATCACCTATAGCTACACTCCTTGGAACTGACCCGGTTGTATAATCCACCTTGGCATTAAATGTGCCAGTACCTGTGTTAGTAAAAACAGACACAGTATAACTGTTAAAATTTGCTACTGCCAGATCAGCTTTGCCATCTCCATTTAAATCACCTATAGCTACACCATATGGATTTGTCCCGGTTGTATAATCCACCTTGGCATTAAATGTGCCATCACCTTTATTAGTAAAAACAGAAACAGTGCTACTGCTCCAATTTGTTACTGCCAGATCAGCTTTGCCGTCTCCATTAACATCACCTATAGCTACACTCACTGGAGTTGTCCCGGTTGTATAATCCACTTTGGCATTAAATGTGCCATCACCTTTATTAGTAAGAACAGAAACAGTGGCACTGTTCTCATTTGCTACTGCCAGATCAGCTTTGCCATCTCCATTCACATCACCCATAGCTACACCCCTTGGACCTGACCCGGTTCCATAATCCACCTTAGTATTAAATGTGCCAGCAGAAGTTAAAAGTGTTTCTCCTGCCTGGATAGAGCCAATATTAACCAGGTTACCAGTACTGGTGATTCTTTGGGCAGGAGTAATACTACCAACTCCACCAGTTCCCAATCCTCCTGTAACTGATGTATATCCAGAATATCCTGCATAACCCTGTAAGATATTAGCAAAGCTGCCATTAGCCAATATCAGATCATGGGTAATCAGATCCCTAAACCTGCCTGTGCCAGCTACATTAGCTGAGGTAGCATTAAGTCCTGCTAAATTACTAAGTCCTGTCACATTTAAGCCATTTAATGCTCCAAATCCTGTAATAGATGAACCAACACCTAAGTTTCCTGAAACATTTAAGGCAGCAACATCTGCCAGGGTATTTACCCTTAATCTGTCAAATACTCCAATGGTAGTAGATCCTGTAACTGTTAAAGATGATCCTATTCCTACATTACCTGTGTTATTAAAATTAACTGCTCCAGTACCAGTTATAGTCAGGTTATAACCGGCATTAGCAATGGAGGTTGTAGCATCTAAGGTTAAGGTATCAGAGATTTCTGTAAAGTCTAAAGAATCAGCAGTAATACCAGAGGCTCCAATAGTACCCCAGGATAAAGTACCTGCTCCATTATTAGATAACACAGTTGATGAAGCTCCCTGGGAAGAAGGATAAGTATATGCTACTCCGGCAATAGATAAAGAAGAGGAAGTTAAAGTAGATGCTCCAGCCACAGTTAAAGTCCCGGAAATAGATGGAGAATCTTTTAAAGCCAAAGTCACTGATGACCCTAAGGTAATATCCCCACCACCAGATAAATTAGTGCCTGCAGTAACAGTGACCTTAGAGTTGGACAGGGCAGAGTTAGGGATGCTGGTTAAGGTGTTAGATGATCCGGAAATAGACTTATTGGTTAAAGTATCAGTGGTATCTTTACCAACCAGAGTGGTGGTAGCATCTGGCAAGGTTAACACCCTGGCTGCTGTTGGTGTCCAGCTTAATGTGCCTGTTAGGCCTTCTGATTGAAATACCAGCTGGTCCTTAGCAGCAGACAGATTTAAGGTGTTAAAGGTAGGAGCAGCTATGGTTGATACATCCTGATCCAGTTTGGCACTCTTTATTATATTTAACTGAGTATTTCCTGAGATTAAAGCAATACTGTTTGCTGAAGGAGTAGCTTCCAGGCTTAGGTTATTTAAAGTCCCAAAAATCTTAGTATCAGTATTAATCTCTAAATACCTGGAAGCAGTAGCAGCTGCTAAAACATTTTGTCCACCTCGAAGGTGAAAAAATGCAGTTACACCTTCGAGGTGTTGGCTCTTCTGAAAAAAAGATGAAGCTACCATAAAGCCAGCTACAGCTAAAGTAGCTACTGAGGTAATAGCTCCACCTATTAAGAATTTAGTCAGAAGAGAAGAAGAGGGTTGAGTAACACCCAATGCGTCATTGCTAATCACTCGGAATGACAAAGAGGAGCTAGACCCATTTTCTGAAGTTCTTCTTAACAGTTCCTCTGTGCTTAATGATTCAGTTTGTTCTGGAGTGATAGTACCTGGTTTAATCCTGTTTAATTCTGCTGGAGAGTATAACCTGGTTCCACCAGGAGTTTTAACAGCTTTGATTTTGCCATTTTTCTCCCATCTTCTTAGGGTATCAATTGACACTCCTAAAGCTGTGGAAGCTGGACCAATTTTCAAGAGAGAATCATCAGAAAGAAGTTTTTTAGTGGTTTTAATCCTGGACAAACGTTTTTTCATCTAGTTTGTCCGTCTGCTTCAATGTCTACTAGACATTGAAATCTATGCATCTGTCTGCTCTTGCATAGATTTATATACTCAGCTTACATATATTTACATAGATTTGTCAAGGGTTATTATAGTAGTAGAAGAAGATTTCCAGAACAAACTAGATCGGTTGAATGTATGTGTAAATATTAACTTTATTTTCTGTAACTAACATAATGGCTAAAGGAAAGTTAAAGGTAAGTGGTTTTTGGTTTGGAGTTCTTATCACTATTGGGGTATTTTCAATCAGGGTAATAAAATTAGCATGAAGGGGTAACACATCAAATGGTCCCTGTAAGTTTTTGGAAGACACTGAGTTGGCCTCAGTATCAAGGATTAACTGTTGGGGGGAGATGATACGGACATGAAGAGTAGGGTTGGACATAGTTTGGACGGTAGATGATGGAAAATGGAAGATGGAAAAGAAAAATCTATTTTCTACCATCTATTTTCAAAATTCTATCTTCTACACTCTATCTTCTATCGTCTATTGTATTATTCCTGCCTCCTGCAAAGATCCTAAGTACATAAATTTGTCTGCGGATATGTGATCTAACTTACCAGAAAGTATTAGTGTGATATCTTTTATAGCAGTATTTCTGGGGACAATGACTCCTTTTCTGCCGGTTTGCTGCTCTGTCATAAAAAATGGCTGGGTTAAATAATTAATAATCTTTTTAGTCCTGTTATAAAGTATTCTATTTTCTGCTGATAATTCTTCTTCACCAACAATTGCTACAATATGTGATAGGCTGTTTACGTTTTCCAATAACTTTTGAAACTGGATTAAAGCTTTAAAATGCAGTTCCCCTAAAAAAGCCCTGGTGATGGTAGAGGAGGAAGACTGGAATAAATCTATGGGAGGATAAATGCCTTTTTGGGCCACAGATCTGGATAAAACAATAGCAGTATCTAAAAATGACATCACTGTGGAAACCCCGGCATCAGTAATCTCATCAGCAGGCACATAAACATTTTGGAAAGAGGTAATTGATCCATTTTGAGTGGGTATGAGTCTGTCTTCTAAAGTTGATATTTCTGTTTGCAAAGTAGCCTGATAAGCTTGTTCAGAAGGAATAGTGCCTAAAAGAGTAGCCACTTCATTGCCTGCCTGAACAAACCTGAACATGTTGTCTATAAAAAATAGCACATCACTCTTTTCCTGATCCCGGAAATATTCTGCCTGGGCAGTAGCAGCCAAAGCCACTCTGTACCTGATGGCTGCATTTTCATTCATCTGGCCTAAGATAAGACTGACTTTAGCTAGAACCTTTGACTCTTTAAGCCTTTGGAGCAGCTCCTGCCCTTCCCTGATTCGCTCACCCACCCCTGCAAAAACAGAATAAACCTCACGTTCACCTCTCACCTCGGGGGAGTCAGAGCCCACCCCCGAGGTGTTTTTCTCCGGGGTTTTCCCCAGGGTGATATTATGCATAAGTTCTGTTAGCAGAATGGTTTTTCCAACTCCTGCACCGCCAATAAAGCCTACTTTACCACCTTTTTGGATAGGGGTGAGAAAATCTATGGCTTTAATGCCTGTTTCTAAAACCTGATAGCTTGACTGAACAATATTTAGGCTGGGGGCTTTAGAATAAATAGAAGCCTGTTTAGCTTTATTAATAGGACCATTGTTATCTTTTGAGTTACCAAATAAATCCATTACCCTGCCTAAAACTGCTTTACCAACTGGAATTTTTAGATCAGTTCCGCTTCCATAAACTTTCATGCCACGGTATAATTTATCCGGACTGGATAAAATCTGGCAGAAAATACTATTTTCAGTTTGTGAGAAAACCTCTAAAATAATATGGGGATCATCAGGGGAGTATAAAATCTCCGAAGCTTGCGGGAAGATGTCTCCTTCCGCTTCTACAGTGGCAATTTGGCCATTAATAGAAGTGATGGTACCAGTGACTTGATTATTCATTTTACTGCTATCATCGTAGCATAATTTTCTAAAATTTTATTATTATCCATAATTTTTTTGGCATTAGCCCTGAGTATGGTATATTCTTTGATAAATTTATTAGCATCTGTTTCAGCCTGGTCCATGGAAATAAAACGGGAAGCAGTCCTGGAGGCTTCTGATTCTAAAAAAGCTTCCTCCAAAATCAGAGTGATTATTTGATTGTCAAAAAAAGCTAAAATTTTAGGCAGTTCAGGCTCAAAAATAAACTTAAAATCCATCTGGTTGCTTTTTTGGGCCTGGGTTTGGGCAGAGGATAAATCCAAAACCTGGGGAGTTTGGATCAGCAAACTTTTTAACTTAGAATAAAAGATTAAAACCTGGTTATAATCTTTAACAATATTAACCAAATTTTGCAGCTCCAAAGGATTGGGCATATCTGATTTAAGCATGACAGTATTCAGTTCACCTGGGAGGTAGGCCTTGATTCCTCCCAGGTGGAGACTGGCCTGGGCTTTAAAATAATCTATGGCAGCTTTATTGACCAGTAAAATATCTGTATCAAGTTTACTGATAGTGGCAATAAAAAAGTCTATTAAATCAGCATTAATATTGCCATAAAAACGAAAGTTAGAGGTCAGTATCAGACTAATGGTTTTTTTGTTCTTTTGGGCAGAGATCTTCTTTTTGTCAGCCAAAACCTTAATCAGCCCATAGACAAAGGAAATCTCCTCAAAAAATTGCCTGTTTCTGACCACCTCACCCCTGATTTTTTTAATTTTTATATTAGCTATTTCAGAATAAGCCTGGGCAATAGATTTCAGGCTATTTCCTTCTTCTAAAGCCTCATCAATTTCTTTTATGGTCATAAAATCCCTCCTGCTCCTTCCAACAGTTTAATCAGCTCCTCATCAGTTTTAAGCTTATTAACTGCTTTGGTGATGGGAATTAGCCGCGGATCTTTTAAAAATGCTTCAATAATTGCCCTTTTATATTTTTCTACAAAGCTTCTGTTTTTATCCTTAAAAAAGGTGGTAAAAGGCAAGGCTAGTAGAATAACCTGGATTTGTTTTGGAATAGGAGTCAGGGGATCTTGTTTTAAAAGCTCTAAAATCTGCTCTCTTCTTAACAGGACCAGCTGTGTTTCAGGAGGCAGCTCTGAGGCAAAACGGCTGATTGTTTCTAAATCTGCAGCCTCTGATAAAACCTGCCTGACCCTCATGGAAAGTAAATTGCTGACAGAATCTTGTGTTTGTCTGCCTACCCTGGAAACTGATAAAGAAATATCAATAGCCGGAGTTTGGCCAGTAGCCCGTAGACTAGCTTTAAAAAGCAAATGCCCGTCTGTCATGGACATTAGATTGGTGGGTATCAGGGTAGTAAAATCATTTAAGTCCAGTTCTATAGTGGGCAGGGCAGTAATAGAACCGCCTCCATTAGAGGGTAAAAAATTACCAGCCCGCTCTAAAAGATGAGCATGCTGGTAAAAAATATCCCCGGGATATGACTGTCTGCCAGGGGCTTTATTGGAAAGCAGGGCAATTTCCCGATAGATTTTAGCATGGGAGCCTAGATCATCTAGTATCAACAGCACATCTTTGCCCTTTTTTTGAAAATATTCTGAAACAGTCATAGCAGTTTTAGGGGTTAAAAAAATTAAAGGGGCAGGGTCTGAGGAAGAGGTGGCAACTACCACTGTATAATCCAAGGCTTTATTGCTCCTTAAAACCTCAATTAAGTTTTTCACCACCACTGATGGTCTGCCAATCAAGGCAAAAACCACAATTACTCCGGTATTTTTTTGGTTTATCACGATATCCAGTAAAAGGGAGGTTTTACCTGAGTGGGCATCTCCCATGATCAATTCCCTTTGTCCTTTACCCAGGGGGATCAGGGTATCAATTAAAGTGATTCCTGTTAAAAATTGTTTGGAGATAAACTGGCGGTATTCAATTCCCGGCGCTTCTTTATCCAGTTCCAAACTTGGGTTGGTTTTTGACCTGGTTAAGAGGCCTTTACCATCAATAGGGATACCTAAAGGGTTGATTGATCTGCCCAGTAAAAAATCTCCTATGCTGACACCTAACCTGGCAGACAGGCGTTTAAACTGCTGTTTTGGGTAAACCACCCCTTCATCCAACATCAGCACTTCAACTTGATTTTTATCAATAGAGGAGACCCAGCCTCTCAAGTTTTCTTCAGAGGCCACCATATCATTGATCCTGATAGAGGGCAGCCCATCTAAATGGACTAAAAAACCCCTGGTGGAAGTAACATAACCTACTTCATTCATAATACTTTTGTCATTCCGTGCCTGACACGGAATCTATATAAATAATTGGATCCCCGCCTGCGCGGGGATGACACTTTGTGTCACCTAAGGAATCTCTTAAAGCTTCCTAGTATTTCTCCCTTTTTCTCCTCAAGTTTTGCCCTTAGGGAATAATCCCTATATACTCCTTTCCAGGCTAGAGCTGCTCCGGCTATTAAGCCTGGGTCATATTTAGTGTCTAAAATTACAGGGGAGCTAAGATTTTTCCTGATAAACTGTCCAATTTGGGCAAGAGACTCATCATCTGTTTCAAAGGTTAAATAAATGATTAAAACAGGCAGTTTATTGATTTGGTCTTCCATCTCTTTAAATAATTTGTAAACATTACCAGCATTAAATTGTTTTAAAAAAGATTCAGGTAAAGCTTTTAAAAAAGCTTCATCTTTTGGGTTTAAAGCTGGTTGGGGACCTCCAAAAAAGGTCTGCAAAAGATAAGATTTTAAGATGCTTAATTTATGTTTAAGCTGAGTTATGGAGTAGGTGTTATTTAAAATATAGTCCATAGGTATCTTAAGTAATAAATTTCTCCTTTTTAGCTTTCTCTAAAGATTCATAAACTAAGTCTAATTGGTCTTTTAAGGATAACTTTTTGGCCAAAACTAAATTGAGCGTTTGTTCCATCATGGCAATAATATTTTCATCAATCAGCTTTAATTGTTGATTTTTATATGTTTCTATTAATTGTCTGACAGCTTTAAGTTCCAATTCAATTGAGGCAGTTGTTTTTTGTCCTGTTTGGATTAAAAAGTCAGATAATTTAGTTTCCAAACGTTCAAAAGTCTCATTAATCCTTTTTTCTGTGGCTTGTTTTGAGGCTTCCTCAAATTCAACACTTCTTTTTTGGATACTGTCCATGAATTTAAATAGCTGGTCCTGGGCAGAAGCAATTGATTTTTGATCAGTTTCAATTAAATCTTCAAGCTTAAGTTTAAACTCATTCAATAACTTTTGGGTAGCATAATTTCCCTCAGAAATAATTTCAGTTTCTGCCATCTGGGCTGCAGCCAAAAGCTGGTTGCTTTTTTGGCGGGTTTGTAACATAACAGTTTGTTGTTCTTGATAGTCCTTTTTTCTTAAAAAATACTCACGGATATAGAGCAGGGAGGCAACTGCAGTGGAAATTCCCAGGATTATGGTTAGTGATATGGGCAGGTTGGGCATAGGTCTATTATAAACGAATTATCAGGATTGATGCTACTATTCCAATGACCCCGGTTACTACCAGTAAGGCAATATTGATGATCATAGATAATTGAATAGTGGTTTTGGCCAAAGGATTTCTACCCAATGATTCCACACTTTTGACAATAGAGCGGGAAAAGGTTAAGAAGCCAAATGTAAAACTTAACAGGATTACCAGTCCTGCTGCCATATAACGGATAATCATTCCCAGCTGCTTGGGATCTTTGACATTTTCCAAGAATGAGCTGCCCACAAAACCAAACAACCTGCCGGCAAATCTAGGATTGGTCAACTCCGCATATTCTATCCTGATAGCAACAGGAATTTGGCCTTCTTGCCCATTAAACTCAGCTAAAGCCATGCCTATTACATAACCTGATTCTGAAGCTTTTTGGCCGATGCCAGCTTTGGTAGAAGAGGTAATATAATCACCATATTTGATAGGGCCATTAGCATTTATGACATTAATATTGGCAACACCTGATCTGACAACCGGTTTTCCTTTAGTATCTCCATTCCTATAAACTAAAACTGGCTGCTCAGCTATGACCCCAAACATTTTATTATCAAAGCTCTGAGCAGCTCTGACTAATCCTTTATCAGTAGCTACCATAATGTCGCCTTCTTTAGCTTCAGTATCAGCTATTTCATAAACAGAAGTTACCTCAATGCTTTTGTTTTGAGCATGAACAGTTGGTAGTAAGTAGAAAACAGCAAGCAGTAAGTAGAACAAAAGAGCAGCAAGTTTCATACAACTTTACAATACAATAACAAGAAGAAAACAACAAGCAGAAAAAAGGATAAAAACCATACTCAAAAACTAGTTTTTTATAAATACCTCAAATATGTTCAAAATACATCAAAGGATTAACGCACAGGCTTGTGAAAAGAGAAGTGAAAAACAATCTAAGTCACCTAGGTAGCTTAAGTAACTTAGGTGACTTTTGAAAAATAAGATGTTACAATCAAGCTATGCAAAAATATATTCCTGCAAACATTGAGCCTAAGTGGCAGAAAAAGTGGAAAGAAGAAGGGCTGTATTTAACAAACCTTTCAGATACAGCTAAAAAATACTATGTGCTTGTTGAGTTGCCTTATACCTCAGGTGATCTGCATATGGGCCATTGGTTTACTTTTACCATGGGTGATATTTTAGCCAGGTTTAAAAAAAGATTAGGCTTTAATGTGCTTTTTCCTAATGGTTTTGATGCTTTTGGGCTGCCTGCTGAGAATGCTGCTATCAAGCATGGTATTCACCCCAGGGATTGGACTTACCAAAATATGGAGAGAATGAGGGAGCAGTTTGAGACTTTAGGCACCTCAATTGACTGGACTAAAACCATGGTGGCTTGTGACCCTAAATATTATAAATGGAACCAATGGATCTTTTTAAAAATGCTGGAAAAAGGTTTAGCTTACCAGGGTAAATTACTATCAAACTGGTGTCCAGTAGATCAAACAGTACTGGCTAATGAAAATGTTGAGGATGGTAAATGCTGGAGATGCGGAGCAGGAGTTGTTCAAAAGGAAGTTATACAGTGGTTTTTTAAGATTACTGCTTTGGCTGATAAATTAATCTGGCAAGACCCTCCCCAGGCAGACTGGCCAAAACATTTAAGGGAAGGGCAGAATAACTGGATAGGAAAGAGTGAGGGAATGATTTTAGATTTTGACAGGATAAAAGTTTTTACTACCAGGCCGCAAACTTCAGACGGCGCCACCTTTTTGGTGCTTGCTCCGGAACATCCGCTGGTTAGCAAACTTACCACCAAAGAACAAAAAAATGATGTAGAAAGTTATATTAAGTCAGTAAAAAGCCGTAGTGAGCTGGAAAGAAAGGAAAGCAAAGAAAAAACAGGTGAATTTAGCGGCAGTTTTGTAAAAAATCCGGTTTCAGGCAGACAAATTCCTGTATGGATAGCAGATTATGTATTAATGGGTTATGGTACAGGTGCCATCATGGCTGTGCCATATGCTGATGAAAGGGATAAGCAGTTTGCAGAGCAGTTTAAGCTGCCAATCATTAAAACCAGCTTTAAAGCTAAGCCTTCAGGTCAAAAACAAACCCAATACCACTTGCATGACTGGTCTATTTCCAGGCAAAGGTACTGGGGGACTCCAATACCCATTATTTATTGTGATAAATGCGGGGTAGTGCCAGTTCCGGAGAAAGACTTGCCAGTTGAACTGCCGTACAAGGTTGACTATGCCCCCCAGGGAAAGCCTCCTTTGGCTACAGCAGAGGATTGGGTTAGGGTAGAGTGCCCTAAGTGCGGTGGACCAGCTAAAAGGGAAGTGGAGACCATGGATACTTTTGTTGATTCTGCCTGGTACTTTTTTAGATATCTGGATAACGAAAATGATGAGGAAATCTTTGACAAAAAGATTGTAGCAGATTGGATGCCTTTGGAGATTTATATTGGCGGCCCTGAGCATACTTTAGGCCATGCTTTATATTCCAGATTTTTCACCATGGTTTTTAAAAGCTTAGGACTGATAAAATTTGATGAATATGCCAAAAAAAGAATCCACCACGGCACAATTTTAGGTCCTGGAGGCTTGCGGATGAGCAAATCAAGGGGAAATGTGGTTAATCCTGATAAAGAGGTTAAATCATATGGCGCTGACGCAATTAGGCTATACTTAATGTTTCTAGGGCCTTATGATATTGTCACCCCTTGGAAAACTGAAGGAGTGAATGGAATTTATCACTTTTTGCAAAGAGTTTGGGGATTGCAAGAGAAGGCGGGTGTTGATTCGTTGTCATTGCGAGACCACGAAGATATGAGAATGATGCATAGAACTATTAAGAAAGTTACAGAGGATTTGGTAGAGCTGAAGTTTAATACTGCCATTGCTGCTTTGATGGAGTGGTTAAATCATTTGTCAAGAAAAGAACAAGTATCAAAAGAAGAATATAAAACCTATCTTTGTTTACTGGCTCCATTTGCTCCTCATATTACAGAAGAGCTATGGCAAAATGTCATCCTGAGGAGCGCTAGCGACGAAGGATCTCTGACGAATGTCAGCTCAAATGAATTGAGAGATTCTTCGCTAATCGCTCAGAATGACGAATTCCAGTCTATTCACCAGCAGCCTTGGCCTCAGTTTAATGATAAATATTTAGCAGAAGAGAAGGTTAAGGTAGTTGTGCAAATTAACGGAAAAGTCAGGGATGTTTTATTGATACAGAAAGATATAATAAATCATAAAGAAGTCATTGAAAAAATGGCTTTTAACAGCCCAAAATCACAAAAGTTTTTAAAGGGTAAGCTTGTGAAAAAAAGCGTGTATATTCCCTCTAAAATCATCAGCTTTGTAGTCTAAAAAAGTTAGCAAACTTTAACCCCCACTGCTAAATATTTCTAGAATTACTTTAGGTTGCTACAGCAAGCAAGTAATAATATGGTATAATCTTTTTTATGCCCAGAGTAAGTTTACTCCGCGATAACAAATGGCTTCTTTACAGACTAGACTTGATCTGGTCTGAATACTTCCAAGATGTTACCCAAACAAATCCAGTCCATATTAGATTTGGCAGGTATTCTAAATACCGTTTAGGCTCAATTAAATTAAATCGAAAAACTGACAGAAGTTATATTACTATTACCAGTATGTTTAAACAGCCCCAGATTCCTACAGAAGTAGTTGATCACACCATTGCTCATGAGCTGGTTCACTTTGCTCATGGCTTTTCCTCTAAAAGGGCCAGGTTGCATAAATACCCTCATGCCGGTGGGGTAGTTGATAAGGAAATGAAAGAAAGAGGAATGTGGGAGCTGATTAAAGCATATAAAATTTGGGTGAAGCAGTACCGTCAGAAGCTACTTTCTGAGTAATCCCTTATGATTAATCAGTATAAAATCCCCATAGCTTTAAGTATGCTTGGGTTAGTTTTAATTATTGGAGGGGTGTTTGCTTCTGGTTTAACTAAACAGAAGCCAAAAGAGTATCCTAAAGACAGTTTAGTTACAGCTGATAAAATTATCTCAGTTGATGTATCAGGGGCTGTTAAAAAGGCGGGTGTTTACAAACTAAAAGATGGGGCAAGAATAGAAGAGGCTATAGAGATGGCAGGAGGTTTTACTGAGGAAGCTAATCAGGAATTTATATCAAAATACTTAAATCTAGCTCAAAAACTATCAGATGGCAGTAAAGTTTATGTGCCAGCTGAAGGAGAACAGGTCAATGGGGTGCAGACTGCTCAGACAGGAGGTCCTGGCCAGCAAGGTAAGGTAAATATCAACACAGCTTCCCAGCCAGAGCTGGAAGCTTTGCCACAAATAGCTACAGATAGAGCCTCCAAGATAATTTCTAACAGGCCATACCAGAGTGTAGATGAGCTGGTAAGCAAAAAAGTAATTACCAAGGGTATATTTGATAAAATCAAAGATCTAGTGGTGGTTTATTAGGGATTAGTATTATGAATTATGTATTAAGGGTCTTAAGATTTCCCATAATTCTTAATTCATATCCCTTAATTCTTACTATTATTCTATACCTTTTGATATTGTTTTTAAGATACCAACAAGTCAATGACTCTGAGGTCGTTCAGACTCGAAGAGGAGGTTGGGAGGTTAATATAGATATTTTTAAATCCCAAAGACAAGCTCTGGATCAGAGGATTGCTCAAATCCTGCCTTCTCCACAAGCAGAACTGCTTTCCGGGATTTTACTTGGCCAGAGTAAAAATCTTCCAGCAGGGTTGAAATTAGCTTTAAGAGATACCTCAACTTTACATATTGTAGTAGCCTCAGGCCAAAATTTAAGTATGGTGGCAGGGTTTTTTCTAGCCTTAGCTGGTTTAATAAAAAGAAGAAATGCTATTGTTTTAAGTCTTTTGGCAGTCATCCTTTATACTTTGCTGACTGGTTTACAAATACCAATCTTAAGAGCCTCTATTATGTTTAGTTTAGCCTTATTAGCCCAGCTTACCGGCAGACAGAGAAGCGGTTTTTGGGTATTAATAGTAACTGCAGGCTTAATGCTTTTAGTTAATCCTGATTGGATTACCAGTTTATCTTTCCAGCTGTCATTTTTAGCCACCTTTGGGGTAATTGTAGTATCTCCCATACTACTTAAATGGTTTAAAAGGCTGCCTATTTTAGGAGAGGATTTAGCTGTGGCAATAGCTGCCCAGCTGATGGTAACTCCTATTATTGCCCAAAATTTTCATCAAGTTTCTTTGGTGGGTGTTTTTGCTAATCTGTTAATTGGCTGGACAATCCCTTTTATAATGATCTTAGGCTCAATTTTGCTCATATTCAGCTGGGCAGGGTTAATAGTATCTGCCTTTTTAACTTATTTTATTTATATAGTGTCCTTTTTCTCATCTTTACCATTTGCCTGGGAATATTTAGGGGAACAGGTATGGATAGTTTGGGTAGGGTATTATATGCTGGTTGCTGCAATTGTGTTATCATTAAACAATGCTAAAAAAGAGGATTGAAGAAGACTTAAAAAAAGCAGTAGAAGATTTGGGTTATTCAGTAACTGATATAGTTTTAACTAGTTCCAAAAATCCACTCTTTGGTGACTATAGCACGAATATAGCCTTGCAGCTTGCTAAACAAAGATCATCAAATGATAAGCAGTCTCCTCAAGAGATTGCTAAGAAAATTATAGGTAACCTAGGTAACCTAAGTTACTTAAGTAACTTAGAAATTGCCGGAGGAGGTTTTATTAACTTTTTTCTAAAAGATGAAACACTACTAAGTAATTTAGGTAGCTTAAGTAACTTAAGTTTGCAAAAGAAGAATCATGAAAAAGTAATGGTAGAGTTTACTGACCCCAACCCTTTTAAGGAGTTTCATATTGGTCATGTTTTTAGTAATGCAGTGGGAGAAAGTTTAGCCCGTTTATTTGAAGCAAGGGGAGATGTTGTTTGGCGCGCTAATTTTTTTGGAGATGTAGGCATGCATGTAGCCAAAGCTATTTACGGCATCCTAAACAAGCTCAAAAGAGAGGATTTAACCTTCCGGGATTTAGAAAAAATGCCTTTATCTGAACGTATTAAGTTTATGGGGCAAGCATATGTCTTGGGAGCTGCTGCTTATGAGGAAGATAGGCCAAAAGAAGAGATGGAAAAGTTGAATCTGCTGATTTTTGTAGCTGCACAACAGTATTGGCAGGAAGCTAAGGGTTGGGAACCAAGGGTTGATTATAGAAAGCACATAAATCATATAGATGAAGAGGAGTTAAAAGAAATTAAAAATATCTGGATAACAGGCAGGAAATGGAGTTTGGAATATTTTGAAACCATTTATCAGCTTTTAGGCACAAAATTCGATGGATATTACCCTGAATCTTTAACAGGAGAATGGGGATATAACTTTGTGCTTGAAGGTTTAAAAAAGGGAATTTTTGAAACAAGCGAAGGAGCTATCATATATAGAGGAGAAAAGCATGGATTACACACCCGTGTTTTTATTAATAAGCTTGGCTTGCCAACCTATGAAACTAAAGATATAGGTAACGCTCCCCACAAATATAGTGAATTTAAATATGATAAATCTGTGATAGTAACTGCTAACGAAATTAATGAATATTTTAAAGTAGTTATTGCTGCAATGAAGGAAGTTAACCCTGATTTAGGCAGGAAAACAATCCATTTGGGGCATGGGGTAGTAAGGTTAAAGAGTGGAAAAATGTCCTCCAGGACAGGAACGGTGTTTACCCTTGAGGAGCTGTTTGAAATTGTTAAAAGTAAAATAGCAGCTTTGCTTAAAGATTTTCCTGATTCAGAAAAGGAGCAAACAATAAACAAGGTAAGTATAGGCGCTATTAAGTTTGCTATGTTAAAACACCAGCCTGAAGTAGATACTATTTTTGATATAGAAAAGTCTGTGGCTTTAGAAGGTGACAGCGGGCCTTATATTCAATACACTTATGCCAGAGCCAGGTCTGTCCTAAGAAAGAACTTAAGTGACTTAAGTGACTCAAGCAACTTAAGTAAACTCGAAGCCGAAGAAAGGCAAATTCTGCAAAAAATAGAATATTTTGATGGGGTGGTTGAGGAAGCTATCCAAAGTTTACACCCAAATATTATTGCCTCATATTTGTTAGAATTGGCTGCTAATTTTAATCTTTTTTATCAAAAATACAGGATACTGGATGCAGGGGAAGGAAAGAAAGACTTCCGTTTGTCTTTAACTAATACTGTGGCTAATATATTAAAGCAAGGACTATTTTTGTTGGGGATAGAAGCGCCTGAAAGGATGTGACACAAAGTGTCATTTCTTCGAGCCTGAGCCTCAGAGCCGAAGGCCTGAGCGAACGAAGTGAGTCGAAGGATAATATGTTTAAAAAACACAACACCAGAAGAGCTAGTAATCCTTTGTTTGTTATATTTAGACTATGTTTAAGCTTAGTGATGTTTACAGTTTTGTTAGCTGGACTTTATACTGCCTATAAGCAATTTTCAGGTTTTGATCCTTTAAAGCTAGACCCAAAAGGAGCTGTTTATAGTTTAATTAGTAAAATTCCAGGTCTGAAAGAGAAGCTAGAAACTGGAAGTGGGAAGCTGGAGAATCTAACTTCTAACCTCAAACCTCAAGATCAAGCTTCCGGTCTCCAGGTTCCATCCTCAAAATATGCTTTTAGATTTTTGCTGATAGCAGATTCTCATAGTGATAATGTTAATTTAAATAAAGCTATTACCCAAGCCAAGCAAAAATATCCTGATTTAGCTTTTATTATTGGGATGGGGGATTATTCCGAGGTTGGCACAATTGATGAGTTAAAAAAAGCCAAAGTTGAATTAGATAGATCTGGTTTGAGGTATTTTTTACTTGTTGGAGATCATGATTTATGGGATGCCAGGGATAAAGGCAATGATCCTGGATATAATTTTAAACAAGTTTTTGGTTTAACTTACCAAACTTTTATCTATAATAATTTCAAGTTTTTGCTGCTTAATAACAGTGATAATTATTTAGGAATTAGTTCAGAGCAGCAGGATTGGATTACTCAGGAGCTTGAAAAAGCTAAAAAAGAGTCAGTTTCAGCTATTTTTATCTTTATTCATGAGCCACTTTTTCACCCTTCATCTGACCGTTTTATGGGTAAGGTGGAAAAAGAGCTTAAAGGTCAGGCTGAAAGGTTAATTTTCCAGCTTAAAACTGCAGGAGTTAAAAAGGTTTTTTCAGGAGATATTCATTATTTTAGTGAATATGAAGAGCCGGTAACTAAATTACCTATGGTGACTGTGGGAGCAGCAACAACAGAGAGAAATCCACAAGTTCCCAGGTATGCTGTGGTGTTTGTATTGGAAAACGGGGATACCAAAGTAGAGGATGTGGAGATAAAGTAGTTCTTTAATATAACAGTTATAAATATTATAATCGTTATACTCAAAGAGATCATGATCCAAAGAACACTTATTATTATTAAGCCTGATGGGGTACAAAGAGGGCTGACAGAAGAAATTATAAACCGGTATCAGGCTGTTAATTTAAAACTAATTAAAAGAAAAGATATCTTAGCGCCTCAAGATATAGTGGAAAAACACTACCCCTTGGATCCTGCTTATTTAAAATCTATTGGAGAAAAAACCATTGCTGCCGGGCAAAAAGTAAAAAGCGCTGAGGATCAGGGGAAAAAAGTAGTTAGCTGGCTAAGAAGATTTATCACTTCAGGCCCAATTGTGGCACTTCTTTTAGAAGGGGAAGATGCAGTTAGTGTAGCCAGGAAAATAACTGGTTTTACAGATCCCCAGACAGCTGAAAAAGGCACCATACGGGGTGATTTAGGTACAGATTCCATTCTCAAAGCCAACTCAGAAGAAAGACCGGTTTATAATTTAATCCATGCCTCAGGCTCAACTGATGAGGCCAAAAAAGAGATTGAGCTTTGGTTTGGTAGCTCGCCCTGAGCGTAGTCGAAGGGTCGGGGACGAGAGAATTGAACTCTCTACTTCTGCTACCCGAAAGCAGCGGTCTACCGATGACCTAGTCCCCGTAAGTGAAATTATACCTCTTAAAATGTTAAAATATCTATAATGCCCCTGTAGCTCAGTAGATAGAGCAGCTTCGTCCTAAGAAGTTGGCCGGGAGTGCAACTCTCTCCAGGGGTACTTAAAAATGGTTAAACGTTTTAACATCATATTAGCTATTAGATTTTTGGGGTATTTGCTGTTTTTTGCAGGCTTAGCTGCTGTGGTGTTTATGTTAGGACCTTTGATCCAGGCTGAGGTTAAGTATAGGGCAGATAAGATTTTTGGAGTTAAAAGGACTGTAGCTAATGTTGAAAACTTAAGTAACTTAAGTAACTTAAGTACCTTAGGTGACTTAAAAAGTCCTAGTGAGAACCAGATTGTGCCAGTTTCCACTGAATATGGAATTGTGATTGAAAAAATTAATGCTAATGCCAGAATTATCCCTAATGTTAACCCAGCTTCTGAGACAGCATATGTCCAGGCTTTAACCCAGGGTGTAGCTGAGGCTTTAGGCTCCACTCCTCCTGGACAAAAGGGTAATTTATATCTTTTTTCCCATTCCACAGATGCTCCCTGGAATATTGTCAGGTTTAATGCTATATTTTATTTACTAAGGGAACTGGTACCAGGGGATAGGGTAATTATTTTTTATCAAAATAAACGTTATGATTATATAGTTTTTGATAAAACAATAGCTTTTCCTCAAGATGTGTCTTACTTGACTAATAAGTACGATACTCCTGTTTTAACTTTACAAACCTGTGACCCGCCAGGAACCCTTTTAAACAGGCTGGTTGTGAGAGCAAGGCTGGTAAATTCTTAAGATGAGCAAACGTTTTATCATCACTATCATAACAATACTAACCATCATGATTTCTGCTGGGATAGTGATTATGCTAGCTAAAGGTTATACTTTTTCCCCTAAAGAAATGAAAGTTGTGGGAACCGGCATTATGACCATTTCCTCAGAGCCGGATGCTGCCTCAGTTTTCCTGGATGGACATTTAACAACTGCCACCAATGCCACTGTATCTTCTTTGGCTCCTAAAAGTTATTCAGTTAAAGTGGTTAAAGAGGGTTTTATCCCCTGGGAAAAGTTGGTAGAAGTGAAAGAAGGTTTGGTCACAGATTTAAAAGTTACCCTTTTTCCAGCCATCCCCACTATTTATCCTTTAACTTTTAATGGTATTGTTAATCCATTGTTATCTCAGGATGGATCAAAATTAGCCTTTATTGTGCCTAAAGGTAAAAAGGCAGGTGTTTGGGTCTGGACCCAGACCCGCAATCAGCCAATTGCTTTTGCCCGTACTGCAGAGCCACACCAGATTGCCAACAGCACTGTGGCAGATTTTTCCAGCGCCAATCTGCGCTGGTCACCTGACTCTAAACAAGTCCTGGCTACAGTTGACCAAAACAATTATCTGCTTAATGCTGATTCACTAAACACAAATCCCAGGGATATTACTCCCATACTTGCTGCTACTTTAAATGAATGGGAAGAAGATATCAAGCAAACCCAGCAGTCAAGGATACTGACCATTGGGGATGCAAAGTTTAGAAAAATAGCTTCAGATTCTGCCCTGCTGCGTTGGGCTCCTGATGAGACTAAATTTATGGCCAGTGACCAAAATACCAAAATGAAGATATATGATTTAGAGGAAAGAAAAGAATATTCTTTGCCTGAAGCTAAAGCTTATCTGTGGCTGCCTGATTCAAGGCATGTTATTTTAGTTGAGGAAGGGGATATTGCTTTAGTTGATTTTGATGGCACTAATAAAGCTATAATTTATGCTGGTAAGTTTGAGGACTCTTTTGTTTTTCCCTGGCCGGATTCATCCCGTTTAGCTATTATCAGCTCATTCCCCACCCCTACAGCCTCAGAGCCAAACCTGTATGGGATAAACTTAAGGTAGTTTGACCCATTTAGTATATCTTGTGAGTGGGTTTTCCCCTTGATAAAATAACACCAGTGTCATCCCTGCGAAAGCAGGGATCCATACAAAATCAAGTACGGAATGACAGAGGAAGTTTATGTTTAATTTCTCCAAAAGAGTTGGGATTGACCTTGGTACTGCTAATTCCTTAGTTTACCTGGCTGGACAGGGTATTGTGTTAAACGAGCCAACAGTGGTAGCTATCACCACAGATGATAACAGGGTTTTGGCTGTTGGGAATGAGGCTAAAGAAATGCTTGGCAGGACTCCCGGGAATATTATGGCCTCCCGTCCTATGAAAGACGGGGTAATTGCTGATTATGTGATTACTGAAGCTATGATCAGATATTTTTTGGATAAAGCTTGTGGACAAAGCAGGTTGTTTAAACCTGAGGTGATGGTTTGCGCCCCGGCAGGAGTAACTTCAGTAGAAAAAAGGGCTATTTTAGATGCCACGCTGTCAGCCGGAGCCAAGACTGCTTTTTTAATAGATGAGCCTTTAGCTGCAGCCATTGGGGCTAAAATTCCTATAGCCAACCCTTCAGGTAACATGATTGTGGATATTGGCGGAGGAACCACAGAGGCAGCAGTGATTTGTTTAGGAGGAGTAGTGGTTCATTCATCAGTTCGGGTAGGGGGTAATAAGCTGGATGAGGCCATCCAGAATTTTGTCAGAAAAAAGCATAATTTAGTCATAGGGGATAATATGGCTGAGGAGGTTAAAATTAAGATTGGTTCTGCTACCAAGCTTAAGCCTAGTGAGGTTAGTAAAATGGCAGTCAGGGGAAGGGATGCTTTTACTGGTTTACCCAGGACAGTGGAGGTCAGCTCTGAGGAAGTTACAGAAGCTCTTTCAGAGATAGCCCAAAAAATTGTTTCAGCAGTTAAAGGGGTTTTGGAAAATATTCCTCCTGAGCTGGCCTCAGATATTATTGATAAGGGAATAGTGATGAGCGGGGGAACCTCACTGTTAAGAAACTTGGATAAACTGTTAACAGATTCTTTAGGAGTGCCTGCTTCTTTAGCAGAAAACCCGCTTTTATGTGTAGCCTTGGGAACAGGACTAGCCCTAGAAAACCTGGATCTGTACAAAAGATCAGTTTCTAGAAGATAATAGTTATATGACTATTGGTTTTGACGGGTCAAGGGCTTTTGGACAAAATAAGCAAAGCTCTTCCTGGAATGAGCAAAGCTCTTCCTGGAATGAGCAAAGCTCTTCCTGGAATGAGCAAAGCTCTTCCTGGAATAAAACAGGAACAGAAAATTATTCTTATCAGCTGTTAAAAGCATTGGCAAAAATTGACAATAAGAATAGCTATATTGTTTATTTAAGACCTGATGTGGTTATTCCTGGTTTTTCTTCTGTCGTTCCGAACGTAGTTATGTTCGCTCGCAATGACCAGGAGGATTGGCCGGAAAATTTCCAATTTAGGGTTATTCCCTGGCCCAGGTTTTGGACCCAGGGAGGCCTAGCTTTGCAGACTTTTAAAGACAAGTTGGATGTGCTATTTATTCCTTCCCATACCTTGCCTTTAATCAGGAAAAGAGGGCTTAAGACTATGATTACAGTACATGATTTAGGATCAGAGTATCTGCCATCAATGCACCAAATTAAGCAGCGGTTATATTTGTCTTTTATGCAAAAATACCAGCTTAAAACTGCTAGCAAGATAATTGCAGTATCAAAGGCTACCAAACTAGATCTAATTAACAAAATAGGTATCAAGTCAGATAAAATAACAGTTGTTTATGAAGGATATGATGAAAAAAGATTTAAGATTCAAGATTTAAGATTTAAGAATGATATAAAAGTTAATAGTTTGAGATACTTTTTGTTTGTAGGGACAGTACAACCAAGGAAGAATTTGGAAAGGGTAATAAGAGCTTTCTCAACTCACCTCGAAGGTGAAAAAATGCAGTTACACCTTCGAGGTGGATTGAAGCTGCTGATTGCTGGTTCCAAGGGTTGGTTATCTGATGAAATATATAAACTCCCTAAAAAACTGGGAATAGAGGATAAAGTCAAGTTTTTAGGCTATGTGCCTGACGAAAAGCTGGCTTATCTTTATAAAGGAGCTATAGCTTTGGTTTTTCCCTCTCTTTTTGAAGGATTTGGTTTGCCTATTCTGGAAGCCCAAGCTTGTAGTTGCCCGGTGATTACCTCAAACCTCTCATCCATGCCTGAAGTGGCAGGTAAAGGAGCAATTTTAGTGAATCCGTATTCTGTAGATGATATAGTAAGGGGGATGGTACAAGTTCAAAGTTCAAAGTTCAAAGTTCAAAGTTTGATAAAAGCAGGGCTTCAGAATGTTAAAAGATTTAGCTGGGAAAAGGCAGCGAGGGAAACATTGAAAGTGCTATCGTCATCCTGATACGAATTTCGCAGTGTCATTGCGAGGAAGGAGTCTTCGACTGACGAAGCAATCTTCCGAGCTGGGAAGATTCCTCGGATGCACTCGGAATGACAGAAAGGGATTATGAAGAAGGATGTTCTTGGAATCAAAATTGATGATGTTAATATTAACCAAGCTGTGGAAGTAGTATTTGGGTGGTTGAAAGAGGGAGGTAGGCGCTACATTGTTACTCCTAATCCTGAGATAGTGGTGATGGCTCAAAAAGACCAAGAACTTAAAAATATTTTGAATAATGCAGATCTGGTAATTCCTGATGGGGTTGGTTTAAAAATAGCAACTGATATAGTTTGTAATACTCCAGGAATAGACTTAATGGAAGCATTAATAAAATTAAGCAATGGAAAAGGCTTTACAACAGCCTTTTTAGGAGGCAAAGAAGGAGTAGCAGAAAAAGCAGCTGAGTGCTTACTGCGGAAGTATCCAAACCTTAAAATCTCATTCACTGGTTCTGGTGGTGAAATAAATGAGAATGGAGAGTTAATAGGAGAAGATTTAAGATTTAAGATTTATGATTTAAGAGATAAAAACGTTCATAAATCGTTAATCGTTAATCGTAAATCTCTGCCGAAGGCAGATCTGCTCTTTATAGGTTTTGGTCCTCCAAAACAGGAAAAATGGATTGCTAAGAATTTAAATAAACTGCCTGTGAAGATAGCTATGGTTGTAGGGGGATCATTAGATTATTTGTCTGGCCAAGTGCCAAGAGCTCCTAAATTTATCAGAAGCTTAGGATTGGAATGGCTATTTAGGCTAATAATTCAGCCCTGGAGGATCAGAAGACAGCTTGCGTTGCTCAAATATCTTTGGTTAATTTGGACAATGGATGGTGGAAAATAGAAGATAGTGGTGGAAGGTAGATAATAGATGATAGATAATTTCTATCTTCTAAGAGCGAAGCTCGCAAGCTTTGCTTATATTCTATTTTCAAAAATACCATCTTCCATATTCTATCATCTATCGTCTAATATAATAATATGATAATCACAAAAAGCGCTAAAGATTTAAAACCAGTGTTAATGAAAGGAGCAAAATCAGGAGTTAAAAACCCCTATTATTTGATTGAAGATCAGGATCAAGTCATATTTGTAGTTGCTCCTGGGAGAAATGGCATAGAGTTTAATAAAACTTTAGGTTATTTTAGCTTTTTTCCTAATATGCAAACCTATCAGTGTTTATATGGACAAGGGGTAATTGTCATGCAGAGAAATGATGATTTTGGAGCAAAAGAGTTTAAAGTGGTAACTATAAATTCTAATAAACAAATTTTAGTGCCAGCAGGCTGGGGAATGTGCTTAATTAATACTGGAACTAACTTGTTAGTAGTAATAAGGAGCAGCAGGTTTGATGATAAGTATCTGGATACTAAACCAATTTTAGAAAAAAAGGGTTTTGCCTATTATATTGTGGAGAAAAAGGGTGAGATCAGTTTTGAGGAAAACCCTAATTATTCCATGCACCCACAGATTACTACAGAGTGATAGTTTTTAGCTTTAGGACAACATATCCAAGTTTAATTAGCAGAAGATACCTTCTGAGTGATACCCAATAACCAGAGTACTGCTTCCTTTTTGTAGCGGCGGTCTCCTCTGGAATTTATTCTGATAGCTGGGAGTTTTCCTCTTTTACCCCATCTTTTAATAGTTAAAGGAGAAACTCTGAGAACTTGTGCAACTTCTCTAACAGTTAATAAATCAGGGAGATGTTCAAGGGAGATTTTATCAGCCATTCTGTCTCAGAATATATCACATGGTTTCAGAGCATGTCAATACCCAGCCGTGTTGTTCCAGGGTTATTGTAATTCTACAGTAGCACCTGCTGCTGTTAATTTGGTTTTTGCTTCTTCAGCTGTTTGTTTGTTAACATTTTCTAAAACCGGTTTTGGAGCTGCTTCTACCAAATCTTTAGCTTCTTTAAGTCCTAAAGTAGGTACTAATTCCCTGACAGCTTTAATTACGGCTATTTTATTAGCTCCTGCTTGAGAAAGGACCACATTAAAGGTTGTTTTCTCCTCTTGCGGCTCACCTGCTGCTTGCCCTGAGTTTGTCGAAGGGGCTACTGCCACAGGCGCTTGAGCTGATACACCAAACTTATCTTCCAGAGTATGGACTAAATCTGCCAGTTCTAGAACTGATAATTTCTCAATAGTAGCAATTATTCCTTCTAAGTTTTTACTAACTGGTTTCTTTTCAGAAGACTTAGATTTCTGATCTTGTGTATTATCCATGTTCATTTGTCATTCTGAACGAAGTGAAGAATCTCTAGACTTGTTCTAAATACATCTGAAATGAATTCAGAGATCCTTCGCTAATCGCTCAGGATGACGCTTGCGTGTCACCCCCCTTCATCTTTTGAATTTCTGAAAGTGCATATACTAAATTTCTTAAGTTAGCTTGCAACACTCCCACAATTCCTTGCAAAGGAGCAACTAATACTCCTACTGTTTTAGCTCTTAGCTCCGGTTTTGAAGGAAGGGTGGAAAGTTGGATAATCTTTGCTTCATCCAGGCTGTCTTTACCTAAAAATCCTGATTTTACTTTACCTAAGCTGGCATCTTTTAATATTTTAACTAATATTTTAATAGGGGAGATCTCATCATCATAAGCAAAAAGTGCGGCAGTAGGACCTTCTAGATTGGAAGTTGGAAGTTGGAGGCTAGAAGCTGGAAGGGCACGCTCTAAAAGAGTATTCTTAGTAATACTAAATTCTGCAGATTGTTCCCTGAGTTTATTTCTTAGATCAGAGAGTTGCTTCATGGTCAGACCTTTGTAGTCTGTAAAAACCACTGCTTTAGCTTTAGCTAATTTTTCCTGTAATTTAATAACCAAATCTTGCTTTTGTTGTCTTGTTTTAGCCATATTTGCCTTGGTTGGATTTATGCTTCGACTGGTTCGACTACGCTCACCACCAGTCCGCTCAGCACCAACTGTCTTAAGCTGAATTATTATTATAACCAATTAACCACCAGAAAGCAAGCAGGTTAACCACACTTAAAGGATTAAACAGCATAGCAGTCATCAGCCCTAACAAAGCAGTTGTTTCCAGCAGTTTTTTATGCTGGATAAAGCGCTGAAAAGCTAAATATATCAGTAAAGATATTGAAACAACCCCTACCAGTCCTCCCTGGATCCAAAAATCCAGTAAAAAATTATGGGCACTGTCTACTATCTGATATTGAACATTATTATTTAGAGAAACTGCCTCTTTGTGGATTATCTTTTGAATACTGCCAAATCCATGCCCAATAAAAGGAGATTTAAGACCTGCCATCAAAGCTGTCTGCCAAATTTCAGCACGGTTTTCAAACAGTCTTGGGGTGGCTGCAACAGGTAAGGTCAGACTAAGCATCATTAGTAAAATGCATATTATTGTTGCTTTAAGAGTTGAGGTTTTGACTCTGATGAGAATAATAAATACTACCTCAATTATTAGACCAATTAATCCAGCCCTGGAGCCTGATAATAAGATCAAAGTGCAGGTGGCAACCAGTGTCAGAAAACGTATTAATCTTCTGCAATGAGACCAGGTAAAAGGGAAGATAAACAAGGCAGTGGCAGCCAGGGCGTTTGGTTCACCCAGTGTGCCAAAAGCCCGTCCCTCAAAACTTCCTAAAATTACTGTTCCCATAAAAAGAAAAAGTAAAGACAATTGATACAGAAATTTAGGTATTTGATCTAGTTGGATATTTTTGGTCATTAGGGAGAAAAGTAATAAAGACATAAACAAAAATTGCCCCTGCAATCTAAAAGCATTACCAAAAAAAGCTCCAGCGCTCTTAAAAAGCAAGCTGGTATCCAAACTTAAAATAAACAAAATGCCTACAAAAATAATTTGAGGATTGATGAATTGTTTAAGCTGAGGTTTTTTAAAATTAATTATTTTTAGGAAAAGCAGGGTATTAATAACTGCCTCTGTTAGAATCACCTTAGGAGTTTCAAAAGGGGAAATGCCGATGGGAATAACTACCAGGGGTAAAAAGAATAATAAAAAGACAACAAGGTATGCAGCCACAATATTAGTGTAGCATTTATCTTTGGAAAAAGTGAATCAAAAGGTTAATGAATCTGTTAAATACATGCCCGGTTTCAGCAACTATCCTTTGAGGTTTAGCTTGGGTGATTGGTTTAAATTTAATATCAGCCTCAGATGAAGCAGGCTTGTTTTGAGTTGATAATACTCCAGCTTTGAATCCTTTAGCTGGACCAATTATATTGTCTCCTGATGTTTTAACAGCCAGCTCATTTGAAAATTCCCCTGGCATACAAATGTTACCGGCTCTGACTTTGAAATAATAAGTCTGACCATTATTTAAGCCCTTAACCACATAGCTGGTAGTATCTTTGCCTCCAATATTAGGATTACCATATTCTGGTTTGCCTGATTTTGTGCCATAAGCCACTAAATAATAGGTGACTGGATCAGCTGCTTTAGACCAGGTTAAAGTCACCTGGTTTCTGCCAGATGCTTTTGCTGATAAGAGTTTTGGAGCAGATTGTGGTTTGCTATCTACACAAGATGCAGGAGTAGATGGATTAGAAGGAGATGAAGGATTAGAGGGGGAAGAGGGATTAGATGAATTAGAGGATGAATTTTGAGTTAGGGTATAAGTGACAAACTTGGTAAAATGCTTGGTCCAGATAACCATATCAGACCCTACACTAATGAAACAGTCTCCATCAGCTGGTAAATTATCACCTGCAGTTTGTGAATCTTCAGTACAGCTTTGGGCGATTTTAGTAAATGTTGAGCCTCTTTGATAGCCTGTCAGTTTACCGGCTTGGTTTGGAATTAATATTCTGACAGCTTTATCAAAGCTTAAAGCAATATCACCCAAACCAATTTCCAAAACAACAGATACTGTATTCATTTTGCCGGTTTCTGAAGGAGGATTGGCCTGATTGTTTGCCAATACTTTTGGAGCATTAATGATGCCTGTCCAACTTAACGGACCTGAAATGGTAGTAGAAGTTGGAATTTCTACTTTAATAGTGCCTAAATCAGTATTAGCATTTATATTTAAAATGTTATTGAAGGTAGCTTGTTTAGAAGTAGCTGAAGTTACCATTATATTGCCAAAGTTTAAAGTTGGATTTGCCACAGATTTTGGAATAGATAAATTAACATTAAAATTGCCATAAGCCATCAGCATTTCCGGATGATCTGAGTCAAGATTAGCCTGAGGGTCAATTAAGACTTGGTTTGCATTTGGAGTTGCTAAATCCTGGCGCACTGATGGAGCAATAGTCAAATTAAGCTCGTTACTTTTTATGCCATCCTCCATAACATATAATTTGTATGTTTGTCCTGCCTGGTAGTTTGTAAAAGCAGGTAAAGTGAAGCTAAGACTGTGGTGGTCTGCAGAGGCTGGTTTGTAAAAATCAGAAACAACTAAAGAGTTATCTATATATATTTGAGTAGAGTTAGTTAAGTTTGAACCAGAAATGACAATAACTGTTTGCCAATTAGCAGGATTAGGGAAGATACTGTTTATCACAGGTGTAGCTACTGGAGTAGGTGATAGTGTGGGTGATGGATTTGGATCTGATTTTGGAGTAGGAGTTGATTTAGCATCAGGACCTGCTATCAAATTCCACCAGTCGCTTGGCATATTCTGCATCCACCATTTTAACCATCCATCTCCTGTGCAGCCCCAGGAATTACATGTTAATGGTTCGACTTCACCTGAATTATCATAATTGAAATTTCTACAGTCACTATCGAACCTGTCTGTGTTTGTCCTGTCATATTCAAATCTTGAATTAGGTGGATTATGGACATTGCTGCAAGAATTTCTGTCACTCCAGTTTGCATACCCGGTTTTAAACTGACCAAATACTCTTTCCAGGTGATGACCATAACTTTCCAAAGCTTCCGTAAGGCCTCTGGTGTAGTTTAAACCATAAACTACGATTGTTTTGTCTGGGCAATAGGGTAGATTTGCTCCGTTTGTGGTAAAGCCATTGCTTCCGGTGATTGCTGATTCCCAGGATCCTCCAGCATACGGGCCTAAACCATCTGCCCAGAGAATGACTGCTTTAATATCATTTTGTTTAGCCAAGTTACAAAGATTATATTTGGTGAAAAGGGCTTGATAATCATATCTTCCACCTGCTTGTGGAGGAGTATTATATTCTACATGAGCATCAGAGTCAGATAAGGTATAGTTCAAAGCGGGTTGTGCAGAAGAATTTGAATAACCATGATATTTAGAGGCTTCATTCATGGCTGGTAAAAGCACATTCTGGGTGAATATTTTGTTATCTCCATTGACATGAAAGTAGTCTCCGCTTGGGTGGTATTCCAGCATCCAGACTTTTATTTGTTGAGGAGCAGGTATAGCTGATGAGGAAGGGGTTGAAGTAGGAGCAGGAATGGTTGAGGGGGAAGGGGAGGGAACAACAACAGGAGTGGATATTGGAGTTGGACTAAGATCTGGTAAGCAAAGGCGGAAAATCCAGAAATTTAAGCAGTTTGCAGGATCATCAGTAATAGGAGAACTGATAGGCTGGGTACTTGGTGTGGCGCTGGCTGTAGCTTGAGGGATGGCTGAAGGAGAAACTGTAGGAGTAGGTTGTGGGGTAGGTGTAGAGGTTACTGTAGGGAAAGTGATATTAGAGTATAAACAAGGAGTATATTTAGAACAAGATTGGGCATCTGAGGATAAATCATTAGATCTTAAAGCTATATTTATCATTTCAATTTGTTGGTCAACGCGGTGATAGAAATTAAAATCAGCTGTAAAAAAGGCAATATTTCCATTTTCATCTGATCTCATTTGATCTGATCTGACCGGATCATACCCTAAGAAATTGTTATGGACAAACCAAATAGTGTAGAGTGAGTTAGGTGTCAGGTTACTAAATACCCCGTTAACATAACCCTTTTCTATTACTCCAACTGAACCAGACGGGCTTCTGTCAGTTAAGGTCACAGTCAATGTGCCATAACCATTTGGAGTTGGGCTTTCAGTAGCAGGTATAAGGTTTACAGCCACAAAATTAGTTTCAGGGTGAGGAGCTGGAGTAGACGTAGGAGCTGGGGTAGGTGTAGCTGATGGGGAAGGGGTTGAGGATGGTTCCGGAAAGGGGTTCAGATTTTCAATAGCAGAAGTAATTGCAGCAGTTATGGGATTATTTGGATCAGAGGCAACTGCCAAAACAATGTTAGTTTGGACTAGCATTAATATCCCAATTAGGGAATAAATAAAGGATGAAAGCAGTATTTTTGATTTCATGAAGCCGATAGTATAACAGACTATCGGTCCATTGTCAAGCAACTATGGGTTTATCTGGGGATCCACATCCAATAGCCTTGCTGGCCAGATGGGCCTCCTATAGAAGAGTCATTAACTAGGGATGCAGAAGGAGAGGAAACTTTAGGAAGAGGTGAAGTCCAAGCGCCGGAAGCGCCAGCTTTGCCCATATTTTTAGAAATAAAGCTTAAATCAAAGGTATTAATTACCCCGTCTTTATTAAAATCAGCATTTTCATTCCAGTTAGCTGAAGATTTAGTTTTACCTAAAAGATTTTGAATGATATTATAGTCAGCAGTATTAATAATATTATCTTCATTTAAGTCACCTGTGAGCATATTAATAGGCTGGCCTTCATTTAAAACAGTGGTAGTAGGGGTCATCACAAAGCTAGATGAGGTAGCAATCTGGACAGAGCCTTTAAGCAAAGCTGTATATTGGGTCCCTGCTGTTAATCCTGCTAAGGATAAGTTAGAGTACTGCCCTGAGGCAGGTAAATCTACCGAGAAGGTAAGTAAAAATTTAGGGTTTGAGGTTAGCGCGCCTTCTATAATTCCAATAAATAATTTAGTAGCCCAGGTTTGTTGGGGCCGGCCTTCCAGCAAAGCTGTGAAAGACATAGTAGGGCCATAAGATGAGGCAATAGTAGGGGAGGAATCAGAAGGAGCAGGGTTTGGTGAAGATGAGGCTGATGGTTTAGATTCTTCAACCAGGCCTAATAATTGCTTTGCTCCTGAAGACAAGGACTCTTTATCAGGCAAAGGAAGTATAGAGGAGGTTTTAGCAGATTTAGTATTAGTTTCAGAGGCTTTACTTTTATATGTTTGGGCGTGGGATGCCAAATAAGCTCCAACAGGAATAGATAAGACAATAAAGACATAGATTCCCAGCATGAGACGTTGTTTAAACGTAGAGAACATAAGACAATTGTACTACAATAGTTAAATGATAAAAATCCTTGTTAACGCATTAATAGGCATAATTCTGATTGTAGCCTGGTCGCGTTTTGTAAACCTTGATCAGATTCTTTCTACCCTTAAGAAAGTTAACTTAGTTTATTTGTTGCCTGTACTTGGTTTTTTATTCTTTTCTTCCATATTGAGAGCTGTCAGGTTTAAAGTATTTTTAGCAGAAATTAAAAAAATCAGCCTACAGGACCTGATATTTTTAAATGGGGCAGCTCAGATGCTTAATTTTTTTATCCCTATCAGAGCAGGGGAAATAGCCAAAGGAGTTTATTTAAATACTCAATATAGCCTAAATTTAGGCAAGTCTATTATCTGGGTTTTTATAGACAGGTTTGTGGATTTTTTGGTGTTATTGCTTTTGGCTGCTGCACTTTTGTTGGTAGTTCCGACCGCCCTTAGTATAACAATTATAAAAATTATAACCATTATACTAATCACAGTTTTACTAGCCGCTTATTTAGCAGTTTTTCAACTTAGTTCTGCCAGAAAAATCATTGTTTTTTTGAGGCCTCTCTTAATATTTAATCTTATTAAGATATATTTTGATAAAGTTACATCATTCATTTTAGACTCTTTTTCCATTTTAGACAGGCATCCTAAGGATTTAGCTTTAATGGTGATAATTACTGTATTAGCTTATTTTACTGATGCTGCTGTCTGGTATTTTACTTTTTTATCATTAGGGGTTTCCCAGTCCTTTATAAAAATGTATCTGGGGCAGATGCTGTCTGCTTTGACTTATCTGATTCCTGCAGCCCCGGGATATGTGGGTTCAGCAGAAGCATCAGGATTATTAATACTTTCAGGAGTTTTTAATATAGAGGCCAATTTAGCCTCAGCCATGATAGTTTTATTCCATATAGTTTCAGCTGTTTTTATTTTAATGTTTGGCTTAATTTCTATATTCAGCCTCAAGATCAATCTTGGGGAAATATTAAAAAGAGCCTTAAATAGAAGCTAGATCCAGCTTTATTGATGGGCCCATGGTGGGTGAAAGGGAGACTTTTTTAATCCTGGATTTGCCTATGGTTTGGAGAAGAGTTTTAATATTAGCTGATAACTCCTCAGTGGGTTGATTAAGTTTACCTAAACCAAGATGGATAACAGGAGCTTTGGCTTCTGTTTTATATTCTGAGCGAAGCGAAGAATTCAAGCTCTGCTTATATTCTGTTTTACCAGCCTGGAAAGACTCTACTGCCTTTTTTAAATCAGTCACAATAGTACCGCTCTTAGGATTTGGCATGAGGCCCTTAGGTCCTAAAATCCGGGCAACTTTAGCCAGTTTAGGCATACCAGCAGGTGTTGTCACAATTAAATCAAAATCTATTTTGCCTTTACTGATATTTTCAATAGTCTCATCGTCACCCTCATAAGCTAAGATCCTTAATTTCTTGCCTGAGGCATAGGGGAGGGAAACCAGTCCCCGTAGCCCGGTTTGGATAGTTAAAATATGGGCTTCCAAAGTGCCTGTAAAGGCTGAGAAAGAATGTTTTTTTACCAGATCTACAGCCTCATTCAGAGGGTAGGTTTTACTTCTATCTAAGTCTTTAGTAGCTTGCTGGTATTTTTTAGATCTGGGCTTGGATTTAGCAGGTCTCCTGTTATCAGGTTTCTGTTTTCGGTTTTCGGATGTAAGTTTATCAGTTCTCTGTTTGTCTGTTTCTGAAACTGATAAACTGGTAACAGATTTACCTTTATCTGACAACTGAGAACTGAGAACCGATGACTGATCTTCTCCTTCCAGCTCTGCTTTGAGTTTTTCCACCAGCTCATCTGTCCTGCCTAGTTTTTTGGCAGGTTTTTTTGGTTCTTTTTGTTGGATGGAATCATCCATTATTTTTGTTTTAGTTTTACCCATTTATCTTCACCCCCATGCTTCTGGCTGTGCCTTCCACAATCTTCATGGCAGCCTCAACATCTTTAGTGTTTAAATCTGGCAGTTTAGCCTCAGCAATGCTTCTGACCTGTTCTTTAGTCAAGCTTCCAACAACATTCTTTAAAGCTGTGCCAGAGCCTTTTTCTAAATTAAGCATCTTTTTAATCATCTCAGCCATGGGCGGTTCTTTGGTAATAAAAGAAAAAGTCCTGTCTTCATAAACAGTAATGACCACTGGTAAAATATTGCCCTGTTTGTCTTTGGTTTTTTCATTAAAAGCTTTGACAAACTCCATAATAGGCAGGCCGTGAGAACCCAATGCAGGACCAACAGGAGGAGCAGCAGTAGCTGTAGCTGCTGGAATGTTTAATTTTATATAAGTTTTTACTTTTTTAGCCATAATCTGATTTTGATATTTTACCTGACTCCAAACGAGATTTAAGATTTAGGAATTAAGATTCAAGATTTTTATTCTTAAATCATAAATCTTATCTCTTAAATCTAGATTTTTTGTACCTGCAGAAAATCCAGTTCAACAGGTGTTTCCCTGCCAAATATAGAAACCAGAACCTTGATCTTTCCTCTTTCTTCATCCACATGATCTACTTTACCAATAAAGTCTGCAAACGGGCCGTCAACAATTTTAACAGTATCAGAAACAGTAAAAACCTGTTTAAAAGTGGGAGCTTCCTCTTTGGTGAATTTAACAATAGTAGCTACTTCAGCATCAGAAATTGGGGTAGGTTTATTTCCCATACCCACAAAAGAAGTGACTCCGGGGGTGGTCCGTACAGCCAGCCAGGATGCTTCATCCAAAATCATTTTTACCAGAATATATCCGGGAAAAATCTTTTCTTTAACTTCTATCTTTTTACCGCTCCTGATTTCAATTTTATCCTGCATTGGCACCAGGACTTCCAGGATTTTTTCTTCCAGATGTTCTGATTCAATTCTCTGCTTTAAAGTAGCAGCCACCTTATTTTCATGGCCTGAATAGGTATGGACTACATACCATTTAGCATTGGGGTTAGAGGATTTGACGGTAGATGGTGGAAGATTGATGGTAGAATCTTGAGGATTGATGATAGAAGGTGGATCTTCTTCTTTCGATTTTCCATCTTCTATTTTCAAAGTACTATCTTCTACTTTTCTATCATCTATTGTCTGTTCTTCTGTTTTATTATTGTCCATTGTTTCCTACTAAATAAGCTGTTAGAGATGTCAGGATATAATCCAACCCTCCTAAAAAAAGCCCTACAGCCACTGCTACAGCTACTACTAAAATAGTGTAGCGGATGGTTTGCCCTCTTGAGGGCCAGGTCACTTTTAACAGCTCCTCTTTAACCTCTTTTAAAAAACTGATTGCATTCATGGTAATAAGGACCTTCTCACTCGCAGTATGAGAAATTCTACTGCTCGCTTCGAAGAACCTTGCCTTTTGACTTCGTCAAAACGTAAAAAAGGGTCCTATCTTGGACCCACTTTGTCAAGTATAACAGAAACACCTTGATTTTAGCAAGTAGAGAAACTACACTGAATTTAGATAGATTAAATATGTTTTGGAAAACTGCCCGAATAAAAGTTTGGTTTTTGATTGCTTTTTTTGTACTTGGAGTTGTTTTGGGCATTTTTTTAGTCGCTTTTGCTTTGGAGCCAAAATCTGTAATCAAAAGTCTTGTCTTTTCTAATATCACTGACCATCAGATTACCATCTCCTGGGTAACTGAAAAAGAAACTAAAGGGGTTGTAGTGGTAAGCCAGGGTAAACTTCCTGTTTGGCCAATCTTTGTAAAGAATTATTCTAAAGATGACGGAGAAAAAAGTTTAAAAAAAGTTGGCAGGTATATTACTCATCATGTGACTATTACCAACTTAAACCCTGACAATAAGTATAAATTCAAAATATTTCAGGGATTAAAAACAGCTTTTAATGGAGAATTTAGAACTTTTAAAACACTTGATTCTCTTGATGGGCCAAATCCGATATATGGCAGAGTTCTATCTAAAGATAAAAGACCAGTCATTGGGGCAATTATTTATCTGCAAGCCAAGACAGCTTCCCAGTCATCTTCTTTAATTTCCAGCCAGACTAATTTAACAGGCAGATGGAGTCTTGATTTAGCAAATTTAAGAACCAGCAATTTAGATGAAGGATTTGATTTAAAAAGCAATACTTTAGAAATAGTGATTGTGGAAACAGGGAAAGGCAAGGTTAAAGCTGAAACTAAACAAGGCCAGGATAAACCCTGGCCGGACATTATTATATGAAAAAAATATTACTCAGCGCAGTTAATATCCTTGTTATTTTTAACCTGCTATTTTACCAGTTAGCCCCAGCGCTTATCCATGCCCAGGAAGAACCTTTGCCAGAAGAAGCGCCTGCTGCGGAAACCCAGGAATCAGAAGTACCACAGGAATCAGTTACAGCAGGAGAGGAAGAACAGGTAGCAGCAGCTTTGGCGGATAACGAGGATGATGAAACAGGTGTTGACTCAGGTATTGGTATTATTGATGTTGCAGATGCTGTGACAGGAGCGCCGGCAGAGGTAATTGAGGCAGTTGTTGATGGTGCGGAATCTGTCGTTGACGGACTGCAGGGTTTGGGCGGAACTGTACAGCAAGCTTTTGATAATAGCGATCAAGAAGGTATTTTAACAAGGAGAGCAGAAGAACTGGAGGCTGAGGAGCAGGCAAGACTTGAAGCACAAAGATTGGCTGTAGAAGAGGCTTTAAACAGGTCTCCTGAGGAAAGATCACGTTCTGTTGCCCAAGCTCTTGAACTGCCGGAGGATACCTCGGCTGAACAGGTTGTAAACGAGCTTAACAACTTGGTTAACCAAACTGGGATAAAGATAGAGGGAGATCCCAGTTCGCTTGTATTGACACAGGTTTCTTTGACTGAGGATGAGTTGGTGGAGCAAGTGTCGCTTGCCCTTACTCTTCCTCCGGTAGAAAGAGACGCAGAGCTAGAGCGGATAAAACAGCAGGTTCTAGGCGGGACAGAGTTTGTTGCCAATCTTGTTACCCAAGACTTCTACAATCTTTTCAAGCACACGACAGATCTTCAGTTCAATGACTTACCAAGAATTGAAGGGCTGAAAATCCAAGCAGGATTTGATGATGATTACATTAGAAATAATACAGCAGACTATCTTCGACAAACTAAAGACTTACAGAAATTGACAAGCGAGCAGCTTGAACAGCAGATTCAAGGTCTTTATACATATTTAGCAGAAGATGAAGCGAATCGCGCAACTGAGCAGTTAAGAGCTAAGAAAGAATACGCAGATGCTCTCAAGGAAGTTGAACAAAAAGCTCGAGACCTTCAACAGGAAGCTCAAATCACAGGCGCCCTGGCTCTTGCAGGATATATTCCTGTAGATCAGTTGGCAGCACCGGCCATAAAAAGAGTGGCACAATCAGTAGAGACAAGAACAGGTTTACTTATCAGAGCCCAAAGTTTCCTGGGTCAAGCAGGTGATTTTGCAAATGGACTGTTTGGGAGAGGGACAAACCAAGTAGCAGAGACAGGCACACGCACAGCTTTGAGTAAAGCTGAGCCGGTTTTTGCTATGCCTGCCCGGGTTGGTGAGTCTGTTGTAGCGGGTACATTTGGAATTCGAGCCGACTCAGTTGCGGGCCCTTTATACTATTCTAGGGAGGTTATACCGAGAGCAGCTAGTCTCTCGGAAAGGTTATTAGGCCCCCACGACATAATAAATGACGCAGCGGATCAGCAAGTTAAGCAGGCTGTTGAAAATTTGAGAAGAATTTATCCTGACGAGTATGCTTCTCCTGAAAAGGCAGCAGAAGCGGAAGCTATGCTTAGAGGTGCCCTCTTAGGAAAATTGCAAGCAGAGAGGGAGATGGCTGAGAGGTTAATTGCTGACTGGGTTTACAGAGAAGTCCCCGAAGGGGATATTTACTTAGCAATGGATGCGTCCAGAAGGTTAAACAATTTCCTTTTGACTCCCGGTGCAAGCCTTAAGAATCTCCCGGATGACTTGCGCTATGCATTTAATGCAGGGGTCTATGACTCTAGGGTTGAGAGCGGGCTTTCAACTGTTGTTGGTATGATGGATACTGCAGACTCCATACTTACTCAGCAGTATAATGCGTCAAGAATTCAGAATCAGATAAATACATCCTCTGAGATCTTGCTTCGTCTTAAAGAGTATGCTTTGTCTAACGGAGCTGATGATATTAGTTTCCGAAATTTACATCGTGTTGCCGATCCAAAGTCCATACATATCGTGACTGCAGCAGATATGCAGCGATATTCACCAGATGTTCCTGCTGGTGGTTTGTTTCTTTCTCGTGATCAACAAATTCTTTTAAGGGAAGAGGCGGCGGACCGCGTAGGTGTTTTAGCTCATGAGTGTATTCACAGGGCTTGTAGTATTAACCGTTTAGATGATGGTACAACCTATCAAGCTATGGTCCAAGCCCTTGGGGGGCAGAATTTGGAGCAGGGTGAAAACAACTACAGTAAGCTTGCGGAGGGGCTTACTCAATGGACTCTCACAAAAGGTAGGGAACTAGCTGGTGTTGTTGATGATGCAGGCCCGGGTTACATTCCACAGGTTGCGGCTGTTGAGGAGATTGTAACAACAATACAAAAGAATGCCCGGGTCTCGAGGGAGCGAGCTGAAGCTATAGTAATAGAGGCGCAAGTTAGCGGGTATTATGGTAAGTTGCATGAGCCGCTTGGGCATCGGTGGTTGGGGCCAATAGATCGTGGGAGTGATAAACAGGTTGGGAATGAGATTTTGCGCGATATTCTCGATAGAACTCCGAAGACTACTTCCAATGTTGATTACAGACAACCTAAGCCCGAGCCAAGTACTGTAATTACCCCGGCGAATATTGGAAGGGCTACTGTAGCAGTTGGTGGTGCCGGGGTACTGGGGTATCTTAGTCATCTTGCTAATCAGGCTGTGCACCCTATAAAAGAGAGTGATAAAAATCCTTCAAGACGTTTGTTGCCTATGATTTTAGTTAAACCTGTTTATGCTCAAGGTACTATTTCGCAGAATCAGATGTCTAGTTTGTCGGATTTTGAGCAGCGTATCAGAGTTCAACTGGTTAAGGATGCTTTGAAGGCAAATGGTGAAGTTAATCAAGTATATCTTGAAAATGCGGCTCGTGTACAAATTTTTGCTCCACAGGTTTTGCAGATTACTGATGGTTTTGCTTTTGTAACTGGGGAAGCAGGTAGTTCAGAAGGTCAGTTGCCGGCAGGTACTTATTTGGTAGATGTGTCCGCTTTAGCTAACACTGAGATTTCAGTACCGCAGAGTGTTGAAATTGGCGAGAAAGCGGTTACGATCGCGGTTGGCATTAGGGAAGGTTCTGGGAATGTAAAGAAAATAAGAGCAGAAAACACTAAGAATTCTCTTGTTGCATATGCAGCAGAACAAAAAGGAAAGCAAAGTGTAAAAGTTTTGACTTACTACGACGAAAATGGGAACGGAAAGTGGGATAAGAGTGAGCACTCTGTTCCTTGGGCTGGGGTGCAGGTGGAGTTAAAGAATATGCACCAGGATAAACTCGTTTCCCTACTTTCTGGTTGGAACTTGGTAACTTTGACTGCTGTGCCGAGTAAACCATTGACTGCTTCCGGGTTAGTTACGGAGATTGCAAAACAAGAGGGTTATGCAACAACTATTTCGACTTTGGAAAATGGGAGTTGGAAATCATTTGTGCAAAGAGGAGACAAGAAATATACAGGGGAAGATTTTGTGATAGAACCAGGGAAGGCATATTTTGTTAAGGCTCTGAAAAGATCTGCTTTCCTCTATCAAGGTCAAGAGTTTGTTGCCCCAATTAAACTTAACCTAGACTCGGGTTGGAATGGGGTAGGTATCCCTTTTTCTCAAAAAGATTATAAAGCCTCAGATTTTAAAGCTGAGGTAGCTGCCAGGTGGGAATCAGGAGCTTGGGATGCTTTTGTTAAACTGGAAGAAGAATATGGCAATAATTTTCCAATTGAAAATGACAGGGGGTATATTGTCAAGGTAGGGCAAAATACAGAGTTTAAGCCTTAAATTATGAGTAAATTGATTACCGTCACTGTTCTTTTATTATTAATCATTAGCTTGCCTGCGGTTTTGTATCTTGTCAGCAAACAAACTCAATTTTTTTCTAAAGCCTCAGCCGGTTCTGAGCCGAACGAGATCCAGATTACCAATTTAGCTGATAATTCTTTTACAGTCAGCTTTACCACTACAGCACAAGTACCCGTCTTTATCCAGTATGGCGCCAGTGAAAGTTTAGGATTTGCTGCAACTGATGATCAGGATCAATCTAATTCTTCTCCCAGGTTTACTCATCACATTACTTTAAAAAACCTGGATCCTGAAACTGAAATCTATTATAAGATTAATTCAGGAGGGAAAATATTTGATAAAAGTGGTCAGCCTTTTCAGCAGAGGACTGCTCAAGTGGTCAAAGATACTCCACCACTGCCTTCACCGGTTTTTGGCAAAGTCATTTTTGAAGACAAATCTACTTTTAAGGAAGCTGTTGTTTACTTAAAATTAAAAGACGGCCAGAAACTATCTTCTTTTATAAGAGAAGGAGGTAACTTTCTGATCGTTTTAAACAGTGCCAGAACAGAGAATTTATCAAGTTTTGTCAGTCCTAAAGCTGGGGATAACATGAAGATTACTGTACGGTCAGCAAATAATCAAATCATCAAAGAAACAAAATATAGCGGCGAAAATAAACCATTGTCTGATATTACCATATAGTATAATTTTAGGGTGAAACATTTAGCTATTTTTAAAGAAGATGGAGCAGATAAAATATTATCAGGGGAGAAAACTATTGAAAGCAGGTTTTCCAGACGGCGGATTGCTCCTTTTGGTCAAGTTAGCAGTGGAGATTTAGTTTATATAAAGCCAGCTGGGAAAGAGGTTATTGGCCAATTTAGAGTACAAAAAGTGATCTTTTATGATGGGCTGGGGATAGAGGAAATAAGGGAAATCAGAGAAGAATATGGAAAAAAAATAGCTGTGGAAGAGAGTTATTGGAAAGGGAAAGGAGATTGCCGGTATGGGACTTTAATCTTCATAGGAGAATCTGTCCGTTTCATTACCTCACCTATAAGACTTAAGAAAAAAGACCAAAGAGGCTGGGTGGTGTTAAGATAAAATGTGATATAATTTTTATATGCCTTTAATCTGGGATTATGATATAAATGAGCTGAAGAAAACTAAATCAGGCAGGCTCCTGATTTTGGAAAGATTAATTAATTATGGCCCCACCAATAAAAGGGAAAAAATCAGTTTATCTGAGGTCAAGAAGAATTGGGAAAGACTCAAAGGTAACTTATTCCCATTGCCAAAAAGACTAATGGAACTTCTTATATGGGGAAAGTGAATCAAAGAATAAATCTTACTCCAAAACAGCAGATCATATTTAATGAGTTCAAAAAAAGCGACTTTTTAAAACAAAACTTCTATTTTACAGGTGGAACCGCTCTTTCTGCTGTTTATTTAAACCATAGATTATCTGAAGACTTGGATTTTTTCTCTCAAGAAAAGTTTGATACTTTACCAATAGAAAATTTGATAACAGCTTGGGGGCAGAAATACCAGTTTAAAATTAATTTAAGGGAGGAGGAAGTAGTCAAAGTTTTTCTTCTGCAATTTGAAGATAAAGAGCAACTTAAAGTTGATTTTGGCTATTATCCTTATAAAAGATTAAGGCCAGGACAGGCCATTGACTGCGTGGAGATTGACAGTTTATTTGATATCGCTGTTAACAAGCTGCAGACCATACATCAAAGAGAGAATGTTAAGGATTTTGTTGATCTTTACTTTTTACTTAAGGATTTCACAGTGTGGGATCTAATAGAAGGTGTGAGGATAAAGTTTCGCATGGAAGTAGACCCTTATACTATCGCAGCAGCTTATCTAAAAGCTGAAAGGTTTGATAGTTTGCCAAAAATGCTGGTATCACTGGATTTATCAGAACTTCAAGCGTTTTATAAAGATTTAGCTAAAAAGCTGGGCAAAAGTGTGGTAAAGCCTTAAGGAGTAAATCTAACTTTAAAGCGGCGTTCATTAACCTTAAAAGTGGGTACTGGAATTTCATCCTGAATAGTATCTTCAACTCTTTGGAAATCTCCGCTTAATCCATTAGCTGCTTCATTAGTAGCTTTAGGCTTAAAAATCAGGGGGTGTTTAACCAAATATAATCCCACACTCAAACCAGCCAGTATTATTAATAAAGTAACAATCTTTTTCCAGTTTGCTTGAACTATTTCCATATTCTTCATATACCAATCGCTTCAACACTAGGAGCAGGAGTTTGCTCTTCACCTAATGTATAAATTACACTAATACTGTCAGCGCTGCCATCCTCAAAAGTTCTAATCAAAGAGCAGGTCATGGAAGTTTGGTCCTCAGGAATAGACAACCATATATCTTCCCCTGAGTTCATAATATCACCGGTTGTTTCACCTGGGCACTCCAGCACTGCTGAAGAAGTAACTTCTGGTTCATCAGGAGCAGGTGCCGGGGCAGGCAGATTAAAGTTAATAGGATGTGGTTGAATGTTTGTTTCTAAATTATCTGCGGTGAAAGTTACTGTATATGATCCCGGGTCTAAAGGTTTATATTCTGCATAATAGGTGCAGCCACCTTTGCATAGACTTTGATCAATGTTAGCAGAAATAGTTTCTTCTCCGTGTGGGCTGGTGACCAAAAACTTAGGGTTTTGGAGGGATTGGCCGTCAGTATATATAAATTTAATAGGTTGGTTAACTGGCACATCACCATTATTATCAGGGAAAGGTTCGATACTGACAGTTATCAAGAGGGAATCTAGACTTAATTCTAGTGATTCTCTGGGTAAAGTTACTCTGTCCCAGCCGGTTGTTGACCTGAATTTATCTGATATTTCAAAAGCCCCTGTCTGGACATCATAATAAAGTATTTCTCCGGAATTGGAAGTTATTACTTCAACAGGGTTGCCGTTAACTGATTTATCAACCGGGATTTGTGAAGAAGTATTGTTTTGATTTCTGGCATTAATAACCACATCAACCAGCTCTACTGTCTTATCATCTGAAGGGTTGTTTACCGGAGTGACAAACGGAACTATATGGAAAGAATAATTTTGGTTATTTTTAACTTTTCGGCCGTTTTTCCAGGAAACAGCAGTACATTTAAATGCAGGCCTTGGGTTAGTTCCCTCAGAATAAAACTCTTCCTGAATCAAATATTCACCATTGGGATCTAAATCATCCAGCCTGGAAGAAAGATTAGTATTAGCTTCAGCAGTAAACCTTAAAGAATCATTAACATAAATATTAACCCTGTTATATTCAGCAGGCAGCGTTCCTTTAACATCAGGGTAAGAAACAGTAGTGGTATCAGTTTGCCCAACCTTTGTTGCACACCAAAGCACAGATCCTATTACCGGTGTTTGGACAAACTGGATATCTGAAAGCAAGGTTAATTTAGCTTTTGCCAGTGTTTGGTATTGATCAGTGTCCTGGTGGCTTACCCAGAGTTCATATTCTCCTGGGATCAACTTTAAATTCTTAAAATCTAACACATAAGAGTGACAATTGGCAAAATCAGCATAAGGTAGAGCTATTAATTTAGGGGAGGATTCTTGGATCTGATATAGCTCAAGCTTAATTGATGCATTCTGGCAAGCTTCATCTTCATTTTCAGTAAACATTTTCCCGCCGATATTGACAGTTCCGGCAGAAATAGGTACTTCCATTTCCTGTAAACCATTAATATAAGCTTTAACCTGGGCAGTTTTTTTGATAGAGGCTGGAATTGGAGTTGGGGCAGGTTGTTCAGTTGCAGGAGCTGTTGGTTCAGCACCAACTGGTGCTTGGGCAAATTTGCCTAAGTTATATCTTTTTTGAATACATTCTGCAAAAGTGATTGATCTATTAGTTGTTTCTTTTAAAACCAGGGGAGCACAGGTGTTTTCTGCCAGATTATCACAATCTTTTTCTTTTACCCCTGTTTTACCAGCTTCCCCGCACCAGGCTCCAATAATACTGTCTATACTTACCTGATCTGTCCAGACATTTCTTAGCTGGTCAATAGGAGCAACTATGGCAGGAGCTGTAAATAATCTTTCTGCTGCTGTTTTGACACAGGATTCCAAATCCTGGAATGCATCTACTTTCAGGTTCTGACAGCCTCTTTGGACAACAGTTTGCTCACATCTTCTGCCATTATTGTCATCTAGTCCCTCATCTGGATGATGGGCTTTCCAGACAAACTCGCAATATTGTCCAACATATTCATCAAACTTAACTTCACCTTCATCTAATTGCTGCTTTATATTTCTTGGTATATTCTGGTCTTCTTCTGAACAAACCAAAAATTTATCTTTGGTATCTTTCATACAAGTATCAACGTCATCCCCATACCCAGTACAAGTTTGTGTACCTAGATAAGTTCTACAACTTTTGCCTCCACAAGTGTTTGTTACATTAGTACAGTAATAATCAGTTTTTTGCTTAATTTGGCAATCTCTATCACAAGGAGCTGCTGCAGCCGGAGCAGCTGCAGGGGGCGGCGGTGGGGTTGCTGGGGCTGGTGGAGCAGCCGGTGGTGGAGTAGCTGGTGCTGCTACTGGAGCTACCGGGGCAGCATTAGACAGCAATGAATACTGGTAGTCTGACATACACTTGTTTTTGTCTGCATCAGATTTGCACATCTCAAAAGTCTGCCAGCAGATTTCGTCTGTAGGACTACAAAAATCTGAAGCTGTTAGGGTAACAGGTCCTGCTGCAGGTGGGGGAGCTGGAGGTGCTGGTGGAGCAGCAGGGGGTGGAGCTGCAGGTGGTGGGGGAGGGGCTGCTCCTGAACCTCCAGTTGCTGCGGCTGATGAAGCTGCTTCTTCTCTGGCTTTATTTATTGCTTCCTGACGTGATGATAATACACACTCATTAAAAGCATCCAGGTATATATCCTCATCATAGCAATTATTAGCTTGGTTATATCCTAAACACACTTGAGGATTATAATCAGGGACACTCTGAGGTTTATTATTGCAAGTTTCCTCAATCCTGATTTTTGCTTGTTCTTTTTTGCGTTGTGTATTTATACCTGCAAAATGATCTGTGACACATTCTTTAGGGACAATAGCAGGATCTTCTAATATTTTACTGGTACATTCAGCTATTACTGATGATTTACAAGCAGAATCTTTCTGACACTTATTATCGCTTACGCTGATTAATTGATCAAATTTATCTGGATATCCAATATAAAGCCCATGAAGCCTGAGAGTATCTTCGCTGACTGTTCCAGCTTTTGGTAAACAAACTGGTTTGCTGCCAATTGCCATTTGAATACATTCCTCAGCTGCCAAACAGTATTTTGTCTCTAAAAATAGACAAAAAGAGGGATTCTCTCCCAGAATACTTTTGAGTGTTGTATTCTGATTAGCTTTTGTCTTAGCTGCTGCTATAGCATTATTAATTTCTGTTTGCTTGGTTTGTTCAGCTTCCCGCGCTTCTACTAAGGCACAGTCTTCAGTGCTGGTTGCATCAACACAAGCGCTTTTACCTGAACATGTCCGCCATGCACAATTTTCAGCGCTTGATATACATACATCTGGAGATTTAATGGTAGTATCATTGCAACTGTTTGGAGAACCTGGATTGGTCAGGTTTTTTATCTCATAAAAAACTGGTTTAAGTAGTCCTGTTCGGTGATCGATTAAGCCTAAATTTCGCCATTCAAGCTGCCCATCGCTTACTCTAGCTTGTCTAACATCATGGAGGCTAAACAAAAACGCCTTTTCAATCTCTGGTCGGCCTTGAAAGAAAGCAGTTGCATCTTTATCATAATCAGCCTGATTTTTTGGTGAATAATTTTTTTGTTTTTGTATTTCCTGTTGAATTTGATCATCACTGAAAGAATCTAAATAATCAGGAGCTGATCTCCAACCGTATTCTGTCACCCAGAATTTGCTGTTTTGGTAACCCTGCAAATTCTTAATAGCATTTATAAAAGCATTTAACCTGTCTCTATTATATGGGGGACCGCCGTTTTTCTGTCCTTCATTAATATAAAAATTAAGGCCAATTCTTAAGGCTTGCTCATCTGATAGGATATCAGTACGGCCTAGCCTACGGAGTTCTGTGTAAAAACGGGTAAAATAATTTATCACAAAGTTATATATTTTAAAGTTTTTAGAAGTTTGATAACCAGCTTGTCTATTAGTAGGATCCACATTAAACATATTTTGTAAATAATCGTCTGATATATAAAGGCCACCAGATACAATAGTTTTATTAGAGTCTTTAAGGCCATCATAAAAGTGGATTACTTGTTGAACATAACCCTCAGGAGTGCAGTTGAAAAAATCATCTCCAATTTTTGGTGGATCTGGTTCTTTATTTTGTTCATTACCCACCTGCACTGCTTGAATAGCCTGGTTGTTTTTGATCTTGTCAATAAAGACTTGTTCATCATTAGGATTTCCACAATTATCTTGGTAAACTGCCAGCACATTTGTGCCTGTAAGACCGTAATTTTTAGGATTAAAGCCAGTATTATCAACAGGTTTGACAGTTAAAACTGTTCTGATCCAGTTAATATTTAATAAAGAGAATATATCAGATGTTTTCGATGTAGGTTTCCCCGAGGCATCATATTGTTGGACTGTCAGTGGTTGATATTGTCCTCCTACATCAATACCAATCTCCCCAGCAAAAGCTGACTTTGGGAAACTGACTAAAAGACTTAATAAAAATAGATAGATAAATTTTTTAATCATTTTGGTAGTTTAAAGTCCTCTTCTTTAAATTGGGGGAAAGGTCTTAGGTATGCCCTTAGTTTAATTACAGCTTTTTTAATCTCTATAGTAGCTGAATTCTGATACCTTTGGTAAATTAGCTGGTAAGCCTTGCTGTAATCAATATATTTGGTTTCCAAGGTCCTGTCTTTGGAAGCAAAAGAAACATACCTGACTATATCCTGGTCTTTTGGGTCTTTAAATGTTTGTTTAATGGTTTGCTCCAGATCTTCTTTGGTAGAAAAAGTTTTTAATGGTGTACTAACAGGTTTAATCATCTGTTTTTTAATCAAAACAGCACCTGTAACAGCCAGAATAATCAATAAACTGATAGATATGATAAAAATAATAATTTTTTTGTTCATGGTGATGGGAAATCTGTATCTTTAAACTGGGGATAGATTTTGCTGTACTGTTTAACTCTTAATAAAACCAGATTATATTGGGGATTTTTGGAAGATTTATAAGCTTTGAGGATTTTGGAGTAAATGGTTGTATAATAGGAATAGCTTTTATCAGGACTTTTCTCATTAAAAGCTAAAGTAGTATAGCCAACAATATCTTTATACCTGGAAGCAGTAAAAGTAGTTTTGATAAGTTTTTCCAGAGTTAATGTGGGGCTGGTTATTTTTGGTTTATTAATTAACTTAGGTACAGGTTTTGGTAAAAGCAAAGCTGCAGCTAAGACTACTGTTAAGACTACTGTTAAGACTATCCCAATACCAACCAGTAGTTTAAGATTCTTTTTAAGAATCCACATATCTTACATCTTGCTCATATAATAATAATGTTGTCAAGATAAGACGTGCTTGACAGAAACTAATACATATAGCTTCCAACCCCAGGGGTTTGAACGTAATATTTTTCTCATAGTTTTAATGATAAAACTAATAGTTTCTAATTCCATCCAGGGTGGCTTGTTGGGCTGAGGGGGAGGCTAAAGTGGAAAAAGGATCAGAAAAAATCATCTTTTCCTCTTTACGCGCTACCCTGACCAGACTTTTGGGAATAACAGTGGCAATAACCAGATCTTTTCTGCCATCAACATTAGCCTCAACAATGCCTGCAGGACGCTCAAACGGATGATCGCTCCTGCCTGCCAGTAGTAACTTCATAATTCCATTCCAGATTGGAGCAGCTCCTGTCACACCTGAAGCTAAAGCTGGATTCATGGGGGAATTATTATTATTACCAACCCAAACTCCCACCACAAAATCAGGAGTGTAACCAAAGGTCCAATTATCCCTTTTATTATCTGAGGTGCCGGTTTTAACTGCGAGAGTTTTCCCTTCAATTTTTAATAAAGAGTCTAATCCAAAAGCGCTCTTTCTGGCCTCATTATCAGTTAAAATACTGGTTATTAAATATGCCACCTCTTTAGGAACAACCTGGATAGGATGAGGTTCATATTCCTCCAAAACATTACCGTCTGAATCAGTTACTTTCAAAATTGGAGTGGAAATGTTTTTATTGCCCATCTGGGATAGTGTGTCATAAAGGGTCATCATATCTATCATTTTGACTTCAGCTGCTCCCAAGGTTAAAGCCAAACCATATCTTTTTGGATCAGTAAAAGTTGTCACACCCATATCTTTAGCAGTTTGGATTACCTCCTCCACCCCAACTATTGCTTCTACTTTAACAGCAGGCACATTATATGATGAGCCTAAAGCCTGCCTGATAGAAACAGCTCCATGATATGACCCGTCATAATTAACAGGGGAGTAGCTGTTTCCCCAATTATCCCTAAAAGCAACCGGTACATCCAAAACAGTATTGCCGGGAGAAAAGCCTTGTTTAAAAGCAGTAGCATAAGTAGCCACTTTAATGGAAGAGCCTGGCTGTCTTAGAGAAAGAGTCACATTAAATGCTCCAAACTCCTCATTATGGTAGTCTTTGCTTCCTACCATGGCTAGAATTTGGCCTGTTTTAGCCTCTACCACCATCGCTGCCCCGTTTTTAACATTTAAAGGGCCTAACTTGTTTACTTCCTCAGCCACAATTTTTTCAACTTTTTCCTGCATATTTAAATCAATAGTAGTAATGATTTTTAATCCTCCTTGTGACACAGATCTTTGGCCATATTTTTGGGAAAGGGAATCTTTAACAAACATCACAAAATGCGGGGCCTTGATATTATTTTGAGCAGGTTTTAAATATAAGTCCTCTGAATAGGCTGAATTAGCCTTATTTTGGGTTAAGAATTTATTTTCCACCATTCTTCTTAACACTTCTTTTTGCCTGTCTTTACCAAGTTCAGGATTTGAGCCATAAGGGGAAAATTGAGTTGGGGAAGCTGGCAAGCCTGCCAAGTAAGTTGCTTGAGCCAGGGTCAAATCTTTGGCTGGTACCCCAAAATAAGTTTCTGCAGCTGCTTCAACACCCCATGCTGTACCGCCATACGGAGCTTCATTGACATACATTTGTAAAATCTGATCTTTTTTATAAAGCCTTTCAGCCCAAAGAGCCAGAATAATCTCTTTAACTTTACGGATATAAGTTTTTTCCGGAGTAAGCAGGGTGTTTTTAATCAGCTGCTGGGTGATGGTAGAGGCGCCTTCTAAATTCTCGTTGTCAGGGCGTTTTTGAAAATTTGCCAAAGCAGCTCTGAGAATAGCTCTGATATCTATTCCCGGATGTGAATAAAAATTCCTGTCTTCAGCAGCAATGGTTGCTTGAATAAAGTAAGAAGGGAGGGAATTAAGATTAGCCAGGCTGCGGTTTCTGCCTTCATACATTCTATATAAAAGTTTTCCATTCCTGTCATAAAATTCAGTGGTTAAAGCTCTGTCCGGGGAAATTAGCTTTTCAGGAGAGGGGAGCTGGTAAGCGGCAATAAAAACAAAAGAAGTATAAAAATATACTAAAATAGCTATCAAGCTTAAGGCAAAGCTTATTTTAATTTTTTTGGATACTCTTTTTCTATAATAAAATTTAAGCTTATTTAAGTAGTAGGGGATAAACCACTCTTTTCTGGGCCTGCCCCTGCTTCTATGAAGCAGATGGAGGTTGGGGATTGGCAGTAAATAGATTACAACTTTAAGAGCATATACAGGGAGTTTGACAGTGTGTTTAACTAACCAGATTTCTGCCTGCCCGATTTTTATTAAAATATATTGCACGAACAAAAGAACCGTTTTAACAGGATTTAAGTTGTTCAATATTTGTCCTCTAGGCATGTTTTTTATTAAGTAGGACAGTTGGAGCTTTGTGAGCGTATTCTAAGATATTTTTCTTAAAGCTTCAAGAGGGTAAATTGAAATGATTATAGGATGTGGTAAAATGCAGAATAACTATGATACAAGTTTCGCTGGAATGACAGGAAAGTAAGAATGATGCTGGAGAAAACTGAACTCATGCTGCTATAAAAGTTGACTTTTAAAAACCTATAGTGTAGAATGTATAAATATGGGTATTTGGAGTAAAGAAACTGTTAATATTGAACATGGGCTGCCAATAGGCAAGTTAGCAGAACGGGAAGTGGCAAAAAGTCCTTTTTTAAGCACCGTGAAAAGGACTCGTAGCATCACTGGTGGCGCTCCTCAGGTATTGCTAGTCATAGGTGGTGTAGCCTTATCTATGCTTTTTGCGACAGGGATCACTGAATGTAATCTGCGTTCAGCTGAAAAGGATGTAGCAGCAGCCAAAGCCATTGCTGTGAGGTTAGCTACTCCTACTCCTCAACTAACCAGCAGATAAAGTCCAACTCCCAAAAGTCCTATTCCTGCTAGTTTAGATAGCAGTATCAGGAAAGAGTATTTTTCTTTAAACAGCCATAAACTAAATAAAAATAAAAACACATATTGAATCCCTTGCAGGGAATTGACTAAAGCAGGGGAGGTTAGAGAAATAGCATAAGTTAACAGCAGCTGTTGGGTACCTCCCAGAGCCTGCCCAAACAGAAACAAAAATCCCGTTTTCTTGCCACCCTGGATAACAGAATGATTGTTGGAAGAAAGGACTATTTTGCGCAAAGAAGGAATCACTAAAATACTTAAAATAAGAGGAATTAAGATTATTCTTGAATAAACTAAAACTGTTAAAAAGTTAGACTCTAAGTAAGCCTGTCTCAAAACTAGATAAGAAACAGCGAACAAGAGAGCAGAGAGTATCCCCAGTAACAGCTCACCTCCGAGGAGTGGCTTTGTCCCTTCACCGGAGGTGTTGGTACCCATACATATATACGATCGTATCAATGTATGGGAATTGAGGGTGATTAATCCTAAGATTAAAACTGCTACTGCTGCCAATTGAGTTTGGGAGATGCTTGAAAAAATTGCAGCATGGATCAAAAGCAAGAGGGGAACAAAAGTTCCAATTGTTGGCACTACCTTGGATACTTGCCCAATTTTGATGGCAGCAAACATGAAATAAGCGCCTGAGGTCCAAAGTATGGTTGAGACAGATGCTAAAAGTAAGGTATAGGAGTTAGGGATGGGGGTAAAAGGTAAAGCCAGAAGAATTAATAAGCTAAATAAAGAAATATAAATAACATAGCTTAAAGGGTTGGGGATGGATTTGGCCAGTAAGAATTTATCAATTGTTACAGCAATGCTGTTTAAAAGGTAAGCTAGGATGGTAAAAGGTAGATAAGACATTATTTTCCTTTTATAATTTCTTTATACCTTTTCTCTAACACTTCTTCAGCATCAACAGTGTGACCTAAAAATCTAAGCAGGGAATGGGGAATCCCATTATGTTGAATAATATCTGTATACACCAGCGCTGAAGGTCTGATTTTTCTTTCCTGGGTAGTATAATCCACCTCAATCAGACCAAACCTGGGATCAAAACCTCTGTGCCATTCAAAATTATCAATTAAAGACCAATAGAAAAATCCTCTGACATTCACTCCTGCCCTGATAGCCCTAAACACTTCCTGCAAATAAGCAATCAGAAAGCGGTTGCGTCTGTCATCATTAGTTGAAGCAATCCCGCACTCAGTAATATAAATAGGTATGTCATCAGAAAGATCAGTTAACACTTCAAATAACCCTTCAGGATAAATTTCCCAGCCCAAATCTGAAACATCATGAGTTTGCTGAAGTAAATTAACCTGCTTGGGCACTAAACCATGAGTGGTAAACCTGACATGGAAATAATAATTAATGCCTAAAAAATCATGAGTGCCTTTAGTTAAAAAATAGAATAAATGATTTGCTGCTAAATCATTTAAAGATACAGCTGCCTGTTCTAAGATTGAGTGTTTATGATAAGACTCAAAAGATAACACATTATTAGCAATTCCAATAGGTTTGCCAGCCGGGAAACTTTGATGCAAAAATTTATAAATTCTTTTGTGGGCTGAAGCTAAATTAAGGGTAGTTTTTATTTGTCCAAGAAAACTTTTTTTAAGCTGGGGCCATTCTTTCCTAATATAAGTTTCATAAATATAAACACCTGGTTCATTTAAAGTAATCCAAAAATCAACATACTCAGCCAGTTCCGGGACCACTCTTTTAACAAATTCTTCAAAATATTTAATAGTTGCCCTGTTTTCCCAACCGCCTAATTTAGCTACCCATTTAGGCAAAGTAAAATGCCAAAGGGTTAAAAAGACAGTCATCTTAAGAGACTTAAGGTACTTGAGCATCTTAACATAATGCTCTATTTCTTCAGGGTCAAATTTACCCTGTTCAGGCTCTATCCTGGACCATTCAATAGACAAACGGTGGGCATTATGATTAAGCTGTTTTGCTAAGCAGAAGTCTTTCTCATAAAGATGATACTCGTCACAAGCTTTACCTGCGCTTTTAAAATCTTCCCAATCAGCATTTAGATTGTTTCCTTCTACCTGATAAGCTGAGGTAGCAGCCCCCCATAAAAAATCAGGAGGAAACTTTAAAGTATCATGGTCGTGTTTTTCTTGAGGAGGCATGATATATTATATTTATTATGTACTATTCAAAGGTAAGTAGCAATCAATATCTTAATCAAACTACAAAAAGATGATTAAATTGCTGCCCTTTATCTTAATACCTGTTCTAATCATAGGGGTTTTAGGCTACTGGCGTTTTTCAGCCTCATCCAAGAATTTAACTACTCCACAAACTGAAAGTGATGTTCCTATTGAAGTTCCCAAAACCTTACCTCAAGCCAGTTTAGAAGATAGGGTTAAAGCTTTGGAAGAAGTGGTGAATAAATTAGTTGCTCAGGTGAATAATTTAAAAGCTCAACCAAGTCCGGCTTCATCTGCTAACTCTTCAAGCTCTAACCCAAATGATCTGGATTCTCAGGTAACGCAGTTAAAAGTAAGGGTGTCTGCTTTGGAAAAAGCCACTCCAGCGCCTGTTTCTGGCAGCTCTAAATATCCTTTATATATTCCCTTGGGTTCCAGCGCAGGGCCTTGGAGCAACCAGGATTGGGTCAGCGCCTCAGAGTATGAGACAGTTATTGATCCTGGTAATTATGCCAATTATACCAGTATGCAGCTAGAGGTTAATTTTAGATTAATAGAAACAGCAGGAACAGGTTCTGTCAGGCTGTATAATGCTTCTGATAATTCTGCCATTTCTTCCCAGGTAGATACCACCTCTTCCAGTTTTAGTTTGAAAACCTCATCTACTTTTACTTTACCCTCAGGCAGCAAAACATATAAATTACAAACCAAAAGCTCCCAAGGAAAAGATCTATATATCCAATCTGCCAGGATTAAAGTTAATTTTTAAAGGGTAATAACCAGGTCATCAGTAGCACAGATGGTGTTGGGGAAAATAGATTGGGCTGCTTTTTCTGCTTCTCCTCTTTGTTTTAAGCTGGTATAAAGGCTGGCATCAAAGTGAGTTAAAACCAGCTTGTTAACTCCTGTTTCTTTGGCCAGTGTAGCTGCCTCATCTGGACCAACATGGCCCCAGCTGCTTTTTGGATGATCTAACAAATAAGAACTTTCATGGATCAACAAATCAGCATTTTCAGCCAGTTTGTAGCTGGCCTTAGAAATTCCTGCATCTCCTGAATAAGCAATTATTTTTCCATCAAGAGTAATCCTAAATCCATGGTCTTTATAAGCATGGAAAAGCTCTATTATTTCAACCGGGAAAGGCAAATCCTCACAAAAATTTACCTTCATCTTATATTTATTAGTAGGAGTGGTAAAAGGAGGGGTAACTAACTTGTCAAAATCCTGCTTTCTGCCTTCAGGCAAACAAATATTTATCCCTTGGGCAAAGGTAAATTTATTTAAAACATGCAGTCCTTCAACATGGTCAAGATGGAAATGGGAAATAAACAGGTAAATTGGTTTTGTTTCTTTAATATGTTGGTCTAATTTATAGATGCCATTTCCCCCGTCAAAGATTACATAATAATCTTTGCTGTCTATCAAGATACAAGCAGTATTTCCGGTCTGAGTTGTATACCAACCATTAGTTCCCAAAAAAATAATTTTCATTTGTGGCAGGGGCGGGAGGAATCGAACCTCCAGGGTCGGATTTGGAGTCCGATCGTTTGCCAATTAACGGACGCCCCTAGATTTACTGAAAACATTATATATTGCCTCAAGTTCCTTAGCAACGCTGGCATCATAATATACTAGGGCGAGACACCCTGGATAATTTTCCTTAAATCTCTTTCCTGTATTCGGTTTTAAATAACTCCTATGAAATTGGTTTAGGGGGATATCCGTTATCTTACTCCAAAATTGTTTTTGAGTTTCATTGTTGTGGTATTCATGTATATGTACTAGCGCTCGTAATTTAGACTCATCTACCTTAAAACCAACTCTTAAAAGGTAGAGAAAGTTACTTATTAGAGAAGGATCGGAACTAGTAAATTTTACTGAAGTCAAATTTTTATTTCCCTCACACCACCAAATCAAGGAACAACAAAGTTTAGCTAACATTTTAGAAAAAGGTATGGTGGATAACATCTCAGAGGCTGTTCTTTCCAGAATTACTCTATTTTCCTCACGGGCCTTTTTTCTGATGAAAATACTTTTATATTGACCAATAATCTTTCGTTGTGATAAACGCTCTTGGGCCTTAGAGGACAAAATAATGCTTGAAAGCCATAATGAGGAAGTACTTTGTGCAATACTAAGTTTAGCTGCGACTTCTTTTATTGAATATCCCCGTTTTCTAAGAAGAATAGCCTCTTCTTTTACATCAATGGGGTAGGGCATAAGGTTATATAACCATCATAAATGGTTCGAAAATTGTTGTCAAGACTGATCTAAATTGAATTTACATTTGATCATTGTAACATTGAAAACTCACTGAAAATTAGAAATTGAAAATTTATAACTTTACTTCATTATGGGGAGTAGTTTTCCTGCAGTGTTTACAGAATTTACTCAAAGTCAGCTTTTCTTTTATCTCTACTGTGTTTTTGCTGTTTGTATAGTTTTTGTTTTTACAAACAGAACACATGAATATAAATAATTGTCTGTTACCCTTTTTAGCCATAATCAAGTGATTATATCACACTGGGAGCCGAAGACGGGAATCGGACCCGTGACCTGCTCCTTACCATGGAGCTGCTCTGCCACTGAGCCACTTCGGCGTAAAAACATTTTAGCATAAATCTGTTAAACTTATGATTATGTTATTTGCACCATATATTCTATTGGCTGGGACTGTTTTGGGTATCAATGTGGTGCCTGTATTAATGCCGCCTACCTGGACTATCCTGGCTTTTTTTGTGACTAAATATGACTTGTCACTCTTGCCGGTAGTCTTAATTGGAGCTACTTGTGCTACCTTGGGAAGAATTATTTTAGCTGCTATGGCTGGTTCTTTTAGAAGATTTTTGTCAAAAGAGTCTCAGGACAATTACGCCTCAATTGGGGTCTATCTTAATACTCATGAGCATATAACAATCCCCCTGGTTATTACCTATGCTTTTATTCCTATTCCATCAAACCATGTTTTTATAGCTGCTGGATTAGCTAAGGTTAGAATAAAGCTTTTAGCAGGAGCTTTTTTTGTGGGCAGGTTGATAAGTTATACTTTTTGGGTTAGTTTAACTAGTAGGCTGGCTGATAATTTAGCAGATATTTTTAGCAGCCATTATTCTAAAATAGGATCTGTGGTGGTTGAAATAGCAGGACTAGCTGCCCTTTATTTTATAGGCAAAATTGCCTGGAAAAAGATTTTAAAAAGAATAGAGAGATGAGCCTCCTGGCAGAATCGAACTGCCGTCGACGGTTTACAAAACCGCTACTTTACCACTAAGTTAAGGAGGCAATAGGGTTATATTCTACCAGTTTTCAGTTATCAGTTTCTAGTTCTAGAGTATTATGGAAAGAGATACAGGAGTTAACAAAAACTGGAAGATCCGCTATACTCAGTTAGCGGCAGGTTAAATTCTTCCAGAAACTTAATGAATAATTTCTCCCTACTAAGTCGTTAGCCAGATTTTCTCCTCAGTAGTCTGAGGTGGGTATCCTATGCATTATTCCTAAGAAGTAATGCAACAGCAGATGTCCCTTAAATTTAAAAAACAGTGAAGAAAAATATTCTGGCTTTAAACGTGCTAAGCAGGGCAGTCCTTCGACTCCACCAAGATGACTTGGCTTCGCCTCAGGATTATAATCCTTTAGGCCATCTACTAAATGCCCTTCAGGTACTCTAATCATAACCATTTTTTAGTCCTCTTGTCAAGAGGGATTTTAACAAAGTAATTGACAAAAAAAGATGTGCATGTTAATATGCATGTGTATGTTAAACAAAAGGGTTCACGTTCTTTTTGATAAAGATTTATGGAACAATCTAAACAAAGCAGCAAGAGCTGAAAAAGTCTCTGCAGGGGAATTCATCAGAAGAGCTGTTAAACAAGGACTAGAACACAAAAAGGAACTTCTTAAGCAAAAACAAACACTACCCTTTAAAGGACTTTTTAAACCCAGAGACAGTAAGTAATCTAAAATCCTAAAGCAGAACTAAATAAGTTGACAAAATATCCCAAAAGAGTTTGAAGTAATGTAGATCTCCCAAAGGGAATCATTAAAAAGATTAATAGAATCAAAAAGCCATATCTTTCCAATCTTTGGTACTCCTTGGCTAAATTAAAAGGTAAAAGTGATAAAAGGATTTTTGATCCATCTAATGGGGGTATAGGGAAAAGGTTAAATATCCCTAATATTAAATTAATCTTAACACTAAATTGTAAAATTGCTCCAAGCAGAGAAGGGAAAATCTGAGGTAAAGCATTTAACAAATGAAAGATTAATGCAGCTATAATAGCTAAAATAAAGTTTGATAAAATTCCAGCAGCAGCTACAAATAATTCTCCGCGTCTAATATTGGAGAAATTCAATGGATTTACCGGAACTGGCTTGGCCCAACCTAAAAGAATAGGGGAACCGCTAACTATCAGCAGAATGGGTAATAAAATTGTTCCAAAAAGATCTATATGAGGTATAGGATTTAGAGTTAATCTGCCCATCTTTTGGGCAGTATGATCTCCAAACTTTAATGCTACAAGTCCATGCATAACCTCATGGGTGATAACTGAAAAAAGCATTATTATTATTGATAAAGCAAGTAATTCTGGCATAAGATTAATTTTAAATTTTCAATCATTGAATCATTGAACACTCATTGTAAATTGTAAATTGTAAATTGTAAATTGGTATGTTAAACTTAGCCTCATGTTAATATGTTCAAGATGCGGTAAGGGAAAAAATACCCTCTCATTTTCCCGTCATAAAAAGGGTTCCTCTGGAGCTGGAGGAGTGTGGGCTTTGCGCGCCCCAATCCACAAAAGAGTCCAAAAACCCAACCTCCATATTTATAATGGAAAAAAATACTGCACTAAATGTTTAAGAATAGTTAAAAAAGACGTGTCCGCAATAACTGCTTAAGAGGAAAATCAGGGTAGCCGTTTAAGAAGTCTTTGAAGGATATTGGTTTTTTCCCCTCCATTTGCAATAAATGTTCATCCTTCCTGTCATTCTGAGCGATTAGCGAAGAATCTTCCATGGATCGGGAAGATTCCTCACTCTGTTTTGGATAACGTATGGGTGGCAAAAATTTAATAATTTTGTTATTCCATTTTGTCCATACCCCTGGCCAGGGATAATAAGCGCGGATCTCTCTGTCTAATTTTTCAGGTTGGGGAGGATTATTAATATTAAAATAACCATCTTCTTTAACAAAGTGTTTAGTGTAAGTAGCCTTGGAATGATCTTGGGGGGTAGGATTAATTGATCCTTCCAAGTATTGTTTTATTACCTTTAAAATTAGTTGTCCTCCTAGTTCATTTAGCTTAGTCAATAAAGTATCTCTAGTTTCTTTGGGAGTCAGTATATATTCCTGTTGGGCTAGTATATCTCCGCTATCTACCTCATCAGTTATTTGAATGATAGTAACTCCTGAAATCTTGTCTCCATTAAGAATAGCAGTAGGAGCAGGGGAAGGACCTCTATATTTGGGTAAAAGTGAATGATGGATATTTAATGGAGCATATTTTGGTAAGGTTAGCAAGTCTTTAGACAGGATTAATCCATAATCTTCCACTACCAAAAAATCACTCTTCAGCTTGGCAATTTTATTTATTACTTCCTTGTCTAATTTACTTGTTTCCAAAGTTGGAATATTTAATTCACTGGCTAATTTTTTAACAGGACTATCAGGAATTGTGATAACTAACGATACAGGAAAGATTGAATAGACAATCTTTAATCCAATAATTGAGTACTTTGTATTCCCAAAAAAAACTAGTTTAAGTTTTGAGTTTTGATTTGAAGTTTTAACATTTGACATTTGAGTTTTGAGTTAAATTGTGATTTCTTCAAACATATCTGTACCTGTTTTGTCTTTACCAATAAATTTATAAAATCTGCCTTTTTGCTCAAGGACTCTGTCTGAAAATAATATTCCATTTAAATGATCAACCTCATGCTGGAAAATCCAGGCAGCAATACCTTTTAATGTTTTAGTAACCTGGTTACCATTAATATCCTGGTAAGCAACTTTAATGCTGATATGTCTTTTCAACTGGCCCCAGATATTTAGAACAGAAAGGCATCCTTCAAAATAAGTTTTAGTAGCTTTTGAATAAGATAAAATTTTGGGATTTATAATAGCAACAAAATCTTTATTGTAGTTTTTCCATCTGGAAGACCTTTGTCCAGGTTCTGGGGGAGGGATATTTTTTGAATCATGAATTCTGGCTACAAAAAAGCTTTCTTTTAGCCCAACCTGAGTAGCTGCTAATCCAACTCCTTCAGGATCTTGAAAGGTCTGAGTTAGTTTTACCATCTCCTTTAAGGTATCTAAAAGAGATGGGTTAAATTTTTTAACCTGTTTACACTGGATTCTAAGTCTTGAGTCAGGCGCTTTCACAACTTTTAAACTGAGAGAAGTCGGATCTTGCATGAAAGAATTTTAACAGAAAAATTCCTATATTGCATGTATCCTGCTATCCTACCTCGGAGGTAGGAATGAAGCTACACCTAGGGTCTTCTATTATTTTGAAGTTGATGTAACCGCCACATAAATATTTTGGCTTTGGATTTGGCAGAAGTGTATCCTTTGGTAAAACTCAAAGTTTCCTCCAAGAGCCTTCTATCCAGCTGTTTGGCCAGTTTAATATATAGGGAATAACGCTTAGTATCTCCTAAGCTTTCTGCTAAGTATATCCCATATTCCTGAAATTCATGTGCTATATTCTTGGGTCTATCTTTAAACTTAGCATCAGCTATAGCTGTTTTGATGGACTTCATGGACTTCCTGATTTTGTTGCCTCTTTTAATTGTTCTAATGCTTCCAGATAATCTGGTTTTAAGTTTAAGGTAGTTTTTAGATTTTCAATTTCTTCATCCTTTTTACCGATACTTTCTAAAATTAAAGCCTTATTATAATAAAGCTTAGGATCAGTTGGGGCCAGCTTGATAGCCATATCTAAAGCTTCCAAAGTTTTGTTAACATACTTTTTATCTAAACTAGCTAATTCATAATATGTCCTAATAGCTGTTCTCCAAAAAGAAACGTTTTTAGGGCTAATTGTTAAACTGATTTTTAATTGATTTAAAGCCTCATCTTCTAAAGCAGCAGAAAGAGAAGCGTCAGTTTCTTTTAAAGCAGCAGCAGCCGCAGCTGCAGAATAGCTAAGTTCAGAACGGTAGAACGGCTCTCCTTTATTTAAGTCAGAAGCCATGCTTAATAAATTATATGCTTTGCCAGGATTACCTAAATCTGAGGCTTTTTGACCTTGATTGAACAGTGTATCAGCATACCAAAGCTGGAAGATAGAATATAGAAGATAGAGGGTGGAAAAAATCACAATCCCTTTAGCTATATTAGTATAAATTTTCCGACGGTAGATGATAGAAAATAGATGATGGAATTTTGAAGCTGGAAGATGGAAGGTAGAAATAGAATCAGTAGCAACAAAAACCAAAGCAGGAAAAAGGTAAAAAAAGACAGCTATGATAACTACTGAGAATAGGAAGAAGTTATAGATAAGATAGGAGATATATGAGGCAAGAATACTATAAAGTAGCAGATTTTTGGTTCCTTTGCGTTTTAGTATAAGCGAAGCTTGATACTTCGTATTAACAATTATAAATTTTATAAAAATTATAATAATTATCAAATAAGTTCCAAATCCTACAATGCCTGTGGTAGCTAGATAATTCAAATACTCATTATGGGCTTTATTGTATAAAAAATCCCACTCAGAGGTTAAGTTATGCTCCTTTGGCCTGAATTGATAATATGAATAAGCAAATGTCTCCACTCCTGAGCCAAACAAGGGATAATGTTTAAAAATATCCAGGGCTCCATGCCAGACAATAAACCTGATTTGTCCTGATTCTGTGCCGCCATTTTCCAGTTGTGTACCTACAGAAGGATTGGAAGGTAAGCTGATGGTAGGTCTTGCTGGAGCAGCAAATTTAGAGACTAACCTGAAAGAGGTTAAAGCAGACCCAAAAAGAACATTAATAACCAGAAAACTTAATATTACTATAAGTAATGATTTCAACTTAACTATATTTACGATTCCACCCTTAGGGTGGAGCCTTAGAATATAGAGACCGATAAGAGTGATAAATCCAACTATTAGGCCTAATGTTGGACCTCTTGAGTAGGTAAAGGTAAAAGCCAGGTAATAAATAACAAGTAGTAAGTAGTAAGTAGTAAGTAGTAAGGGGGAAGGAGCAGATAAGAAGAAATACAGGGCAGGGAAGATCAACATGGCAAGGTAGGCTGCCATCCAGTTTGGCTGGCCTAAGGTGGCAAAAACTCTTTCATAAACTTTTTGCACCCAGCAGTCAGCATTAAATTCTCCTCTTAAAATTACACAGGAAGGTGATACCTGAAAGTGTTCTAAAATTCCCCAGACAGCAATAATCAGACCTGAAGCTAAGCCTATTTTTAAAAGGGGCTTAATTTTATCTGCTGTAACATTAGATACAAAGGCCCAGTAAAGCAAAAGATAACAGATTATGGATAAGAGGCCTCCATTGGAGCGTGAATAATAACCCCAGATAGAAGTATGAAGGTCTATTGAGAAAATAGTTGATAAAATATTAGCCCCTAAAAACAGCAGTAATGGAATGTCCAAGGGTGTACGATTTAAGATTAAAGATTTATGATTTATGATTTTAAGAAGCCAACTCCCTACTATAACTACAGTCAATCCATAAGTTAAAATCATCTTGTTATATTCAAAAAGCTCATAATTTAAAGAGGTCCAAAAAAGAGGAGTTAGAAAAAAGAGAGTATAAAAAGAATAGGAAATAATTTTATCAAGCATAAAATACTACCATTATGCTAACAGATAGAATAGATTCAGAGCAAGAGCAGAAGCCTAAAACATGATATAATCTTTCTAAGAGGGATTCATTAATGAAGTTCAACCTGCATGAGGACTATCTTAGAAGTATAATGTTTGGGTTGCAGGATGCATTAGTTTCTATAACCGGGGTAGTGGTTGGAATCAGCGCCGGAGTTTCTAATCAGGCGATTATTATCTTAGCCTCTTTTGTGGCAGTGTCTGTAGAAGCTTCTTCTATGGCTGCAGGTCAATATACTTCAGAAAAAGCGGTTCATCAGATGGATAAAACCGGCAGGCATACAGATGCTCTGATCATCGGAGCGCTACTTATGTTTTTCTCATATCTTGGGGCAGGTCTAATTCCCATCATACCATTTTTAATTTTTCCTGCTGATTCTGCCAGAGTTATTAGTATCACGGCTGCGTTGGCAGGTCTTTTTGTAGTTGGTTATTTGAAAGGCAAGATTGTTAAAGATGGTGCTTTAAGAAGCGCTATTGAGATCTTTATTATTGGAGGATTAGCAACAGTAATTGGTTTAGCGGTTGGTAATCTCTTAAAAGTCTACTAAAAACCGTTGTGATAAGTTAACCTATTAGCCATAGGGAGAGAAGCCAAAAGGATGTAAGGATTAGATCTAGGAGCGATAGCAAAAGAAACAGGCAACTCATCCCCAGCTGATTTACAAAATCTTAAAAGATAAAACTGTTGTGGATTTATAATCTTGTGTGTTACACTCCCTTCAATGTTTGATATCTGGAAATATTTATCTTTTGATATTGGTATAGATTTGGGGACAGTTAATACCCTGGTGCTGGTTAAAAGCAAAGGAATAGCCATCAGAGAACCTACTGTAGTAGCACTTCATAAAAAAACCAGGCAAATTTTAGCAATTGGAGCTGATGCTAAAAGGATGTTAGGCAGGACTCCTGTTTCTATTGAAGCGATCAGGCCTTTAAGGGGCGGAGTAATTTCAGACTTTGATACAACCGAGGCTATGCTCCGTTACTTTATTCATAAAGTGCATGAAACTCCTGTAAACAGATGGTCTTTGCCCAAAATCCCCAAACCAAGAGTAGTAGTGGGAATTCCTTCAGGTGTGACAGAGGTAGAAAGGAGAGCTGTACAGGATGCCTGTTTATCTGCTGGAGCCAGGGAAGCTTTTCTGATTGAAGAACCTATGGCAGCAGCTATTGGAGCAAAACTGCCTGTTGAGGAACCAGATGGAGTGATGGTAGTAGATATAGGCGGAGGAACTTGCGAGATTGCAGTTATTTCTTTAGGAGGTATGGTTATTAACAAATCAATGAGAATAGCTGGGGATGAGTTGGATGAGTCAATTGTTTCTTATATGAGGTTAAGATATGGAATGTTAATTGGGGAAAAAACTGCAGAAGATGTCAAAATTGAGATTGGTTCAGCTTATCCTTTAGACAAAGGAGACTGCTTAGCAACAGTAGTCAGGGGTAGAGATTTACAAACAGGTTTGCCAAAATCTTTAAAAATTACAGCTGCGGAAATCAGAGAGGCTTTATCACCAATTATTACCCAAATAATTTCAGGGGTCCAAGAAGTTTTGGAAGAAACTCCGCCGGAACTTTTAACAGATATAGTGGAAAGGGGGATATTTTTAGCAGGGGGAGGGGCGCTGCTTCGGGGTTTGGATAAAAGAATTGCGGAAGAGACAAAACTGCCAATTTATATCACAGATGATCCTTTAACAACGGTAGTTAGGGGTTGTGGTGAAGTATTAAATAACTTGGATTTACTATCCAAAGTCAAAGTGACAGGCGGATTAAGATAATATGTGTTATAATTATGTTCTAACACAAAGGGGGTGAAGACATGTTACAAAAAATTATTCAAGTAGGTAATTCATATGCAATAACTATTCCTAAAAGTATCATTGACGCGTATGGTGTGGCAAAGGAAAAATTTGTCAATCTTTATGAGGAGCCTAAAAATAAAAGAGTAGTTATTAGTTTTTTAACCGAAGACTCAACAGATGAAATTATAGACCCTGAAGTTTATATGGTAGCAAAAAAACTCCTAAAAAGATATTTGCCTGCCTTTAAAGAGCTTGCAAGAAAATAATTCGAGATGATTAATGAAGTACTTATCTGTTAAAGATGTATTGCTTTTGCATAGTATGGCAGTTGATGAGAGCGGCGGTTCTCACGGATTACGTGATTTAGGGCTTTTGGAATCAGCTGTCGCCAGACCTCAATCCTCATTTGGTGGAGAGGATTTGCATCCAGACATGTTTTTGAAAGTAGGAGCCTTAATTCATGGACTCTTGAGAAATCATCCGTTTGTGGATGGGAATAAACGTACCTCAATGTTTTCAGCCATGACATTTCTAGAATTAAATGGTTATCTCTTCGATGCAAGGCAAAAAGAAGTAGTTAATTTTGCTTTAAAAGTGGAAAATGAGAAATTATCTGTAGAGGAAATTGCAAAATGGTTAAAAGAGCACACCAAAATTAGAAAATTAAAATAAATATGTTAATATACTAACAAATGCTACATACTCCTTTTTATGATCCAAGTAAAAGTTATGAAGAAAATTATGATAAGGGGCCATATGGTGCATTTGCAGATGGGCAAGTTTACCAACAGATTAACAAACCAACTTATGACTTTCTAGGTCAAAAAGTGTATTTGCCTTTTGGTATTCCGGCAGGACCGCTTTTGAATTCTAACTTTTGTAAGAGCGCTTTTGAAAAGGGGTTTGATATTTGTGTTTATAAAACTGTCAGGGCAGAAAGTTTTCCCTGCCATCCATTTCCAAATATTTTGGCTGTAAAAATTGAAGGTGATTTAACCGCTGTAAAAGCCCGGAGTAAACTGACTGCTGATAATGAATACTGCGAACCTTTAAGTATTACCAACTCTTTTGGGGTACCTTCTAAAGAGCCTTCTGTTTGGCAGGAAGATGTTAAAAAGGCTATCAGATATGCAGGAAAAGGCCAATGTTTAGTTTTAAGCTTTATGGGTACTGTTAAACAAAACCAGACAGCAGATGAATTTGTGGCAGATTTTGCTAAAGCTGCCAAGAAGGCCAAAGAAACAGGGGCAAAAATATTAGAAGCTAACTTATCCTGTCCAAATATTGGGAATGAGGGGCTGGTTTGTTATAACCTGGAAATGACTCAGAAGGTTTGTGAGGCTCTCAGGAGAGAAATTGGTAATACCCCTTTAATATTAAAAGTAGGTTACTTTCAAAATAATGAAGACTTAAACAAACTGGTTGAGGTTGCTTCAAAATATGCCCAAGGCATTGCTGCTATTAATACTGTTTCAGCTGAGGTGGTGGATAAAGCAGGTAATCAGGTTTTACCTGGAAAGAACAGGCTCAGATCAGGAGTATGTGGGACTGCTATTAAATGGGCAGGTTTGGATATGGTGAGAAAACTTAAATTCAAAATTCAAAATTCAAAATTCAAAATTCAAATTATAGGGGTAGGGGGAGTGATGAAGCAAGAGGATTATTTTGAATATATTGAAGCCGGGGCAGACTGTGTGATGAGTGCCACCGGAGCCATGTGGAACCCTTATTTGGCCCAGGAGATTAAAAAGATATTACGTTAGTTAGCTGTTTTTGTATTTGTAAGCCAAACGCTTTTTAAGAAGATTTTCTGAATAACCACCTTCTGTTTCATGTTTTCTCTCTAAAGCATTCATCTGTTTATCCAAAAGATAACCTTCTCTGATTAAAACGTCAATCAAATAATTGACTATTCCCTCTATTCCTTCTTTTCCACCTAATCCCTCTTTATTAATCTTGAGGATAGCCTTGACTGAAGTTAAAGAAGAGGGATAAGAAGGATTAGGAGAATTAGAGGGGTAATTTTCTATAGCTAGGCGAAGTCTAAATAAACGAGGATCTCCTTTGTCCCAAAAGGGGAGATTTTCTAATTTTAAAATATCTTCAAAATCCTCCAAAGCCTCCATACCAGATGATTTAGCTACATCATAAAGCTTAAGTTTGGTAGATAAACTTCTTTCAGAGCAACCTTCCACAATATTTTGCTTATTTGACCTTAGAGCTTGTTTAATCTGGTCTCTTTGACGGTGGTCCTCGTATTTATGATAGTAGAGAGGGACAAATTCCCAACCTATTAAAAAGGCAATTTCAGATAATTTATAAGAAAGAAGCTGTTTGTAACCTGGGACAGCCATTAGATTCTCTTTGATTGTTTTAAATATTCAACACTCTCATTATACTGCTCTTGGGTTATTGTACTTTTTTCCAGGTAATAATCTAAAATCCCTTTTAATGTCAAAGGCGCATAGAATTGATAACCTGCTTGTTCAATCATTTCTTTTCCACCCTCACCTCTATCAATCAGCACAATTAGTCCTAGGACTTTATAACCCAACTGTTCAGCCACTTGAAAGCTTCTGAATTTGGATTCTCCTTTGGTGATAACATCATCAATAATAAGTATAGTTTTGCCCTTACCTTTTGGCGCATCTTTGGCAGGTAAAATTCTGGGGCTGCCAGGCTGGTCATCTTTCTCAAAGATTGTCAAATAAGGGATTTTAGTCACAGTGGCAAATTCTTTAGCATAAGGTATGGCTGCATTAGGTATGCCTGTACAAGATTGGGGAATTTGTTTAAGGGTCATTTTTGCCATGCATTCGGCGATCTTTTTGTTTAGGCTGTCAGGAAGATTTCTTAAATTAACAATAATTGGAGAAAGCGGAGCTTCAGGGTGTTTTTCATGGTATACAAAAGCAAATTCAGATGGGTCAATCCGAAAGTCAATAGGGCTGGTATCCCTTATTACATAATAAAATTCATAACTACCATCAGGATTTTGTTTTTTCCTCCTGACTTTGGCATGAGTTTTAGTGCTGATTAATAAGTCAGCTAATTTTTTCTCTGATTGTTTCATGTAATTTTAAAACAGCTTCTCTGGGGTTAGCTGCAAAAATAATATCCCTTGAGGAGTTTATTATCAAACCCTGCTTTTTGCTATCAAGGCCATTTTCCAATGTAGCTTTTAAGTTTCCACCCTGGGCCCCAATTCCTGGAACTAATATTGGCATATCGCCTATGATTTCCCTGACCTTTTTTAACTGCTTAGGATATGTTGCTCCCACCACCACTCCTACATTATTATTTTTATTCCAACTCTTAACATGTTCAGCTACTACCTGGTACAGTGGTTTATCACCCACTTTTAAATCCTGGAATTCTGCTGCTCCTGGATTTGAAGTTCTCACAAGTATAATGACCCCTTTATCTGCTCTATCCAGGAAAGGCTGTAAAGATTCCCTACCCAAATAAGGGGAAACAGTTACTCCGTCAACTCCTAAAGTGTCAAAAATAGCCTTAACATAAGCTTTATTGGTGGAGGCCACATCACCTCTTTTAGCATCTAAAATAATGGGAACTTCCGGATATTTTTCTTTAATGTATTTAATTGTTTTTTCTAATCCTTCTAATCCTTCTAATCCTTCTGCTTCATAAAAAGCTGATTGGGGTTTATAGCAACAGACTAAGTCTGAGGTTTGATCAATTATAGACTTATCAAACTTAAAATCACCAATGTCTAGCCCCACACACACAAACTTTCCCTCAGCCCATTTAGCTTTTAATTTAGTTAAAAAGTCCACGCAGACAATATACCATACCTGTGATATATTGTCTTAAGCTTTATGGACAAAGTAATTCCTGACCTCAAACTTTTCCTGTACTTATTAATTATCAGCATTTTAATTTTGGTTTTAGATCAATTCCGTTTGCTCAATCTTACTAAAAGTCTTATTTCTTATCTAACAAACCCAATTTCTTTTGGTCTTTATCAAACTAACCAGAAATTAAGCAGGCAGTTTTATTTTGTTTTTGAAGCCCGTTTTGCAGCTCAAGAGAACAAGGCGTTAAAAGAGCAAATTGGTAAATTATTATCTGAAAACACCCAGCTTAGAAAGAAATTAGCTGAGACAGAGAGTTTGGTTTCTCAGTCAAAATATTTAGATACTCCAAATTACAATCTAATAGTTACTAGGCCGATTGGCTTATCAAGATTTTTAAAAGTTGATAAAGGTTCGAATTCAAACTTAAAATTAGGGGAAGCGGTTATTTTTAATAATAATTATATAGGAAAGATAGTCCAAATTTTCCCAAAATCAGCTAACGTTCAACTTTTAATTGATCCTGATTCTAAAGTAGCTGCATTTTCTCAAGGATTAGAAGGCAGGGCTAAAGGTGTGTTAGCTGGTCAGTTTGGTACTGAGATGTTAATGGATAAAATCCTGCATGAGGAAAAAATTAAACTTGGGGATTTAGTTTACTCAGAAGGAACAGAAGGGTTTTTACCAAGGGGATTAATTTTAGGTCGGGTTAGTCAAATTCTAGAAAGAGAAAACGAAGTTTTTAAACAAGCTAAAGTTCAACCTGTTTTTGATATCAGAGACTTAGAATTAGTATTTGTAATAGGAGAATGATATGAAAACACTAATTTTTATCTTAATCATTGCTTCTTTTATCCAAACTACTATCCTCTCGGTAGATTTGGTTTTACTTATTTTGATCTGTAGAGCATATATTAGGACTGATAAAAATAATTTATACCTGGCATTTGGTTTTGGAATATTAATTTCATACCTAGATTTAAGGCCTGTAGGTAACATAAGTATAATTTATTTAATTTTGACAGAACTTGCTCAAACTTTATCCAAATCAAGGCTGGCTGGAAATTCCTTACTAATTATTCCACTAAGCTTTGTTTTCTTAATGATAAATCAAATTGTAAATACCTTGTTGTCTTTTGATCAGCTGCAGCTTTTTCCAAAGATAGTGGTTGAAAGTCTGTTATCTTTACCTATTTTATATTTTCTAAGACTTTGGGAGGAAAGATTTATTGTTAGAAAAGAGCTGAAACTCAAAATTTAGAAATTAAATTCCACTATGCTTAAAAAAAGGAAATTCTTAGGATTTGGATTCCCGGATGAAGTAGCTAAAGTTACTTCAAAGATTGGGCATTTCAGCAAAAAAAATGAATCTGATTGGGTAGATAATTTGTTGCCTAATTTTGATCCAGGCTATACTCACTTAACCAAAAGCCCCTGGTTGCTTTTACCTTTTTCTGCTTCTTGCATAATATTGTTTTTCATAATATTTATACGCCTTTTCCATCTGCAAATTATTGAGGGAGAAACAAACAGAAGTTTAGCTGATGAAAACCGTATTCAGATTAAAGTCATCCATGCCCAAAGGGGAGTGATATTTGATCGGAATGGTAAAATCCTGGCAGCTAATTCCCCAGCATTCAGGTTATTTGAGAAAGATTTAAAAAAAGTTAAGTTAATCAGCAGGGAAAAGGCTTTGGAAATGGAGGTTAAGAAGGATACGAGGACCTCTGATTTAGAGGTTGATAATGTCCGTACTTATCCAATGGCTGAAAAATTTGCTCATGTGATCGGGTACGTAGGTGAAGTTTCCCAAACACAGCTTAAGGAAAGCGGGTATCGTTTAGGTGACAGGATCGGGCAGATTGGAATCGAAGCGCAATATGAAAAATTACTTAAAGGGAAAGATGGGGGAGAGATTATTGAGGTAGATTCTAAGGGGGTTAAACTTCGCACCTTAAGACGGGATCCTCCAGTCCCTGGGCAAAACGTTTATTTAACAATTGACGCTGATTTACAAGATAAGGTTTACAATGAGTTAAAGCAAGCTTTAACTAAAGCAGAAAGTTGTTGCGGTTCAGCAGTTGCCATGGATCCCGCAAATGGCCAAATTCTGGCATTAGTTTCTTATCCGTCATTTAACCCAAATGTTTTTACCAAAGATTACGATGAAGGGAGAATAGCCCAAATCTTTTCTCAAAAAGAGGCTCCTATCTTAAATCGCGCTATTTCCGGCACTTACCAACCAGGCTCCACATTTAAAATAGTTTCCTCTTTGGCAGCCTTGTCTTCTGGTAAAGTTAATGCCAGTACCACTATTTTGGATAATGGAGCAATTTTCTTAGGTCCATACAAATTTACTAATTGGTATTTTACTGAATATGGAAAAGTAGAAGGTAATGTGGATTTAGTTAAAGCTATTAAGCGTTCTAATGATATATATTTTTATGAAGTTGGCAGAATGATTGGAGAAGGTAAGCTTATTGAATGGGCTAAAAAGTTAAATTTGGGAGAGAAGTTAGGTATTGATTTGCCTGCTGAAGCAGAGGGTTTAGTGCCTTCTGATGAGTGGAAAAGAAAAACTTATAATCAAGTTTGGTATCCTGGGGATACCTTGCATATGGCAATAGGTCAGGGATTTGTGTTGACCTCACCTTTGCAAGTTTTAGGAATAACTTCTTTTATAGCCTCAGATGGAATTTTGTATAAACCACAATTGATGCTTACAAACTTCAAGCCAAAAATCTTAGTTTCAAATGTAATTTCAGCTGATAAAATTGAATTAGTAAAGAGAGGGTTAAAGTTAGTTCCCAAAGATGGTGGTACTGCCTGGCCATTTTTTACTTTTCCTATTCCTACTGCTGGAAAAACTGGTACAGCAGAATTTGGGGATCCTAAAGGAAAAACTCATGCCTGGTATACCTCTTTTGCGCCAGCAGAAAAGGCTAAAATTACTTTAACAGTTCTAGCAGAAGCTGCAGGAGAAGGGTCAAACGTGGCAGCTCCAGTAGCTAAAGAAGTATACCGTTGGTATTTTTCAGAAAATAAAGCTGATTTGATTAAAGATATTTACACCCAATAGTAATTTCAATTAGGTAGCTGTGCTACAATTTGACTATTGTAATGAATAATGTAGTTTATCTGTTAGCGCTACATTCTATTGATGGCCTTGGGCCAATAAGACTTAAGGCAATTATTGATTATTTTAAAGATCCAAAACTAGCTTGGGAAGCGAAGGCAGAAGAAGTCAGAAACTTAGGATTACCACAAAATGTAATAAATCTTTTTCTGGAAACCAGAAAGAGATTGGATCCAGAAAGTTATGCACAGTCAATTAAAAATTCTGGTATTAACTGGGTAACAATTTTTGATGATGATTATTCAAGTCTTTTAAGGCAAATATATGACCCGCCAATAGTTTTATATTACAAGGGAAAAATAAAAAACTGGAATAACCCGGCTATAGCTATAGTAGGAAGCAGGAAAATGACTGGATATGGCAGGGTAGTGACTGAAAGATTTACCAAAGAACTGGTTGCTTCTGGGTTAACTATTGTTTCTGGGTTGGCTAGAGGAGTAGATGCTAAGGCTCACTGGACAGCAGTTAAAGAAAAAGGTCAAACTCTGGCTGTTTTAGGAGGTGGTTTAAATCAAATATATCCTCCGGAAAACAGACAACTGGCAGAAGAAATTGAACAGCAGGGGGCTGTGATTTCTGAGTTTCCTCCTGACTACCCATCACTTCCGGGTAATTTTCCCCAAAGAAATAGAATTATTGCTGGATTATCAAAAGCAGTATTAGTAACTGAAGCAGCTTCAGATTCTGGTTCTTTAATTACTGCAAGGTTAGCTGTAGAAGGAGGTAGGGAGGTTTTTGCTGTACCCGGTCCTATCACCTCCTCTTTGTCTAAAGGACCAATTGATTTAATTAAAGCAGGAGCAAAGCCTATTTTTGAGCCTCAGGAGATTTTAGAGGAATTAGGAATTCAAAATAAGGTAAAAGCCACCTTTCATAAGGAACTACAACTTTCTGAGGATGAAAGAAAAGTGTTAGAGTATTTAGGAGAAGAAAGCCATCATATTGATGAGATAGGCAGGATGTTAAGTTTTCCTGCTGCAAAGATTTCTGCAATTTTATTAAAAATGGAGATTTCTGGCTTGGTGCAAGGTTTGGGTAGTGGTAATTATTGTAAATCTTGATACCATAAAAGTATGGACAAAAATTTTCTATTAATATTCTCCTTAATTGTAATTTTGCTGGCAGCTTATCTAACTTTGGCTTTCAATAATAATTTATCTCAAACTGTTTCCAAAAGCGGGATAGACACTGCTATCAACCAATCTAAACATCTTTACAGGCAGGAGAAGGAAAAGGGCAGGGATTTTTCAAATGGACTATGTTTATCAGATGCTTTAATGCCTAATTGGGTAGTTGATATTGTTCATGATCCAAGACTGCCTATTGATGATCTTGCAGAAAACCAATGTACTTCATACAGGGAAGGAAGGTCAAAGCATTTTGTGGAGCTGGATCTTGATGGGAATTTGGTAAGGGCTAAATAATGCTGACTTAAAATCGTGAAATACCTAATGCTGCCCATACATTTGATTGAATTTTGGTATCCGGAAGGGATTGCTTTTTTTATTAGAATTTGGAGAAACTTAATGCTTCTTTTAGAAGAAGATCTGGCAGTTGGTCTAATGCTGAAGCTTTTATTTGTACCTCTTTTCCATGATGCAACTATAGTTGGAAGAGTACTTAGCTTTCTTTTTAGGATAATCAGGATATTTATAGGAGTTTTTGCCTTTACTTTAGCTACTCTGATTCTTTTTTTAATTGGAGGTTATTGGTTTTCTTTACCAGTTTTGGCTTTTTTTGATACACCGCCCTTAATGTCACGGATTTTATTTTTTTCAGGATCATCCCTTTTTCTCATCCACGTTTTTACTCATCCTCATAAGAAAGTTTGGTCGATCAGGTCTTCTGATAATCCAGAAGATATTTGGCAAGCTTGTCAAGTGAAGCCAAAAGATTTAAGTTTAAAGAAACTTTTATCTACTTTTGAAGTTTCGGATTTACTATCAAATTTGGAAGTTCAACTTAATGGTTTTCCTGATTTTGAAATTACTGATAAAGATAAAACTATCAAAAAGGCTTTTGAACTGGCTAAGAATAGCAGCAGTAAGTATATAGGAGCCCGCCACTTTTTTGTAGCAGCGCTGTTTGAAATTCCTAATATAGACCAATTTTTATTAAAATTAGGCCTAATCCCAACTGATTTTGTAAAAGCTTTGTCTTTTTTAGAAAAAAAGAGACAGACTTGGAGAAGGGTTTGGATCTGGGATGAAGATTTTGCAGTCCGCCATCTTAAAGGAGTAAATAGGGGATGGTTAGGTGCGCCAACTCCCCAATTAGATTTAGCGGGGGAGGATTTAACTAAAAGTGCTGCAAAATCTGCTGACTCCGAATTCATTAGAACTAATACTGTAGTTTCTGATGTAGTTAATATTCTTTCTCAAACCTCTGGCAGGAATATTATTTTAGTCGGACCTAGTGGTTGCGGCAAATCTGCTTTAATCAGGCATTTGGCTAAGATGATAGTTTTAGGTGATGCTCCGCCATCTTTAGCTACTAAGAGATTAGTGATGTTAGATCTGACAAAACTCTTATCAGGAATCAGCAATCAAGGAGAACTGGCATTAAGAGTTAAAAATATTTTTGAAGAAGTAGAATTTGCTCAAAATGTCATTATTGTAATTGAAGAAATTCACCAGTTAGGTATGGGAGAAGCAGGTAATAGTTTCAATTTATATTCTCTGATGCAGCCTTACATTGAATCAAACACTTTTCAGTTCATTGGTATTACAGAATTAGAAAACTACTCTAAAATTTTGGAAAAAAATGCCTCTTTTGCAAGAAACTTTAGAAAAGTAGAAATGCCGCCAGCCACAGAAGTTGAGACTCTGGATATATTGGAATATAGAAGTATTGACACAGAAAGGAAAAGCAAAACCAAGGTAACTTTTATTGCTTTAAAGGAAGCTATCGAACTTTCCAAAAAATTTATCAAGGATAGAGTATTACCTGACAGCGCTATTTCAGTTATCAAAGAGGCGGTAGTTCAAGCTGCTAATGGATGGGTAACCAAGGGAGTGGTAAAGAGAGTTGTTTCCTCAAGAGTGAAGATACCTTTACTGGAAGTTGGAACTGTCCAAAAGGATAAACTATTAAACTTGGAGTCAGAAATACACAAAATAATGATTGACCAGGAGCAAGCAGTAAAAGTGATTTCAGATACATTAAGACGATCTGTAGTCGGGCTTAGAGAGGAAGCTAGACCAATTGGCTCATTTTTATTTGTAGGCCCAACCGGAGTTGGTAAAACTGAAATGGCTAAAACCTTAGCCCAGGTATATTTTGGAGACAAGGATACTTTTATCAGGTTTGATATGTCTGAATACCAGAATCCCGAGTCTGTGGCTAGGTTAATAGGAAAGGACGGGGAAGGTGGTTTATTAACAGAGGCTGTCAGAAACAGACCCTATGCTTTAATTCTTTTAGATGAGTTTGAAAAAGCTAATGAAAAAATATTAACTTTGTTTTTACAGGTACTAGATGATGGGAGATTAACTGATGGTATGGGTAGAACTATCGGTTTTGAAAATACTATTATAATTGCCACTTCTAATATTGGGTCGCTTCTAATTGCTCAGGGTCTGCAAAGTGGGAAAGGTATGGATGAGATTGAAAGATGGGTGAATGATGAGATGTTAAAAGTTTTAAGGCCAGAGTTGGTTAACCGTTTTGACGATATAATCATTTTTAAACCACTCTCTGAAGGAGATTTAGGAAAAATTGTTGCTTTAAAACTAAAGGTATTACAGGATCAGATGAGACAAAAGGGGTTTGTAATAGAGTTTACTCCGCAACTAGTTGCAGAATTAGGAAAGAGAGGTTTTGATCCGGTTCTAGGAGCAAGACCCTTAAGAAGATTAATCCAAGATACCCTGGAAGCTGAGTTATCTAAACTTATCTTAGAAAATAAACTATCCAAAGGCCAACCATTTGAAGCAGGAGTGGAGCTGTTGGGATGATAACTTTATTAGCCTTTATAGTATTTGCCCAATCAATTACTTTGGATCAGGTAAACCAAAAGGTCAGTGACAGGTTTGAGGAAGATGTGTTTAAGATGGCTGCAATTATGGAGCAGGTCAGGGAGAGAAAAGGTATTACAGAAACAAGAGTTGCTTTTGGGGGTTCTGATACACCAATCAAGCAGGCTGATTATTGGGTCAATTTTGCAGCAGAAGCAGTTGCATATCAAAGGGTGCAGAAATATTCTTCTAAAAGTCAACTAAGATCCAGCCTGGAAATATTAAAAAATAAGCTGTTGCAGGCCAAAAGTAAGGTAAGAAAGGCTTTAGTTGATATACAGTAAACATACATTGTTAACAGTCGTATTAGTAATATTACTGGCAACAATTTTAACGATCGCATTTTTTGTTTCCAAGTTTGCACATCCAATAAAAACAGTATTGGTAAATCCATCATTGGTGAGTTCATCCTCACCGGTACCTACTCCTAAACAATACCAATTTGATGTTTCCACTGATTTAAAACAGGAACTTGAATCTATTAACCCCCAGGTTTTAGATAGCGATTTTGAATAAGTTTAAAAACGTAATACTTGACAGGTGGGTTAAAATCCCTTTAAGGTTAAACATATGCAGAATTTAGTTGTAGTGGAAAGCCCTACGAAGGCCCGCACGCTACAGAAATTTCTTGGAGATAAATATCAAATCGAAGCTTCAATGGGACATATTAGGGATTTGCCAAAGTCTGACTTTGGGGTAGATATTCTTCATGATTTTGAGCCACAATATGTTATCCCTCGCGATAAAAGGAAGAAAGCATTTGAGTTAAAAAGAATAGCTAATAAGGCTCAGACTTTATATTTGGCAACAGATCCTGATCGGGAAGGTGAGGCTATAGCCTGGCATATAGCAGAGTTGCTACGCAATTCTGAACTCAAAACTCAAAACTCAAAAGTGAAAAGTGAAAACATAAGACGTGTGGTTTTTCATGAAATCACAGAAGAGGCTATTAAAGAAGCATTTAAGCATCCTAGAGAACTAAACATGCAGCTGGTTGATGCCCAGCAAGCCAGAAGAGTATTGGACAGGCTGGTTGGTTATAAACTGTCTCCTTTGCTTTGGCAAAAAGTTAGAAAAGGTTTATCAGCAGGAAGGGTGCAGTCTGTAGCTTTAAGGTTAATTGCAGAAAGGGAAAGGGAGATCCAGGCATTTAAAGCAGTGGAGTATTGGGTTATTGAAGCAGAGCTGCAGGCAGAAAAGGGGATGTTTTTAGCCACCTTAATTGAATTAAATGATAAAAAATTAGAAATTAAAAATGAGCAGGAAGCTAAAACCCATGTATCCAATTTAGAAAAAGCAAATTACATTGTAGAAAAGGTTATTCAAAGGCAGGTCCGCCGTTACCCTTATCCTCCATTTACCACTTCTACCTTGCAGCAAACTGCAGCCAATAGACTTGGTATGTCAGCAAAAAAAACCATGATGTTAGCCCAAGCTTTATATGAAAGAGGATTAATTACTTATATGAGGACAGATTCTGTTAATTTATCCGTTCAGGCAGTTGGGTCTGTTAGATTATATATTGAAAATTATATTGGTAAGTCTTACATACCAAATACTCCCAGGATTTTTAAATCTAAATCCAAAAACGCCCAGGAAGCCCATGAGGCGATACGTCCTACGGACGTCAAATTCGAAATTCGAAATGTTTCGCAACGCAAAACTGTCCTCGGCAGAGCGAAATTCGAAAATTCTTTAAATAGGGATCATTTAAGGCTTTATGATTTGATTTGGAAAAGGTTTGTAGCCTGCCAGATGAGTGAGGCATTAATTGATCAGACTACGGTTGATGTAAAAGCAGCTGAATATTTACTGAGAGCCACAGGCAGTGTGATTAAATTTGAAGGTTGGCTTAAGTTATATGAAAAAGATTTAGAAGATAAAGAGGAAAAGAAACAAGTATTACCAAACTTATCAGAAGATCAGAACCTTAATTTAAATAAACTTTTACCTACACAGCATTTTACAGAGCCTCCTCCAAGGTTTAATGAGGCTTCTTTAATAAAAAAATTAGAGGAACTTGGTATTGGCAGGCCTTCCACCTATGCACCTATTTTATCTACTATCCAGGAAAGGTTTTATGTTGAGAAAATGGAGCGGAAATTTGTCCCAACCGCCTTAGGGTTTGCTGTAATTGATTTTTTACTAAAATATTTTCCGGATGTTTTCGACTATTCTTTTACTGCCCGGATGGAAAATGAGCTGGACGATATTTCAAGAGGGGAGAGACAGTGGAAACCAACTATAAGAGAGTTTTATGGGCCTTTTGAGAAAAAATTAGAAGAAGTAGTAAAAACAGCAGAAAAAGTTAAAATGGAAGTTACTTTAGCCGGTAAAAAATGTCCAAAGTGTGATAAGGATTTAATAATCAGAATAGGCAGGTTTGGCAAGTTTTTAGCATGCTCGTCTTTTCCTGAGTGTAAGCATACAGAAAGCTTGGAAGAAAAGGTTAATGTCAGATGCCCGACAGACGCAGGAGAGGTTGTTATTAGAAAAACCAGGCGCGGTAAAACTTTTTATGGCTGCAAAAACTGGCCTGGTTGTAAGTTTGCCTCTTGGACCAAGCCAAAAAGCCCGTCAGTTGACACTAAAGCCTAATTTTAGTATGATGATGAGGGCCTCAAATTCCCCCAAGAGCAGAATTGTCCAAAACAAATGAAGTACATTTTTGTTAGTGGTGGTGTAATAAGTGGAATTGGCAAAGGCACAACAGCTGCCTCTATTGCTTTCCTTCTTAAATCTGCTGGTTTACGAGTTGCCCCTATTAAATTTGAAAATTACCTTAATTTAGACGCCGGCACAATTAACCCTATTGAACATGGTGATCCATTCCTTTGTGAAGACGGGACTGAAGCTGATATGGATATTGGCACTTATGAAAAGTTCTTGAATGAGGATATGGGTAAAGACAACTTTGTCACTATGGGCAGAATTTACCAATCAGTCATAGAAAGAGAAAGAAGGTTTGAATATAACGGTGAAGATGTGGAAGCTATTCCTCATCTAACCAATGAAATTATAGGCAGAATAAAAAATCTTGGCAGATTAAAAAAAGCTGATATTGTCATTATAGAATTAGGTGGAACAGCAGGGGAATATCAAAATGTCTTCTATTATGAAGCATCCAGGATTATGACTTTGGCAAACAGGGGGGATGTTTTGCATATTCATGTTTCTTATGTGCCTACACCGCGCCATCTGGGAGAGCCAAAAACAAAACCTACCCAATTATCTGTCAGGACATTAAACTCTTTAGGGATTCAGCCTGATTTTGTGATTACCCGCTCAGAAAAATATTTAGACCAAAGAAGAAGGGAAAGATTTGCCTTATTTTGTAATATGAGGCCGGAGGATATTATCTCCAATCCGGATCTTTCATCTGTTTACGAAATTCCCTTAGTTTTGCATAAGCAGAATCTGGAAGAAAGAATACTGCAAAAACTAGGGTTGAAACTAAGAAAGCCTGACCTAAAGTCTTGGGAAAAACTGGTTGAGAAAATTCACACTAAGAAAGACAAGGGAATTGAAATTGCCATAGTGGGTAAGTATTTTGGCACAGGAGATTATCAGCTGAAAGATTCTTATGCAGCTTTATTTGACGCTATAGACCATGCCTGTTATTCCATAGGGGTAGGAGTAAAAACTAAATGGGTTGATGCGGAGAAAGTTGAGAGAGAAGGGGCGGAGATTATAGGTAAACCGGATGGGATAATTGTGCCAATTGGCTGGGGAGAAAGAGGCTCTGAAGGGATGATTGCAGGAGCCTCGTATGCCAGAAAGCATTTAGTTCCTTATCTGGGTTTATGTTATGGGATGCAGCTGGCTGTTATTGCATATGCACGGGATATTTTAGGTTGGCAAGATGCAGATACAACAGAGAATAATTCTAAAACTACGCATCCGGTGATTGATTTAATACCAAAACAAAAAGAGTATATGGAAAGAAGGGCTTATGGGGGTACTATGAGATTAGGCGCCTGGGATGCAACTGTTAAAAAAGGAACCAGGGCTTTTGAAATATATCAGCAAGCTGGAAGCTTCGCTTCTCAAACCCAGCATACCTCAGAAAGACACAGGCACAGATATGAGTTTAATAATAAATATGCTAAGGATTTTGAAAATAATGGTTTGGTGATTAGCGCCAGGTCAGTTGCAGAAAATCTGGTAGAGATAATAGAACTGCCTAAAGATGTACATCCATTTTATATGGGCACCCAGGGCCACCCTGAATATAAATCAAGACCGCTTTCTCCCCACCCCATCTTTTTAGCCTTTATTAAAGCCACCTCTGAAAACAAAAAATAATTCCTTCTATTTTTGATACTATTAAGATATGCAAAAAGGATATACTCGAATTCTTATCTTCTTTGTAACCATTTTATTATTGAGTAGTTTTGTGTATATTAAAAAAGAATGGTAAGGTTATTGTCCTTATCTATCCTGGCAGATGGGGTACTGAAGGACCAACATATACAGAAAAAGAACCTTTATATATTAGATGAAGTTATCTGTGATCGAGTAGCTTCCACGATAAGATTTACTTCTAAAGAAAAGACATGATGTTAAAAGAATCCAAAGGTCTTTGCATGGAGTATCTGAATCTTAAAAAGAAAAAAGAAGCCATTTATTGCTTGCTATTCAGAAAATGGGCTAGAAATTATCCATTGATCTGTTATTATTAGTGCTGATGGATAAAGGATTGCTAATTGTTATAGATGGAATTGATGGGGCTGGCAAGACTACCCAAGTTGAGCTTTTAAAACAGTCTTTAGCCTCGCAAGGTCGGATTTGGGAGGCTATCAGTTTCCCAAGGTATGAGGATAATTTGTATGGCAAATTAATTAAAAGATATTTGGAAGGGGAATTTGGGAATATAAATGAAGTTAATCCATATTTGATGGCTCCTATCTTTGCTGGAGATAGGATCTTAGCAAAGCCTCTGATAGAAGTTTGGTTGAGTACTGGGAAATTAGTTATTGCTAACAGATATGTTTCTGCCAGTAAAGCCCATCTTGGAGCTCACCTCGAAGTCTTCGACCCTGAGGCTCAGACCCGAAGGGGTGAAAAAATGCGATTACACCTTCGAGGTGTGCATTATCAAAGAGAAAACTTTATGAGATGGTTAGATAAGTTAGAATATGAAACTAATGGATTACCTAAACCAGATTTAACAATTCTCTTGGATGTTGATCCAAAGGTAGGACAACATAATGTCCAGGATAAAAATGTTAAAGATATCCATGAAGATAGTATTAAACACTTGGAAGAGGCAGCTAAAATTTATCTGGAGCTTGCCCAAGCTGAGCCAAATTGGCAGGTTGTAAACTGCATGATTTCTGATAAGATGAGAAGCAAAGAAGATATCCATAAAGAAATAACTGCCCTAATTGATAGATTAGTATGACTATTAGGAAATTAGATGACTAAGAAAACCAAAACTCAATTAGGAGCAATATTTATCTTGGCAGTTCTGGTTCTAAGTTTAATCCTATCCCAAACAGCCAGCCCAGATTCTCAATTATTCTGGGGTTTAAAAAGAATCCAAGAAAAAGTTTATTTAAAGCTAAAATCTAACCCTAATGAAAAATTAGATTATATGAGGTTTCTGCTGGATCGGCGTTTGCAGGAATTAAAAAGCCAAGTAGAAAGACAAAGTTATGGTTATATTTTGCCCTCAGCTTTAAGATATTCTACATTAGCTGGACAGATTACAGACATTATCATTGTTAATAATATGAAAGATCAAGTTGCTTCCATCATCAATCAATTTAAAGATCATCAAAAAGCGCTATATGAGATTTATGTAATTTATCCTAAGAATACTGATAATTTGGAATATAAATATATTGAAGATGACATTAATTATCTCAAACTTTATTTAGATAAATTAACAAAGATTCAATAAATTCTTATCTCATTTGATATGATTGTAGCCAAATTTGGTGGGACATCTGTCAGCAGTAAAGAAAGAATCTATGCCATCTGCCAGGTAATTAAAAGTCAGTTAGAAAAAGAGCCAATTATAGTGGTGTCTGCTTTATCAGGAGTGACAGACTTATTACTATCTTTCTTACTCGTCAAGTCCAAAGCCCAAACAGTAAAAAAACTACAAGAGCTAAAAACCCTGCATAAGAAATTAATAGATAGCTTATGGGACGGTGAAAAAGCACAGCAAACCTTAAAATTCATTGATAACAACCTTGAAAAGATAACCAAACTTTTAAAAAAGAAAACCAATACCAAAAGATTTTCCGATAAACTGGTTTCTTTTGGTGAGATAATGTCTTCCTATATTATTGCCCAGGTTTTAGAAAGCCAGGGGATTAGAGCAAGCCAAATAATTGCTACAGAACTAATTGTTACTGATGAAAACTACTCTTCTGCTGAATTTTTACCTTTGCCGACCAAAAGAAATGTAAAAAAAATATTAACTCCATTAATCAAGAAAAAGGTCGTTCCGGTAATAACGGGTTTTATAGGTTCAACAAAAAAAGGCCAGACTACTACTTTAGGCAGGGGCGGATCTGATTATTCTGCCTCAATTATTGGGTTTTGTTTAGGAGTATCGGAAATCCAAATCTGGACAGACGTGGATGGCATCTTTAGCGCTGATCCGCGTCTTTTGGCTAATGCCAAACGTTTACTGGTAGTTTCTTTCAAAGAAGCATCAGAACTAGCAAGCTTTGGCGCAAAAATATTACACCCCAGAACAATCCGTCCTGCTATTGGAGCTGGAATACCTGTCAGGGTTTTAAATACTTTTAATATTAATAATCCCGGTACTAAAATTTGCGAAAAGACAAATATGCCTTCAGGGCTTAAAGCAATCTCTTTTAAACGTAAAGTAACACTAATAAATATTTATTCCAGTGAAATGCTTTTACAAAAAGGGTTTTTAGCCCGTATTTTCCAAGTTTTTGCTGACAATAATATTTCTGTGGATTTAGTCAGCGTCTCGGAAGTTAGTGTATCAGTTACTTTGGATAATGAACAAGGTTTTGCTAATGCAGTTAAACAACTTTCCTTATTTGCCACAGTTTCTGTAAGTGAGAATTTAGGGATTGTTTCTTTGATTGGAGAAGGTATTACTTCATCACCTGATTTTATAAACATGGTTTTTACAATCCTGGCAAAGGCAAAAATATTAGTCAGGATGGTTTCTTTAGGTGCTACTAATATAAATATCAGTATTGTGGTAGAGTCTAATCAAATAGAACAAGCAGTTATAAAACTGCATAATAATTTACTAGAAAGGTCGATTTCATCTTGAAAATAGCTTTAGTAGGTTTTGGTAATATGGGTCAGGAGGTGGAAAGAGTAATTAAAGACTCTAATTTACACCAGGTAGTTTCCATCAGCTTAAAAACTATTAATGGTGATTGGGATAATAAAGGATTAAAGCAGGCAGATGTAGTGATAGATTTTACCAATCCCAAGGTAGTTTTGGGAAATATTAAAAAAGTGGCTGCTTTGGGTAAAAATATGGTAGTTGGTACAACCGGCTGGTATGACCAAATTAATGTAGTAAAAAGAATTGTGAAACAAAAGAAGATTGGTTTAATTTATGCCCAAAATTTTTCCATCGGGGCTAATATTTTCTTTAAAATCATCAAAGATGCCAGCGGGCTTTTTGCCGGATTTGAAGATTATGATGTATATGGTCTTGAGGTTCACCACAGCGGTAAAAAAGACAGTCCTTCCGGTACTGCTGTTAGGATTGCCAGGGAGATTTTAGACAAATTCCCGTCCAAGAAAAAATTACAAACAGAGAAATTAGATAGGCAAATAGCAAAAGATGAGCTGCATTTTGCATCTGTCAGGGGAGGCAGAAATCCCGGTTTTCATCAGGTCACTTTTGACAGCCAGGCAGATTCTATTACTTTATCTCATCAAGCCCATAACAGGACAGGATTTGCCCGGGGGGCTATTTTAGCTGCAGAGTTTATTAAAGGCAAAAAAGGCTTTTACAAATTTGACCAGGTTTTTGAGGGAGGTGATAAAAGATGAGTAAAAAATTTAAAGGAGCAATAACAGCTTTGGTAACCCCTTTTCTGGAAGATGGTAAAGTTGATATTGAAAGTTTAAAGAATTTAGTACGCTTTCAAATCAAAAGCCGTATAGATGGATTAGTGCCTTGTGGTACAACCGGTGAGACACCTACTTTAAGTGAAGATGAATATAGGCTGGTAATTGAGACTGTAGTAAAAGAAGTTAAAGGCAGGATACCAATTATAGCCGGTGCAGGCAGTAATGATACCCAGAAAGCCATTCATCATTCCCAGATTGCCAAAAAATTGGGAGCAGATGCGCTTTTGCATGTAACTCCTTACTATAATAAACCAACTCCTGCCGGGTTAGTAGCCCATTTTAAGGCCATTACCAGAGCAGTTGATTTACCAGTTATTTTATACAATGTTCCGGGCAGAACAGGTTCTAATGTATCAGCTGCTACTTTAATTAAAATAATTAAAGAAGTTCCCCAAGTAGTGGGGGTCAAAGAAGCATCAGGTAATATTACCCAGATGATGGATATTATTAAGGGTGTGCCTGCAAATTTTTCAGTGTTGTCAGGGGATGATGCTTTTACTTTGCCTTTAATGGCAGTAGGGGGTGTGGGGATAATTTCTGTTGCTTCAAACCAGATACCAAAAGCAATGCATGATTTGACGGGTGCAGCTTTGGAGGGAAATTTTATCAAAGCCAGGAAGCTGCATTATCAGTGGCTTGATTTAATGAATATTAATTTTATAGAATCAAACCCAATTCCTGTTAAAACTGCGCTGTCTATGATGGGAAAAATCAAAGAAGTTTTCAGGCTGCCTTTGGTTTCCATGGAGGAGAAAAATAGGGAAGCACTAAAAGCAGTTTTAGTTGCCCATAAATTAATATGAAAAAAATACCAGTGGGAATAATAGGCGCCACCGGTATGGTTGGGCAACGTTTTATTACCCTGCTAAATTATCATCCTTGGTTTGAAGTTACTTGTGTGGCAGCATCTCCTAGGTCTGCTAATAAGAAATATAAAGAAGCAGTAAAAGACAAATGGGTAATAGAAGGAAAAATACCAGATTCTATTGCTAAGATGACTGTTTCGGCAGTGGAAAGGGATATAGAGCAAGTTGCCAAACAAGCGAGATTAATTTTTTCTGCCTTGGATATGGATAGAGGCCAAATCAGGGAAATTGAAAAAGAGTATGCTTCTTTAGGAATGGCTGTAGTGTCCAACAATTCTGCTCATAGATGGACTGAAGATGTGCCAATGATTATGCCTGAAATAAATCCAGAGCATTTAGAATTAATCTCCTCTCAAGATCACGGATTCATCGTGGTGAAACCAAATTGCTCAATTCAGTCTTATGTGCCAATGTTAACTCCTCTTTTAAAATTTGGTATTAAAAAAGTGGTAGTGACCACTTTGCAGGCAGTATCAGGCGCCGGTAAAACTTTAAAAGGATGGCCTGATATGCAGGATAATGTCATTCCATTTATCGGCGGTGAGGAAGAAAAGAGCGAATTAGAACCTTTAAAGATTTGGGGGCAAGCAGTAAATGGCAGGATAAAAATGGCTAAGATAAATATCAGCGCTACCTGTATCAGGGTGCCTGTTGAGGATGGGCATATGGCATCTGTCAGTGTTTATTTTAATAAAAAAGTCAGTAAAAAAGAAATTTTAAAGATTTGGAAAAATTTCAATCCTTTAAAAAAACTTAATTTGCCATCTGCTCCTGATCCTTTTATTACTATAATGGAAGAAGAAAACAGGCCACAAACCAGATTGGACAGAGGTTTGGGGAATGGGATGGGGATTAGTGTGGGCAGACTTAGGGAGGATGGCAATAATGGTTTTAAGTTCATTGGATTGTCGCACAACACCATCAGGGGTGCAGCTGGCGGGGCAATCTTAACTGCTGAACTATTAGTAAAAAAAGGATACTTACAAATGTCATCCCGAACAAAGTGAGGGATCTTCCAAGTAGAGTGGTAAATATCCTACCATGGAAGATTCCTCGCTAATGCTCGGAATGACAATAGTGGAAACTATGGCAAAAATTAATTCAAATTATAATAAGCTGCCTCCCTCTTATTTCTTCTTGGAAATGGGCAAAAAAGTCAAAGCTTTTCAAGAGAAAAACCCTGAGGTAGAGATTTTAAGACTGGGTATTGGCAATACTACTGAGGCTCTAACTTCCACAGTGATTAAAGGGTTAACAAAAGGGGTGCAGAAACTGGCTGATGTTAAAACATACACAGGTTATGGAGATGAGCAGGGTGACAGCAGACTCAGAACAGCCTTAGCAGCATATTACCAAAAAAGCCATATTAATCTTGATCCCCAGGAAATTTTTATCAGTGATGGAGCCAAGCCGGACTGTGCCAATATATTATCTATTTTCAGTGACAGCAGTATAGTGGCAGTAGCTGATCCGGCCTATCCGGTTTATGTTGACAGCTCAATTATAGCCGGCAAAAAAGTTATTTATATGAGATGTAGTCAGGAGAATGGATTTATCTCTGATTTGCCATCAAAAAAGGCAGACTTGATTTTTCTTTGCAGCCCTAATAACCCGACAGGGGTGGTGTTAACAAAGAAGAAACTCCAGGTATTTGTTGAATATGCTAGGAAAACTGCGGCAGTGATTATTTTTGATGCTGCATATGCAGAGTATATTCAAGATCAAGATCTGCCAAAAAGTATTTATGAAATCCCCGGGGCAAAAAGCTGCGCCATAGAAATAAACAGCTTTTCCAAATGGGCAGGATTTACCGGGGTGCGTTTAGGTTGGAGTGTGGTGCCGATGGATTTGATAGTTGAGGGGGAAAAGAAGGGGAAAATTAACAGTCTTTGGAACAGGCGGCAAACTACCATGTTTAATGGTGCCTCAAATATCGCCCAGGAAGGCGGTTTGGCAGTTCTGTCTCAGGCAGGACAAAAAGAGTGCAAAAAACTGGTTGATTATTATATGAGAAATAGTGAAATTATTAAAGAAGGTTTGGAAAGCATGGGGTTGAAAGTTTTTGGCGGAGTAAATGCCCCATACCTTTGGGTAAAATGTCCAAAAGGATTAACTTCCTGGGAATTTTTTGATAAATTGCTAAATGATGCTCATGTTGTGTCAACTCCTGGTTCAGGATTTGGGAGTATGGGTGAAGGGTATCTAAGATTATCTGCTTTTGGACATAGGGAGAATATTAAGAAAGCAGTGGAAAGCATTAAAAAGAATTTAGTTTTATGAATAAAACTTTGCCGTTTAATAAAGAACAAATAGAAGAAATTATTAAAAAGTATCCAACGCCTTTTCATATCTATGATGAGAAGGCAATCAGGGAAAACGCCAGAAGATTCTATGAAGCTTTTAATTGGATTTCTGATTTTAAAAACTATTTTGCTGTTAAAGCTTGCCCTAATCCATATATTCTGAAGATTTTAAATGAGGAAGGAATGGGAGCGGATTGTTCTTCTTTAGCGGAATTAATTTTAGCAGAAAAAGTAGGAATTACAGGAGAAAATATTATGTTTTCTTCAAATAATACTCCCTCCGATGAATTCAGGAAAGCTAAACAATTAGGAGCAATTATAAATCTGGATGATATTAGTCATATTAAATTCTTAGAAGAGGCTGTAGGAATACCAGAGATTATCTGTTTCAGGTATAACCCGGGTCCTTTAAGGAAAAGTGGTGTAAATTCCATAATTGGCAAACCGGAGGAAGCAAAATATGGTTTAACAAAAAAACAATTATTTGAAGCTTATAAAATTATGAAACAAAAAGGGGTCAAAAGATTTGGTCTGCATACCATGGTGGTATCAAATGAAATTGATATGAATGCTTTAGTGGCTACAGCAGAGATGCTTTTTGATATTACTATAGAGCTTTATAAAAAGCTGGATATAAACTTAGAGTTTATTAATTTAGGAGGCGGTATTGGAATTCCATATAGATTAGACCAAAAGGGGGTTGATTTAAATATACTCTCTCAAAAAATAAAAAAAATTTACAAAGAAAGAATTATCAAAAATGGATTAGATTTTTTAAAAATTGTGTTTGAGTGTGGCCGGATAATTACCGGGCCTTATGGGTATTTGGTTACCAGGGTAATTCATCAAAAGCACATATATAAAGAATATGTTGGTGTTGATGCCTGTATGGCTAATTTAATGAGGCCTGCTTTATATGGGGCCTATCATCATCAGACAGTTTTAGGAAAAGAAAAGAAACCTAAAACTCATACCTATGATGTGGTGGGGTCTTTATGTGAGAATAATGACAAGTTTGCAATTGATCGGAAATTACCAGAAATAAAGATAGGGGATATTATTGTGATTCATGACACAGGTGCCCATGGCTATGCCATGGGATTTAACTATAATGGCAAATTACGCTCTGCAGAGCTGTTGTTAAAACCAAACGGTCAAGTTGTCCAAATCAGAAGAGCCGAAAACTTGGATGACTACTTTGCTACTTTAGATTTCTGAGATTGAATGATCTGGAAATTAATTAACTGCCAGTAATTTTAGATTAGCAACTCTTGAAAAATGTTTGGGATTAGCAGTGATTAGAATTGAGTTATTGGCTATGCAAGTTGCAGCTAATATTATATCCAAATCTTCTATTACAGCTCCTTTTTCTTTTAGATCTGCTCTAATTTGTCCGAAAGTTTTGGCTATGTCCTCATCAACACCAAAAACTTGGCTTAATCCGGCAAAAAAATTTAGAATTCCTTTTTCAGCTTTTTCTCTTTCGCGAACTCGCCAAATTCCCTCATAAAGTTCTGCCAAGCAAATGTAAGATGAAGTAAGTTCACCATTTAAATTATTTACAGTTTCAACTGCAGATCCTTTATCTCTTAGGTAGTTAATAATTACTGAAGTATCAATTAAGTATACATTCATAAAGAAATAGGGGATTTTCTTGATTTTTTCTTTAACCCCTTTTTCCATAAAATATCATTATCCAGAGGACCTTCTTTCCATACTCCAGCAACTTTTGCTAGAAGTTTTCTTTTCTCTTCAGGGGCCGCTTTTAAAAGTGCAAAAGGCTTGCCTCCTTTTGTCAGGATTACAGTATCAGTTTTAGCAAGGTTTTTAGAAATCTTGCCAAAGTTGCGACGAAGTTCGGTAATAGGTATTATTTTAGAGAGAGAGCCGTTCATAATTGTATTATACCACAAATATAAAATTATCCATCACTTTTATGCTGATTATATTGATCATTATTCTGTATACTGCTTAATGGACGTAACTTCCTACTTGAAAAAAAGTAAAGGGCAAAGTAATGTATCCTAGTTATGAAAGATATCTTGGGAACATTGCCTGATTGGGTTATTAAAGAACATATTAAAAAGGGAATAATTAAAATTGATCCTTTGCCAAAAGATTGGGAAGAAATGGTGGATGAGGTGACTATTGATTTTCATTTAGGAAGCAAACTCAGGGTTTTCTCTCATGAAGGTTTAAATACCATAGATACCAAATACACTACCAAAGAGGATATGGAGTCTTCAATGAGGCTGGTAGAATTAAAGAGTGGCCAGCCATTTATCTTAACTGAACATGATTTTGTGATTGCTACAACTAAGGAAAGACTAACACTGCCTGATAATATTGTGGGGCATTTACATGGTAAATCTTCTTTAGCCAGACTGGGAGTGGTGGTTCATTCCACTGCTGCCAGGTTTGACCCGGGTTGGGATGGCCATCCTGTTTTGGAATTTGGAACTTTCCTAAAGGGGAAAAAACTGGTTATTTATGAAGGTTCTCCAATTTGCGCTTTTTCCTTTGAGAAACTGGCAGCGCCTGTGGAGAGGTCATACAAAATGAGCCCTAATAACAGGTATGGGGGATCAGACTTGCCTGAAGTGTCTAATATTACAGGGAGAAACAAACATGTCAGTAATCGGCATAGATGAAATCCTGCTAAGAGTAAAAACAGAAAAACTAATAGAAAATCTTTCCAATAGAGAGTTGAAAAATCCTGAAGGAATTGGAATTGATTTAAGATTAGGAGCTGTTTATAAAATAACAGCAGGGGGGGCATTTATAGAAGCGGGTTTGGGTAAAAGAAAAGGAGTAACAACAGAATTAGTTGCTCAGTTTAAAAAAAAAGGCAGGCAGAAAAAGATAACCATAAAGCCGGGTGATTATTATTTGGTTTCTACTTTGGAAACTATTAATACCCCAAAAGATCTAATGCCTGTTATTTTTCCCAGAACTAGTTTATTTAGAGCAGGACTGTTTCTTTTAAATTCCAAAACAGACCCAGGTTATAAAGGTAGCTTAACAATGGGTTTAAAAAATTTATCAGAATTTGAGGTTAAGCTGCAACTTGGGGCCAGAATCTGTAATGTGGTATTTTTTAAAATTGATGGGAAAACTAACCCCTACAGGGGTCAGCATCAAGGTGGTAGAATAAGTCCTGAGAATGTCGAACAACAAGTCTAAACCCCGATTAAATCGGGGTAAACACCCTGAATATCAATACCTGGATCTTTTAAAAGAAGTCTTGGAAACAGGGATCAGGAAAGTAGATAGAGGAACTAACATTGTTTTATATTCTCTTTTTGGCAGACAGACCAGGTATGATTTATCATATGGTTTTCCTCTTTTAACCACTAAAAAAGTCTACTGGAAAGGTGTCTTACATGAGCTGTATTGGTTTATGTCCGGCCAGACCAATATCAAATATTTAGTAGATGAAGATGTGCATATTTGGGATGATTATCCATATAAAATATATAAATTCAAAAGTCAAAATATTTCGCAAAGCGAAACTTCCTTCGGAAGAGCAAAAGTCAAAAGTATTTTAAGCAAAGAGGAGTTTATAGAGAAGATTAAGACAGATAAAAGCTTTGCCAAAAAATGGGGGAATTTACCAAGGATTTATGGGGAGATGTGGAGAAAATGGCCTACAAGAGTAAAGGGTCGGACAATAGATCAATTAAAATGGGTTCTTCAGGAGATGGAAGATGATCCTGATGCCAAAAACTTAATAGTGAATTCCTGGAATCCGGAATATCTTTATACCATGGCTACCAATAAAGACGCTTCCCGTTTCCCAATCTGCCACAACTCATATCAAATAAGTAATAGAAATGGAAAATTGTCACTTCAGCTATACCAAAGGTCCTCAGATCTTTTCTTAGGAGTACCGTTTAATATAGCCAGCTATGCTCTTTTAACCATGATTCTAGCTCAGATAGCAGGATTAGAATCTGGAGAATTTATCCACACTTTTGGAGATGTGCATATTTATGAAAATCATATTCCGCAAGTTAAAGAGCAGCTGAAAAGAAAACCCAGGCCTTTTCCTAAAGTTAAAATCGATCCGTCTGTTAAAAATCTTGATGATTTTAAACCTGAACTGGTTACCTTGGAAGGATATGATCCTTATCCGATGTTAAAAGCACAATTAACTGTGGCAGGGGGACTGTATGATCCTAAAACAGGCCAAATGGCTGGTTGATATTGATAACATTACGTTGGACGGCCGTACACTTGTTTGTTACAAGTAAAAATGAATAAACCTAAAATAAGTTTAATAGCTGCTATTGCTTCTGGAAATAGAGCTTTAGGAAAGGGTGGTAAATTAATCTATTATATCCCAGAAGACTTAAAAAGATTTAAGAAAATAACTTCAGGCTATCCTATTATTATGGGCAGAAAGACTTTTGAATCAATTGGGCAGCCGTTACCAAGCAGGACAAATATTGTTATTACCAGGGATCGCCAGTATTTTGCAGAAGGGATAATAGTAGTGCATTCTGTGGGAGAAGCCTTGAAAGAAGCAGAGGGAAGCGATGAAGTATTTGTTATTGGGGGAGGTCAAATCTATCAGGAAACCATTAGTATGGCCAGTAAACTTTATTTAACTGTGGTGGAGGGAAATCCAGAAGCAGACACCTTTTTCCCAGATTTTCAAGATTTTAAAAAAGTAGTCTTTGACCAAAGCCATGAAAGTAATGGATTAAAGTATAAATTCTTGGATCTTGAAAGATGAGTAGGAATGTTGTAAAATTTCAGCCATTAAACATCTATCAGTCTATTTTTCCTGAAACTATATTGCTGATAGAGAAGATCAAGGAAAATGTATAAATTACCTACACTACAAGAATTATTAGAAGCAGGTGTTCATTTTGGGCATCAGGTTAGACGTGGTCATCCACGGATGAAGCCGTATATTTTTGGTGTTAGAGAAGGGGTTCATGTGATTGATTTAATTCAATCAGAAAGTTATCTTAAGCAAGCTTGTGAGTTTGTATACGAACTTGGAAAAAGTGGAAAAGTGTTGCTTTTTGTTGGAACTAAAAAACAAGCCAGACCTATTATTGAGGAATCAGCTAAAAAACTACAAGCTCCATACATGGCAGAAAGATGGATGGGAGGATTTTTAACTAATTTTGAAGAAATTAAAAAAAGAATTAAACTGTTAAAAGATTTAAAAGAACAAAAAGCTAAAGGAGATTTGTCCAGATACACTAAAAAAGAGCAGCTTCTATTAGATAGAGAAATGGATAAACTCCATAAAGATTTTGTAGGTGTGATGGATTTAGCAACACTTCCTGATGCTATCTTTGTGGTTGATGCAGTCACAGATAATATTGCTATCAGGGAAGCAAATAGATTAGGCATTAAAGTTATAGCAATTGCAGATTCAAATTGTAATGTTTCAGAAATAGTTTATCCGATTCCTGGTAATGACGATGCTATAAAATCAATTAAAATATTAGTAGAAGCTATAGCTAGTGCTTATGGAGAAGGCAAGGAGGAAGCAAGAAAAGCAGCAGAGAAAGAGGCCAAAAGAGTGCAAAAGGAAGCCCTTCGATCCCGAGGTCCTCAGGACCGAGGGGCTCAGGGTAAACAGGTTGAAGAAGATGTGGATAAAGATTTAGCTGAGCAAGTAGCAGTTGTTGAAGAACAAGTGGAAAAGCAAGCAATTAAAGAAGCAGAAAGAATCGTTGAGTAATTAGTATTATGTCAACTAATCTTGATAGTATTAAGAAGTTAAGAGAAGAAACTGGGGCTGGAATTGCTGATTGTAAAGAGGCTTTAAAAGAATCTGATGGAGGTTTGGAAAAAGCAAAAGAAGTTTTAAAGAAAAAAGGTTTTGAAAAAGGGGCTTCTAAAGCAGCAAGAGAAGTTAAAGCAGGATTAATAGATGTGTATTCCCACTTTGGGAAAGTTGGAGTCATGGTTGAACTTTTATGTGAGACAGATTTTGTAGCCAGGACAGATGATTTTAAAAATCTGGCTCATGAACTATCTTTACAAGTTGCATCAATGAATCCTTCTTCTGTGGAAGAACTTTTAGAACAAGAATATATTAGAGATACAACCCTGACAGTAGACCTGTTGATAAAATCAGTAAGTGGTAAACTAGGGGAAAATATACAAGTAGGAAGATTTGAAAGGATCGCCTTAGGGGTATAAATGGATCCTATACTGACCAAAGCCACTGAAAAGATTGATGTTGCACTTCATCACTTTAAAGTGGAGATTGTTGGTATCAGAGCTGGCAGGGCTAATCCAGCACTAATAGAAAATATTTCTATTGAAGTATATGGTAGTAGAATGAAGTTAATGGAGGTAGGTAATATTTCCGCACCACAGCCAACTCTGCTAACAGTTCAGGTTTGGGACGCTTCAATCTTACAAAGCGTTTTAAAGGGGATTATGGAGGCAAACCTGGGTCTAAATCCTTCTAATGACGGGACGTTAGTCCGTTTGCCTATACCGCCATTAACTGCTGAGAGAAGAGAAGAGTTTATAAAGATATTGCATCACAAAATAGAAGAAGCTAGAGTAGCTATTAGGCAAATCAGACAGGATTTTAGAAATGAGTGGAAAAAACAGTCTGAAGACGGACAAATTGGTGAAGATGAGTTTCAAAGAAGGGAAAAATTGCTTCAGGATTTGATAGATAGAAAGATTCTGGAAGTGGAAGACTTGGGAAAAGCTAAGAAAGAGGAACTAATAGAGATTTAAGATTTATGAATAACGATTTAAGAATGAAGGATCGTAAATCTTGAATCTTAAATCATAAATCACTTTTTACTACTATGATAGTATCCATTCTTATCTTTATCTTTACACTACTAGTTTTAGTCCTCATCCATGAATTTGGACATTTTTTGATGGCTAAAAAATTTGGAGTTAAGGTGGAAGAATTTGGTTTTGGTATTCCTCCTAGAATTTTTGGCAAAAGGTTTGGAGAAACACTTTATTCTATAAATGCATTACCTGTGGGAGGATTTGTTAAATTATTAGGAGAAGATGAGGTTGGAAAATCGCGAAGTGACCGTGATTTTAGGGCAAAGCATGTTGGACAAAGAATAATCATAGTAGTAGCTGGGGTGGTAATGAATTTAATTTTAGCCTGGATTATTTTTTACACAGTGATAATTTCCCAAAACTTTAAAGTTATTTATCCAACCTTAGAAGGAGGAGTGTATATTGGCTATTTAGAGAAAAACTTTCCTGCTGAGCAGGCTGGAATAAGGGTGGGAGAGAGAATATTAAAGGTTGATGAAAAAGAGGTTAAAACGCTTGAAGATCCCAGGAAATTTATTAAAGAGAAAAAAGATCAGTCAGTTAATTTAACCTTGTCTGATTTAGATGGAAAAAATGTCAGGACAATTACAGTTACTCCAAAAAGAATAGAGAAAGATTTCTTAATTGGAGTTGGATTTAGTCCAATTGCGCTTAAGCAGTATCAATCTACTCCTCAAAAAATATTTTCTGGTATCACTTATTCTTTTGATTTAACCAAATTAACATTTGTAGGATTTAATAAAACTATTCATGATTTAATATCAGGTAATTTTGGTTCTGTTTCCCAATCTGTTTCAGGACCAGTAGGTTTAGCTAATATCAGCAATGATATTTTGAGTGGCGGCAGAGAAGCTTTACCATTCTATTTTTGGTTTGTGGGAGTAATATCTTTAACTTTATCTATATTCAATGCTTTGCCTATACCTGCTTTAGATGGAGGGAGGCTGTTATTTCTAGTAATTGAAGCCGTGACTAGAAAAAAGGTTAAGGAAGATGTGGAAAAAATAGTCCATCAAATAGGCTTTGCTATCCTTCTCACCTTGGCACTTCTAATCACTTATTCTGATATATCCAAACTAATCCGTTAAGATAATGAATGAAGCAAAGACAGTTTTCAAAGGTAGATCTGATAAAGGAAAAGAAATTATCATCAGGTATCCTGCTAAAAAAGATTTGAAAGCAATGCGGGAATATATCAACACCCTTTCTCAAGAGAGAACATATATCACTTTCCAAGGAGAACAACTTTCTTTAGAAGAAGAGAAAAAATTTTTAGATTCACATCTTGAGAAAATCTCCAAAAATCTGGCTGTGCTGCTTTTAGTATTTCATGAGGGAAAACTGATTGGTAATTCAGGCATAGATTTAAAGGAAAGAGTAGAAAAACATATTGGAGTTTTTGGAATAACAATAGCTAAAGGTTTTAGAGGTGAAGGAATAGGTGTGAAGTTGATGGAGTTGGTAATCAGTGAAGCAGAGAAAAACTTGCCTAATCTGGAAATAATCACTTTAGGAGTTTTTGCAAGTAATGATGTGGCTAAAGAAATGTACAAGAAGTTTGGTTTTATAGAGTATGGTAATTTGTCTAAGGGTTTAAAATTAGAAAATGGGTATGTTGACCATATCTATATGCACAAGACAACAAAATAAACGATCGCTTAATTTGTTTCCTTTTTAATTTTGATGTAAGATTAATTTATGAATGCCCTAACAGAAGAAATTTTGGAGACTTTATCAGATCTTGCTTTCCATCCTCACAGATTATTTTATGGACGTTTAATAAAAGAATACTCCAGGAAAAGTTTGGGAGTCACAGTTCGCAGATTAGAACAAAAAGGATATATTGAGAGAGGAGTTATGGAGGATGAAGTTTGTATAAAATTAACAGAATTAGGTACCAAAAAATTAACAGAAAAAAGAAACCTCAGAAAAGAGAAAGCATTACTGAATTTAAGTGTTAAAGATGAAAAGTGGGATGGAAAATGGAGAATAGTAATCTTCGACATACCTGAGGTTAATAAGAGGATTAGACAGGCATTAAGAGAAACTCTAAAGGTCTTGGAATTTTGGCCGCTGCAAAAGAGTGTTTGGATTTCCAAGAAAAATTACACAAAAGAACTTCGTAAATGGATAACGGATTTAGATTTATCCAAACATATTCTGACTTTTGAAACAAAGGATTTAGGTAATAACAATTAGACAACAAAAAATGCGATCGCATAAAATGTTGTCATGGAATTTTTTGACAAAGATAAGGATTCATGCTAAACTGAACTATAATTAAATAAGCAAGCTTGTTGCTTGCGCAATAAAAGCGTTTGAGTTTGGTTTCCCGCCAAACAAGCTGAGTAGGGTGACTACTACAGAAGGACACTGTAAAAATAGCTCCAAAGTGTGTTGCTTCGTAAGCTCAGCATAAACTAGCTTAAAGAAGATAAAGCATTAAGAATCTTTTATTAGACACACCATAGGGTGTGTTTTTTTAAGGTTAAAGCAAGGTGGTACCACGAGTCTTTACCTCGTCTTTGCAATAGCTTAATGCTGTTGTAAAGAGGAGGTTTTTTAATGGAAAGACTAAAAAGAATATTAGTAAAAGTAGGCACAAGTGCAATTAAAAATGGCAGTGGAATAGACCAGGAGTTAGTTAATGATTATGCAAGGCAAATTGCTTGGTTAAGAAGAAACTATGGAATTGAGACTATTATTGTAAGCTCTGGAGCGATTGCCAGCGGAAGAGTGCTTGAGCCTAATTTAACCAGAAGTATTATTGATAAACAGGTTGCTGCCATGTTTGGACAGCCTGAGTTAATGACGGCCTGGCGGAGAGCATTTCAAAGACAAGACATGATAGCAGGAGAAGCTTTGTTAAAAGATGATGATCTTGAGAACTTTCGATATCCTCTTTTAAGAGCATTACAGTTTGGGGTTGTGGTTATAAATGGTAATGATGTAACTTATAACCAAGACGCCGAAGAAGAAATAATCTCTGCAGATAATGATAGGCTCTCTAGAGTAGTAGCTAACAGATGCGGGGTTGGTCTGTTAATTATGTTAACTGAAGCTGAAGGTATTTTAGATGAAGATAGAAAGGTAATTTCAAATATAGCGAGCTATTCAGACCTACACAGGATTAGTTTTTTTGAGAGAACACAGGAAGGTATAGGTGGACCAGGTTCTAAACTTTTAGAAGCCAGAAAGTTTATTACTGATGCTACTAAAATAGCATATATTGCAGGAGCTAGGATGGAAAATGTAATATTGAGAATAGCAACTGGTGAGAGAGTAGGAACAAGAGTAACGTTGCCTTTACAAGGATTTTTAAATATATGATTAAGCCGCAAATTACATATGAAGATTTTGATAAGGTGGATATTAGGGTAGGGGAAGTAATTAAAGTTGAGGATTTTCCCAAGGCTCACAAACCTGCATATAAATTGACCATAGATTTTGGGAGAGAAATTGGAATTAAAAAATCCTCAGCACAGCTGGTTAAAAATCAGACAAAAGAAGAATTGCTAGGAAAACAAGTGGTTTGTGTTGTAAATTTTGCTCCCAGACAAATTGGCCCTTTTGTTTCTGAAGTTTTAACATTAGGACCTGATGATGGTACAAACGAAGAGAGCAACTGGGTTGTCTTAACTCCCTTAAAGATAGTACCATTAGGAAGAGGAGTTAAATAGAGGTGAATAACCAGGTAAAAAGTATTACTAAAAAAAGTGATGATATTTCCGGCTGGTATAATGATGTGATTGAGAAAGCTCAGCTGGCTGAGCATGGACCGGTTAAAGGTACTATAATTTTTAGGCCTAAAGGTTATGCTTTATGGGAAGCAATTCAAAAGAATTTGGATATTAGAATCAAAGATTTAGGTGCTCAAAATGCCTATTTTCCTTTGTTTATCCCTTATTCTTACTTACAAAAAGAAAAAGCACATGTTAAAGGTTTCTCTCCTGAATTAGCAGTGGTAACTCATGGAGGCGGTGAAAAATTAAAAGAGCCAGTGGTGGTTCGGCCTACCTCTGAAACCATTATGTATGAGGCATATTCCAGATGGATTCAATCTTTTAGAGATTTACCTTTAATTATTAATCAGTGGAATAATGTAGTGAGGTGGGAAAAGCGTCCTTACTATTTTTTAAGAACAACTGAATTTTTGTGGCAAGAAGGTCATAGTGCTCATGAAAGTAATGAGGATGCTCAAAAAATGGTAGAAAATGCTCTTAAAATGTATGTAGACTTTTACCAAAGTGTTTTAGGCATCTATGGTTATGCTGGCAAAAAATCAGAATCTGAAAAATTTGCTGGGGCAGATTCAACTTTAACTTATGAGATGCTGATGCCAGATGGTAAAATAGTTCAAGGCTGTACTTCCCATAATTTAGGTCAAAACTTTGCCAAAGCTTTTAAAGTGCAGTACCAAGATAACAAAGGTCAGCAGCAATTTGTTTCTCAAACTTCCTGGGGGTTATCCACCCGTTCTATTGGAGCTTTAATTTTAACTCACGGAGATGATAACGGGTTAGTTTTGCCTCCTCAAATTGCCCCAACTCAAGTAGTGATTATTCCCATAGTAACTAAATCATCTGATCACGTTTCAATTAACAGGTTAGCAAGACAAGCTTTTGAAATATTGGAAGGTAATAATATCAGGGTAAAATTAGATGATTCTGATCAATCAATTGGTTGGAAGTTTAACCAATATGATTTGGAAGGGGTACCTATCAGGATAGAAATTGGAGGAAGGGAAGCGCAAAATCAGGAAGTGAGTATTAAACTAAGAAGTGACAAAGGAAGAGTAATAACCTCAATACTGGAAAATGTGGCAGAAGATGTTCAAAACTTGCTTCACGAAATCCAAGTTATTATGTTTGAGAAATCAAAAAAGTTTACTTTGGAAAATACCAGGCAAGCTGATAATTATGATCAGTTTAAAGAGATAATGGAAACCAGCAGAGGGTTTATAGAAGCTTTCTGGTGTGAAGATCCAAATTGTGAGGCAAAAATAAAAGAAGAGACTAAGGCTACTACCAGGTGTTTGCCTGTAAATTCAATAGAAGCAAATGGTGAGTGTATTTATTGTAAAAAAAGCGCTAAATTCCGCTGGCTTTTTGGCCAGTCTTATTAATAAAACCCTAGGTGTCATCGTATTTCCACCTCCGAGGTAGGATGGCACTTAATTAGTATTTCCCAGTAATGTCATTGCGAGCGAACACAGTGAGCGTGGCAATCTTCCCCGATCATGGAAGATTCCTCGGATGCCTCGGAATGACAAATCGGCTGGGAAGAACTAATTAGTTTCAAAGCAACTACTTGAAATTTTAACCTCAAAGGTATAATATCCAGACTATGTCTACACCTGATATTCCTCAAGAAGGAAGGATAAATTTAGCGGAACAAAAAAGACAAAAGTTTATGTTTCCTGGAGAAGTTTTTTTGGGAGATTGGAAAAAAGGTCCAGAACGTCGTTATTCAGATTTAGTATACTATGATCAGAGATCTTGGGAGGCTCTAATACAGTCTTGGAACGATGAAAAAGCAAGACTATGCACGGCAGACTGGGCAAAGTATTATTTTGCAGAATCTGGCCTATTTAGATTAATAAGAGAGATACCAGCAATCTCGAGATTGGGTCGACTTATATCCAGTAGGATGGGAATTGTAGCGATGCCTAAACTTGTGCCATAATCTCTTGTCCTAATTGATTTTAATCTTACTTTCCTCTACAATACCTGGCAGCAATGATAACAAAAAATATTAATAAACTAGCTAAATCTTTGGTGGAAGTAAATATTACAGTGCCTTGGATTGATCTGCAACCTCAATGGGATCAGACTTTACAAAAAATGGCAGCTGATGTAGAGATTGCAGGTTTTAGGAAAGGGCAAGCCCCCCTGAACTTGGTGGAAGGCCAGCTTGGCACCAGACTTCAGGATGAAGTTTTAAAAGTAGCCATGCCGAATTTTTTGATTGAGGCTCTTAAAGGTGCGGATATTGTCCCTATTGATTATCCTAAGTATAACTTGATCTCCTTTGTTCAGGGATCACAGCTTGAGTTTAAAGCTGCAGTTACCAACAGACCTTATGTAACAGTTGGTGATTATAAAGCTATAATAGCAGCAAGGCCTTCTATAAAACCAGCTACTGAAGAAGAAATACAAAAGGTTATAGACGATTTATTTAAAAAATGGAAAGTCAGAAATCCCATAGTCCAACAAAATCAGCAACAAGGAGGTTCGATTAGTTTTCAAGGAGGACAAGCACAAAATGAGATTGCCACGTCGTCCCTCGATAAACTCGGGATTCCTCGCAATGACAATGTTGTAGACGCCCCGAATGATGATTTTGCCAAGGCTATGGGAGCAACTTCTTTAATTAACTTAAGAGAGAAGGTCAGAAAAGATTTAGATGCTAATATTTCATATAACAATGAATTAGATTATGAGGAAGCTATTCTACAGGAGGTTGAGAAAATTACTACAGTAGAGCTGCCAGACATTTTGATCCAGGATGAATTAAATAGAATGCTGGTTTCGCTGCAAAGAAGAGTGGCTGATATGGGGCTTTTGCTTGAGGATTATCTGAAAGGCCAGGGTAAAACTCTGGAGCAGTTAAAAAATGAATGGATGCCACAAGCAGAAAAAAATGTCAGGATGGAGTTAGGGCTTGCCGAGATTGCCAGAAAAGAAAATGTCACTATTTCAGATACTGAGCTTCAGGCCGAAGTTGATAAAATCCAGGATGGGCGGGTTAAGAAACAGTTTGAAGCACAAGAACCAAGGTTGCATCTTAGACATGCATTGAGACAGACTCGGACACTAGACTTACTAAAGAAAATGGTAGGAGGATAATTAGATTTAAGAATTTATGGAGAACTGTATTTTCTGTAAAATTATCAAAAAAGAAATACCTTCAAACATTGTATACGAGTCTGATTCTATGGTTGCTTTTCCCGATATAAATCCTTCAGCAGAAACACATATATTAATAGTGCCAAAACAGCATATTGGCAGTATACAAGATATAAGTAAAGAAAATGGGCAGCTTTTAGCTGAAGTTTATTTAACTGCCAGCAAGTTAGTTTCTGATTATAATTTAACCAATAATTTTTATAAAGTAGTTGTTAATGGCGGTAAAGCCCAACATGTTCCGCATCTACACTTTCATCTGCTAGGTGGAAACTTGAAGAGAATGGTTTAAAATATAGATTATAGGGAGGTGTTTTCTTTTGAGTATTATTGTTAAAGCAAATCCAGGTGATTCAACAGATTCAGTTATTAGAAAATTTCAAAAAAGAGTTGTTGCTGAAGGATTAGTGCAAGAAATTAGAGATAGATCGGTTTACAAAAAACCTTCACAACGCCGTCAAGAATATTTAGCGGAAAAAAGACGTAAAATCCTGAGGGCTCGACGCTATGATAGGTAAGATACAAAACGATTTAAAGAACGCACAGTTTGCCAGGGATGAGGTTAAAGTATCAACTTTAAGGTTACTTCTGTCTGAAGTTAGGAATGCTGAAATTAACAAAGGCGGCAGTCTTTCTGATGAAGATGTTATTTCTTTGGTGCAAAAAGAGGTTAAAAAAAGAAAAGAGGCTGCTTTAGGGTTTAGACAAGGAGGGAGAGAAGGATCGGCCAAGAGAGAAGAAGCAGAACTTAAAGTTTTAGAAAGTTACTTGCCGGCTCAGCTCTCAAATGAAGAGTTGACTAAAATAGTTGAAGAGACTATAAGTGAAGTAGGAGCAAGTTCAACTTTAGATATAGGGAAAGTGATGGGGATGGTTATGAGTAAGGTGGCTGGAAAGGCAGATGGAGGTTCAGTTAGTCAGATAGTTAAAGAGAAACTGTCTAATAAAAGTTAAAAGTCGAATTCTGAATTATGATAAACATAATTGTTTCTTCAGATCCAAGATATCATGTTAACAAAATAGTTATTAAATCAGCTGTGACTCAGGCTTTGTTAAAACACCGAGTCGGAGGAAGAGTAGAAGTTGGGGTGAATATTATTGGCGATCGGAAAATGCACGAACTCAATAAAAAATTCCGCGGGATTGATTCCACGACTGATGTTTTATCATTTGCCCTAGAAGATCCACATGTGGATAACTTGCAGCATGTTCCAAGAATTGGTTTTGTAGCATCTCCAGATAAATGGTTAAGATTAGGAGATATTGTGATTTCTTATCCTCAGGCTGTAGAAGATGCTTCTCTTGATGGAACTTCTGTTGACGAGGAGATTAAGATTCTAGTTGAACATGGGGTAAATCATCTATTGGGGATTCACCACTAATGGCCGCTTTCTATTTAAAATATCGTCCTCAAAGCTTAAATGATTTAATTGGTCAGGATCATATAAAAAAAATTATTTTAGGAGCTTTTGCCAAACACCAACTTTCTCATGCTTATCTTTTTGTGGGGCCGAGAGGAACAGGTAAAACATCAACAGCTAGAATATTGGCAAAGATGGTGAATTGCGAGAGTCAAATTAAAATGCCATGTAATAAATGTCCTGCATGTTTATCTATAACTGATGGTTCCAATCTGGATTTAATTGAGATAGATGCTGCCTCCAACAGAGGTGTTGAGGATATTCGAACTCTGCGAGAAAAAATCAAACTTTCACCAAGTAATGCAAAAAAGAAGGTCTATATTGTAGATGAATGCCATATGTTAACAACTGAGGCTTTTAATGCTTTTTTAAAAACTCTAGAAGAACCCCCGTCTCACGCACTTTTTATATTGGCCACCACAGATGCTGCAAAGTTGCCGCAAACAATTCTGTCTAGAGTCCAAAGATTGGATTTTAGGTTAGCTACACCAGAAGAATTATCACTTGCCTTAAAGAGGATTACCGCTAATGAAAAAATTGATATTGATGAAGAAGCTTTAAAACTCCTCGTAAAAAAATCAGAAGGTTCTTTTAGAGATGGTATTAAACTTTTAGATCAAATCTCTACATCTGATGGGAAAATAACGCTTGAGGTTTTAGAAGAGTCTTTAAAAACTTCTAATTTTGATAAGCTTTTGGAACTTATTAAAGTTTTCTCTGCAAAGGATACTGTTAAAGGATTAACAATAATTTTGCAGGCAACAAAAGAGGGAATAGATATTAAGGATTTAATTATTTCTTTGATGGATAGTTTGAGAAGTTTGGTCCTGATTACGAATGATTTAGGAGAACAGATGGTAAAGCCTAATATGATGGATGATAAGTACCAAGAATTAGTAAAAGTGTCTGGTCAATTTACCAATCACCAATTACTTAAAATATTAGATATTTTACAAAAAGCACTAGAGAAACTTAAATTTACTTCCATTCCTTCATTCCCGCTGGAATTAGCAGTAGTAGAAATTTGCGGGGAAGAAACAAATAAGACGATGGAAGATAGAAAATTGAAAATAGTGGTGGAAGATGGAGGATTGAAAGTTGAAAATAAGCAAATCGACCCTCTACCCTCTATCCTCAAAGATCCATCGTCTAATGATGATATCTCTAAGCTTAAAGAGAAATGGACTTTTGTTTTAGAAACAATTCGTCCATATAATTTCTCTTTAGAAGCATTACTCCGTTCTGCCAGTATTAAAGAGTGTTCTGATGCAACAATCATTATGGAAGTGCCATATTCTTTTCATCAAAGAATTTTAGAAGCCCCTAAAAACAGAGATCTTTTGGAAGGGATTTTGTCAGATATATTAGGAAGGGGTATTAGGGTTTCAACAGTGTTAGGAGTGCGTATTCCAAAAAGAGAAGATATTGCCAATATTGAGGTAGCAGCAGATGATGAAATAATCAGGGCAGCTGCAGAAATTTTTAATAGTGATAGCGTAAATTAAAATTCTGTTATATAATTTCCCCACTACAGTGGCATCTAAGATTTTTAAATTAATAGAAGAAGAAGCTCACAGGCAAAAGTATGGTCTGGAGATGATTCCCTCAGAAAATTATGTTTCAGATGCAGTATTAAAAGCTCTGGGGTCAATTTTAACTAATAAATATTCAGAAGGTTTTCCGCTCAGAAGATATTATGGGGGAAATGAAGTCATAGATAAAATAGAAACTTATGCTTGTGATTTAGCTAAAAAATTATTTAAAGTTCCACAAGCTTATGTTCAATCTTATTCCGGGTCACCGGCAAACATGGCTGTAACTATGGCTGTTTGTGAGCCGGGTGATGTAGTAATGGGGTTATCTTTAGCATCAGGTGGACATTTAACCCATGGTGCTAAGTTAAGTTTTTCCAGCATTTTCTATAAAGCAGTTAACTATAATGTTAGAGGAGATGACTGGAAAATAGATTTTGATGAGCTTGAGGCTTTAGCCAAAAAACATAAACCAAAATTAATTTGGGCCGGTACTACTGCTTATCCTTTTAAATTAGATTATAGAAGATTTAGAAAAATTGCAGATATGGTTGGGGCGACTTTGGTGGCAGATTGTTCTCACATCACAGGACTGATTATTGCAGGTGTTCATGAGTCCCCAGTTCCATATTGTGATTTAATCATGACAACAACTCATAAAACTTTAAGAGGCCCCAGAGGAGCCATGATTTTAGTAACTGAGCGGGGTTTTAAAAAAGACCCCGAGATAAAAGGCAAAATAGAACGGGCTATAATTCCTGGTATCCAGGGAGGGCCACATAATCACCAGACAGCAGCTATTGCAGTATCATTAGAAGAGGCTTTAAAACCCTCCTTTAAAAAATACGGTGCACAAATTGCCAAAAATGCTAAGGTTTTAGCCCAAAGTTTGGGCACTGTTTCAGAAACCCACTTGGTGCTTTTGAGCTTAACTGGTTATGGATATGGTTTGGGATACCAGGCCCAATACGGTTTGGAAGAGGCAGGTATAACTGTGAATAAAAATACTATTCCCGGGGAGCCGGCTTCTCCTTTCTACCCTTCAGGTATTAGGCTTGGCACTCCTGCTTTAACTTCCAGAGGAATGAAGGAAAAAGATATGGTCAAAATTGCCTCCTGGATTAAAAGAGTATTGGAAGAAATTCGCGGTTTGGATCTGCCAAAGATGCAGGACATGCGAAAAGACTTCCTAAGAGAGGTCAAATTAAAGCTTAGAAAGAATAAGAATTTAAAACAAATCAGAAGAGAAGTAGAAAGCTTTGCTGGAAAATTCCCCGTCCCTGGTATATCATAGCTTAATGAAAGTATCTGGTAGAGTAGCAGCAGAGGCAATTTTAAAAAAGTTAGAAAAAGAAATTAAAGAAAAAAATCTTCATCCTTCTCTGGCTATTATTTTGGCTGGTAATGATTCTTCCTCAAGGATCTATATTAAAAATAAAATTAAATCTGCTGAGAGAATAGGGATAATTGCCAAACTATTTGAGTTTTCAGAGAGTCAACTGGAAAAATGTATAGAGACTATTAAAAAATTAAATGAGGATTCTTTGATTTCTGGGATCATTATTCAATATCCAGTTTATCCTTCCTGGAATTTTGATGAACTGGAGCAAGCTATAAATCCTCAAAAAGATGTGGATGGATTTAGGGAGGATTCACCATATGCTGGGGCTACTGCTTTGGCTGTCTGGGAAATGTTAACAGCATTTTCTTTAATTGAGGGTTTTAAAAGAGTAGAAGACTTTTTGAAAGGTAAAAAGATTGTTTTAATCGGGAAGGGTAAAGCAGCAGGAGGCCCTATTTTTAAACTGCTCACACAAAAAGGATTTACTCCTGAAGTGATAGTAAAAGAAACAGAAAATCCTACACCAATTATTAAGAGTGGAGATTTAATTATATCTGCAACAGGAGCAAAAAATATTATTAATAAAACTAATTTAAAACCAGGAGCTTATGTGGTAGGGATAGGAACTGGTGATCTTAATGAAGAAGAAGTTTGCAAAATTGCAAAACTTTATAATCCTAATATTGGAGGCATAGGGCCATTAACAATTGTTTCTCTGCTAAAGAATGTGGTAAAAGCCTCAGAAAATAAGCTATAATATTTTTATTAATAGGAGTGAAATATGCCTATAGAACAAGAAGCAAACGGATCAGCTGCTAATGATGCAACAAGCTTTCTTTTAGATGGGGGTGAACCTCAGTCTCCGGGGTTAGGTTTTCAAATTAAAGCTGTAGATAAAATTTGGCAACTGATTGGAAATGGAACCGCGAGTCTTGTCAGCGTTAGATCTGGTTTTGTTTCTGTTGGTCCTGAATTAGGTAATTTAGGAGGAAGCCCGGCAGTGAGATTTATAGATCACCATCTTACTCTAAAGCTTGATATGTACAAACAGGGAAGCGGAGGTTTCTATCAGGCTATACCAGATACAGTTATTCAAAGAAGACTTAGTCAAGTGTCTCCTAATTTGGTTGCTGATGGAGTAAATATATACTTGGTAACTAAAGCTGGGAGAGAAAGAATTGCTTTTAAGAATACAAATAATGAGTTCATTTATGATCCTGCTTCAAGAGTGGTAACAAATGCAGAAGAGTTACAAAGACATTTAGATTTAGCAGCCGGAATTTATAAAGCATACGCAACAGCATATTATGAGGTAAATGATTTGAGTGTTCCATCAGATCAGCTAATTTTTGATGGGAAATTTTTAGAAGAACAAGAAGCACTTCGAAATAGTGAATCTAATAGTGTTAGACAAGGGGAGTTACCACAGGGAGTTATAGTTGCAGAAAAGCCAGATGCTACTTTTGAAGATATTGGGGGTCAAGAAAAAGCAACTGCCATTTGCAAAAGGTTTGCTGAACAATTGCGATATCCGGAGGTGTTTGCTCTTCAGGGTTCTGAACCTCCCCGAGGAATTTTACTATTTGGTCCTCCTGGTACTGGAAAAACCTTACTTGCTAAAGCAATCGCTAATGGAGCAGAGGCCAATTTTCTACATGTTGATGCTTCAGATGTAGCCGGGCAAGGACTATATGGACAATCAGAAAGAGATGTAAGAGGAATATTTGATCTGGCTAAAAAACTTTCAGAAGCTGATGGCAAGCATGTTGTAATTTTTATTGATGAAGGAGACTTACTCTTACCTAGGGCTGGAGGAACAGGAGGAGGGCAACGTCATGAAGCTACAGGGAAAACTGTGAGCATTTTTGCCCAGGAAATGGATGGATTAGTATCTTCACGAAAGATTACAGTAATCATATCAACAAATGAGCCACAAAATTTAGATCCCAGGATTTTATCAAGAATGGAAGAAAGTGAAGAAGTCCCTTTACCGGATCAAAATGGTTTACAGCAAATATTGCGAATTCACCTTGCTAAATTTAATAGAAAAGCGCATAGTGAAATTTTTGACGATGATATTAATCTAGATATACTATCCGAAAAAGCTCGTAGACAAGGATTAAGTGGAAGGGATATTGCAGATGTTGTTGCCCTACTTGCTCGTCAAAGAGGACAAAGACAACTAACACTTATAGAAGAGGCGATACGACAGGGAAGATTACAGTTACCCCCAGATGGAGATGAAAAAGCCTTTATAAACGGTATTGCAATTAGTATAGCTAAAGGGGATATAACAGAGGGAGAAGGGTTTATATTACCGCGTGCGACTACAGAAGAGCTTGGTGCAGTAATAGATAATGCTAAAAGTTTACTAAAAGCTAGACCTGAACGAAATATAGGTTTTAGACAATAAATGATAAGCATGATAAAATCTTACAAAAGAGGCAAATAGTATATGGGTTTCATGGATAATTTAAAACAGCTTGGTGATCTTAAGAAAATGAGAGATCAGGCTATGGAAGTGCAAAAAAGACTGGCTGGTATCAAAATTACCATAGAACATAAAGGAGTGGTGATAGTGATGACAGCAGACCAGAAAGTCCAGTCAATATCAGGCGAGATGGATCCTCAAAAAGTAACTGAGGCTGTTAATGAAGCATTAAAACAATCCCAAAAAGTAGCAGCTGATGAAATGAAACCACTTATGGGTGGTTTAGGTATGCCGGGGATGTGACCGAGTCTTCGAGGTCATCCTGAGCTTGTCGAAGGATCTGTTTTAATGGTAATATCTGCTTTACCATGGCAGCACAGATTCCCAAATCTATCCAGAATTTAATTGAGGCTTTTGAGAGGTTACCTGGGATAGGTCCCAAGACTGCCCAGAGGTTAACTTTTTATTTACTCCATGCTCCAATTGAAGAAGCCAGAAACTTAGCTCAGGCTGCTACTGCGATGAAAGAAAAAACCATACTTTGTTCTATTTGCTTTAATATTGGAGAGCAGGACCCTTGTAATATTTGTGCAGATTACAGTCGCGACAAAACAATTATCATGGTGGTAGAAAACCCGCTTGATGTTCTAGCTTTGGAAAAAGCTAATTTTAAGGGTTTATATCATGTATTGCATGGAGTAATTTCCCCTTTAGAGAATATCGGCCCTGATGAAATTCATATCAGAGAGCTTTTACCCAGGCTTAAAGATGGGGTGGTTAAAGAGCTTATTTTAGCTACCAACCCTACTATGGAAGGGGAAGCAACAGCCATGTATATGCAAAGGTTAATTTCTCCTTTGGGAGTTAAAGTAACTAGAATTGCCAGAGGATTGCCTGTTGGATCTGATATAGAGTATGCTGATGAGACAACCTTATCCAGGGCACTTGAAGGAAGAAAGGAATTTTAGCTAAGATAATTACATGAAGAGTACTCTTTTAGAAGTTGCTAAAGATGTTAAAGATGCAGTAGGAGAAATGATCGAGCAGGGAGTTCAAAGTGTCGCTGCACCGCAGCTTACTCCCAAGCAAATCCAGCAAAAGCAAGGAGAAGATCAAAAACAAATATTAGAGGCCAGAAGAAAAATAGCCTGGTATCAAAAAATAGATGAAGAGCAAAAAAAGGTGAGAGCCCAAAGTCAACAAAAAGAAGCTCAAAGGTTGCAGTCTGAGCAGCGTCAAGAACAGGCAGAGGTACAACAAACTCAAATCAAACAAGTCCAAAAACAAGCTACTCCTGAGGAAGTTTTAAGAACCCAGATTGAACGCAAAGCTGGTAAAGGATTAGGCGGATGAAACTGTATAATACCTTGACTCGAAAAATAGAAAATTTTACTCCCATAAAACCGTCTTATGTAGGCATGTATACCTGTGGGCCTACAGTATATGACTATACCCATATTGGTCATCTTCGAAAGTATGTTGGTGATGATATTTTAAGAAGGATTTTAGAAGCCAATGGATATTCAGTTAAACATGTGATGAATATTACAGATGTGGGACATCTTGTTTCAGATCAGGACCAGGGAGATGATAAATTGGAGAAAGGTGCCAAGGAAAGAGGCCAGACTGTTTGGGAAGTTGCTAAATATTTTGAGGATTATTTTTTTAGATCAACTAAACTTGTAAATATTGAAAGGCCATCAGTTGTATGTCGTGCTACAGAGCATATAGGAGAACAGATTAAATTAATTCAAAAATTAGAAGAAAAAGGTTTTACTTACCAAACTGAAGAAGCTATTTATTTTGATATTTCTAAATTCCCACATTACGGAAAATTGTCTGGGCAAGATTTGAAAGAGAAACAAACTGGGGTTAGAGGAGATGTAGTAGTGGATCCTAACAAGAAAAACCCTCAAGACTTTGCTTTGTGGTTTTTTGTGGTAGGAAGGTTTGTAACGCATAGTATGAGATGGGCTTCTCCTTGGGGTGAGGGGTTTCCCGGCTGGCATATTGAGTGTTCTGCCATGTCAATGGAATATTTAGGGAATAGTTTTGATCCATTCGACAAGCTCAGGATCAATGGTGAGCAAACCCGTACTGAGCGAAGTCGAAGTAGTCGAACCATTGATATACATACAGGAGGAATAGATCATATTCCGGTTCACCATACTAATGAGATTGCCCAGTCAGAGGCAGCTTCCGGAAAAATGTTTGTTAGAGTTTGGGTGCACCATAATTTTTTAATAGTAGATGGAGAGAAGATGTCTAAATCAAAAAAGAACTTTTATAGAATTGATGAAATTTTATCCAAAGGCTTTGATCCTTTAGCCTTGAGGTATCTGTTTTTAACAGCTCACTATAGGGATAGCTTAAATTTTACCTGGAAATCTTTAGAAAGCACTCAGAATGCTTTAAACAATTTGAGAGAAGAGATTAGGTTGTGGGAGCAGCCTAAAGGGAGTGTCGGACAATATTGGCAGAAGTTTGCCGAGGCTGCTAATAATGACCTGAATACCCCTCAGGCAGTGGCAATTATGTGGGAGATGGTTAAATCAGATATCCCAACGTTTCAAAAGAGCAAAGATCTTGCAAAGATGGATGAAATATTAGGGTTAGGGCTGCAGGATTTTATTGGCCAAAAGATTGAAGTGCCAAAGGAAGTTATGGAACTGGTGAATATTAGAGAAACTGTAAGGAAAAAAGGAGATTATAAAGAGTCGGATAAACTGCGCCATCAGATTAAAAAGTTAGGCTTTGAAGTAGAAGATACCCCATCTGGTCCAAAAGTCAAACAAAGTGTATAATTACGTTTTAGTTAATGAATACAAATATCATTACCATTGATGGTCCGACATCTAGCGGCAAAAATAGTGTCGGATTTTTACTTTCTCAAAAATTAGGCTACCAATATATTGATACAGGTATGATTTATCGGGTAGGTACTTATTTAGTGCTAAAACAGAATATAAATCTTAATGATGTTTTACAAATAACTGGTATATTTAAAGATCTAAACTTAGAAATCAAAAAGAGCAATGGAGGTTTAATAATCCTTAATAATGGGGCAGATTTGACAAGCCAGTTACACTCTAAAGAAGTGACTGATGCAGTATCTAAGGTGGCAGCTTACAAAGAAGTCAGGGAAGTGACTAAGCTGATCCAAAGAAAATTAGGTGTTTTAGAAAACACAGTCATGACAGGAAGGGATATTGGTTCAGAGATTTTTCCGGAAGCTAAGCATAAATTTTACCTGACAGCTGATGTAAAGGTAAGGGCAAAGAGAAGGTTTGACCAGCTAGTAAAATTAGATTCTACTGTGCAATATGAAGATGTATTAAACTCCATGATTGAACGGGATAAAAAAGATTCTATCAGAGAGGTTTCTCCTTTAAGGATTCCGGAGGGAGCAGTAGTGATAGATAATACTAGTTTAAATATTGAGCAGACTGTTTCAGAGGTGTTAAAACACATTCATGTTTAACCAAAGAAGTTTAAGTAACGGATTAACTTTAATAACTATTAATCAGCCTCATTTGGATTCTGTCACCACCTTGGTGGCGGTAGGAGCAGGATCAAGATACGAAACCAAAAAAATCTCCGGCATTTCCCATTTTTTAGAGCACATGTTTTTTAAAGGCTCCAAAAAATATCCTACTGCTATAGAAATTGCCAATTTAGTAGATGGCATAGGGGCAATTAATAATGCAGCTACAGATAAAGAAGTAACTTATTACTGGATTAAATCTGATAGTAAACATCTGGAGCTTTCTTCCGATATTTTATCTTCAATGATTAGCCAGTCGCTTTTGGCAGAGTCAGAAATCGAAAGAGAAAAAGGAGTCATTATTGAAGAGCTGAGAATGTATCGGGATGATCCAAGCCGTTATGTCTGGAATTTATATGAGAGGCTCCAATTTGGAGATCAGCCTTTGGGTTGGGATATTGGCGGAGATGAAAAAACTGTCACCTCCTTAATTAGGGAAGACTTTATAAAGTATATGAATGGCTTATATTCCCCAAAGAATATGGCTTTAGTATATGTTGGTAATTTGCCAAAAGATATTGAAAAAATTGCTGCTGATTATTTTAGTGATTTATTAGAAAAGCCTTATGGAAAATTCATACCATATAAGTCAAATGTGCAAACCAAACCTTGTCTTAATATATTCTACAAAAAAACAGACCAGGTTAATTTAATATTAGGTGTTCAGGCTTACAACCGTAATGACCCCAAAAAATATATTTTAAAAATATTAACAGCTATTTTGGGAGAAGGTATGTCTTCCAGGTTATTTATACAGCTTAGGGAACGAAGGGGTTTGGCCTATCATGTGGGCGCTGCGTTTACCCCGTATCAAGACAGCGGCGCCTTTACAGTTTATGCCGGCGTCAAGCTTGAGAAAGTTTATGAAAGCTTGGAAGTAATTAAAGCAGAGCTGGAAAAAGCCAAAGGTAAAGTGGGAGAAGATGAGTTAAAAAAGGCTAAAGAGATGATTAGGGGAAGAATAGCTATTAAGAGTGAATCAACAAATTTCCTGGCAGAATACTTTGGAACCAATTTTGTGCTGGATAGGAAAATAGAAACTTTTGATGAGGTTTTAGAAAAAGTTGATAAAATATCTTTGGATGATGTTCAGTTAGTAGCCAATGAATTATTGCAAAACGAAAAGTATAACTTGCAGCTAATTGGACCCTTTAAGGATACTAATAAATTTGTTAAAGTTTTAGGATGAATATTTTTGACGGAGCAAAACACCAGCTAAATTTAGCAGCTAAACATCTTGAATTATCTAAAGGATTACTTGAGAGACTACAAACTCCTGACAGAACAATCCAGGTTAATTTGTTCGTTAAAAGAGATAACGGGCGAACGCAAATGTTTAAAGGTTATAGAGTTCAATATAATAATTTCCTGGGTCCCTTTAAAGGGGGTTTGAGATTTCATCCTGCAGTGAATATGGATGAAGTTTCTGCATTAGCTTTTTGGATGATGATCAAAAATGCTGTTTCAGACGTGCCTTTTGGCGGGGGTAAAGGAGGGATACAAGTTGACCCTAAGAATTTATCAGAATCAGAACTGGAAAATTTAACCAGGGCTTTGGCTAAAGCACTTAGTCCTAATGTTGGTCCTAACCTGGATGTGCCAGCCCCTGATGTTAACACTAATTCTAAAATAATGGATTGGTTTGAATCGGAGTATTCCAAAACTACAGGAGAGAAGAGTAAAGCTGTGGTAACTGGAAAATCAATCAAAAATGGTGGTTCTCAGGGCAGGGAACAAGCAACAGGTTTAGGGGGCTTTTTTGTTTTGGAGAAACTGGTAGAAAAGTTAGGTTTTAAAAAACCTTTAACAGCAGCAGTTCAGGGATTTGGCAATGTTGGTTCTAATATTGCCAAGATTTTGCATGACAATGGTTATAAGGTGATAGCGCTATCAGATATAAAAGGTGGAATATGCAATACTACCGGAGAAGATTTTAATGTAGATTTGGTGAAAAAGTGCAGAGAAGAGAAAGGGTTTTTAGCAGGATGTTATTGTGTGGGATCTGTTTGTGATTTAGCAAAGAAATATGACGGGGTTATTTCCAATGAGGAACTGCTTGAGCTGCCGGTTGATATTTTAATTCCGGCAGCAGTAGAAAACGTGATTACAAAAAATAATGCAAATAAAATAAAAGCTAAAGTAGTTTTTGAAATGGCAAATGGTCCAACCTCCCCGGAAGCGGATCAGATTTTAAACAGAAAGAAAATTTTAGTTGTTCCAGATGTACTGGCAAACTGCGGAGGGGTAACTGTTTCATATTTTGAATGGTATCAGAATATGCACAGGGAAGTCTGGCAAGAGGATAAAGTAAACGGGAGATTGAAAGATCAAATGGAAAAAGCCTTTAATAGTGTTTGGGAGATTCACCAAAGCAAAAAAGTTAATCTAAGAACAGCAGCTTATATATTAGCCTTGCAAAGGTTAGCCCAAAAAATATAGCAACTATTGCTACTGCAATGCCTCCTAAAATATCCAAAGGATAATGGACTCCAACATAGACTCTTGATATGCCAACTAAAATTGCAAGTACTACAAAAAGATAAGACCATTTAGACCTAAAATATATATAGGCAAAAGCAATTGTTGCCATGATAGTTGCGTGCCTTGAAGGAAACGAAGCATCAGTTTTGCTGTCTACTAAAGGTGAGAAATTAAGAGTAACAAAAGGCCTTGGTTCAAAATAAAGTAAGTGAATAATTTTAATTAAGAGTATGGCAATTGGGATAGCCAGGATGATAAGCAGAAGAGCTTTTTTCTCTTGCACCTCGGCTTTAAAGGCTAAAATCAGCATCAAAAAAAATGTCAAATAAATCCCATACTGAGTAGTAAAAATCATTAAGCTGTCCATGGAATAAAGGGAAGGAAAATAATAATTCCTAAAACAGCTGCAGTGACGGCAGCAACCAAAACTGCCCCAGCTGAAATGTCTTTAGCTAATTTAGCTCCAGGGTGCTCTTTATCTGTAAATGCATCAACCACTGCTTCGATTGCCGTATTTGTCAGTTCAATAGATATGACAAATCCAATTAAGATAATCAAAAAGATCCAATCATTTTTAGATACTTTAAAATAAAAAGCAGCAAGAACAACAATTAATCCAGCAAGCAGATGAAATTTTAAATTTGGCTCCTCTTTTAAAGCAGCAATAAAACCTTCTAAAGCTAATTTGAAAGATAAAATACTAAATTTCTTGGTCACTCTTTTAGTATATATACTTGACTTTAGGATTACAAATAGTTATATTAGGCTATGAGAGAGTTGAAAGAGAAATGTGGAATATTTGGAGTTTATGGCAAGGGATTTGAAGCAGCCCGTTTAGTTCATCCAGGATTGTGGGCCCTCCAGCATAGAGGCCAGGAATCTTCAGGAATAGCATCCTCAGATGGTAAACAAATTTTCATTCATAAAGGAATGGGTTTAGTAGCCCATGTTTTTGCAGAAAAGGACTTGCAAAAATTAAAAGGTTTTCTGGCAATTGGCCATAACCGTTATTCAACTTCTGGTGATTCAATTGAGTCTCATGCCCAACCAATTTTAGAAAAAGCAGGCGCTGGTAAATTTATTGCTTTGGTACATAATGGTAATCTTCCTTCCACCAAAAAACTAGAACAATTCTTAAAAGAAAATAAGATTTTAACTTCCGGATTAAATGATTCAGAAATGATCACCAAAGCCATAGCTTGTGATATGAAAGAAGATTTGTCTTTGGAAGATGCAATTAAAAAAGCTTACTCATTATTTACAGGAGTATTTTGCCTGTTAGTAATGGATGAGAAAAAATTGGTGGCATTAAGAGATAGTTTCGGAATCAGACCGCTTTGTATAGGTAAATTAAATGGAGGTTTTATAGTTGCCTCGGAATCTTGCGCATTGGATATCATCGGCGCCAAATTCTTAAGGGAAGTAAAACCAGGTGAGATGATTGTTATTGATAAGAGGGGTTTGAAAAGTTATCAAATAGAAAAAGGCAATCAAAAATTAGATGTTTTTGAATATGTTTATTTTGCCAGACCGGATAGTATTCTTTTGGGAAAAAGTGTGGATCAAGTCAGGCAAAGTTTAGGAAAAGAACTGGCAAAAGAAAATCAGATTAAAGCTGATATAGTAATTCCTGTACCTGATTCTGCTATTCCTGCTGCAATTGGTTTTTCCCGCCAGTCTGGTATACCATTTGAAATGGGTCTTATAAAGAACCGTTATATTCATAGGACTTTTATTTCACCTGAGGAGCATACCCGTCATAAAGTAGTCCAACTGAAACTTAATCCAATGAGGCATATCTTAGAAGGTAAAAGAGTAGTTGTTATTGATGACTCAATTGTTAGGGGTACTACTTCCAAGGAAATTATTAAGATGATTAGAAATGCAGGGGCAAAAGAAATTCATCTGCTGATTTCCTCACCCCCTGTCAGATTTCCGGACTTTTATGGAATAGATACTCCTAATCAAAAAGATTTAATAGCTGCTGTTAAAAGAACAGATGAAATAGAACAATTTTTGGGTGTGGATTCTTTAAATTATTTATCTTATAAAGGATTAATAAAAGCAGTAGGTTTGCCTGAGGATGTTTTGTGCACGTCTTGTTTTACTGGAATATATCCTGTTGATATTGGAGAAAGGAGCAAAGAGGTAGATTATAGCTTGATTAAATATTTAACATGACAAAGAGGATTGCGGTATTGGTTTCTAATATAGGAACAGGAACTAATTTACAAGCAATTATTGATGGAGTTAATTCAGGAAAAATAAATGCAGAGATTGTAGCAGTTATTTCTGATGTAGATAATAGTCCTGTCCTGCAACGGGTTAAAGAACATAAACTACCAATAATAATTTGCCCAAAAAAAGAAGATCTTTTAGAAATTCTAAAAAATTTAAAAACAGACTATATTTGTCTGGCTGGGTGGAAACAAATCATTACTAATGAAGTGCTTGATACCTTTCCCAACAAAATATTAAACACCCATCCAGGACTCATTCCAGATACACTTGATGGAGTTGTTAAAAATCCAGACGGAACAGAAGCTTTATGGAATAGGGGCAAAATGACCAATGCAGCTATTCAAAACTTTTTAGACAGTAGAGTCACTTATGCTGGATGTACCAACCATCTTTTATCACATGAATTTGATTTTGGTCCAGTTTTAGGAAGGTGCTTTGAAAAAATTCAGCCTAAGGATACTATTGACTCACTTTATACGCGACTCAAGGTTAAAGAGAATCAATTATATGTTGATGTGTTAGCAAAATTATGCAAGGAGGATCTATGAACATATTGGTTATTGGACAAAATGGCAGAGAACATGCATTAGCAGAGAGTTATGCTAAAAGTAAAAAAGTAAAGAAAGTAATTATGACTCCTGGAAATGGTTTAACTGATTTTCAAAATCCCAAAATAAAAAATTATCCAGAGGTTGAGATGATGAATTTTGAAGGGATTGTTAAGATTTGTAAAAAAGAAAAAATAGATTTAGTGGATGTTCCTCAAGAGAATATTATCGAAGCAGCTTATGTTGATAGATTAGCTGATTTGGGATTCAAAGTATTTGGTCCCACCAAAGCAGCTTCACAATTAGAATGGGATAAGGAATGGTCCAGAAACTTTATGGTTAAATATAATCTTCCCATACCAAAGTTTAAATCATTTACCAATAGAAAAGAAGCAATTAAATATGTCAATAAGTTAAATGATAAGCTTTTGTTTATTAAGGCAACTGGTTTAGCTTATGGTAAAGGAGTAATTAGGGCTGAAAATAAAAAACAGGCCATGGAGGCAATCAAAGGAATGAGCGAATTTGGAAAATCTGGAGAAACCTTTCTTATAGAAGAAGGATTAGTTGGGGAGGAGTTTTCTCTTTTTGCTTTGTGTGATGGAAAAAATTTACAGATAGTAAGTTTTGCTCAAGATTATAAAACAGCCTTTGATGGAGATATGGGGCCCAATACTGGGGGGATGGGAAGTGTAGCACCAGCAGGAGTTGTTACTGATACGATGATACGTATCATCAAAGCAGAGATTTTTGAACCGCTGATGCAGGGGATGCAAAAAGAGGGAAGGCCGTATAGAGGAATTTTATATCTTGGAGGTATTCTGACTAAAGGTGGCGTGAGAGTCATAGAGTTTAATGCCCGGTGGGGCGATCCTGAAGCAGAAGTAATTTTACCTGCTATTAAAACAGATTATCTAAAAATTGTTGAAGCAGTTTTAGCTGGTCAGTTGAAAACTTTAAAAGTTGAGATGGACAATAAAGTCAGAATTAGTGTGGCAGGTTGTTCTAAAGGATATCCACGAGATTATTCAAAAGCTAAAGGGAAAGAGGTAATCGGGTTAGATGAGGTAATCAAACTGCCAGGGATTACTATCTTTGGCGCGGGGATTAAAAAAGCAGACAAAAAGTTTTTGGTAAGCGGCGGACGCGTCTTTTATTTAGTAGCGGACGGAAAAAATGTGATAGAGGCAAGACAAAAGGCATATCAGGCAATGGCCTTGATAAATATAGAAGGAGATAATTTGCATTATAGAACAGATATTGGATGGAGGGATGTTGAAAGACTTAAGAATCAGTTGTCATTGCGAGGAATCGGACTGAGCGAAGCGACGTGGCAATCTTGATTGAAGAAAGATTCCCACGCCCCGCCGTGGCGGGGCTCGGAATGACAGAAAGGAAACTATGATCCAAAAGGTTAGAGTTATTACAAAAGTAGGACCAGATTTAAAAGGGATAGACATATTATCTGATATCCATAAAATGCTGGGTCTAAAAAAAGTCGACAAAGTAATTAGCATTAAAGTTTATAGGTTAGAAGGAGCAACAGAAAAACAAGCAAAGATTTTAGCAAAGCAACTCCTCTGTGAACAAATTAATCAATCTTATTCAATTAACAAACCATTCTCTCACCTTCCAGGTTCTCACCTCGGAGGTGTAGCCATAGACTCGGCAGGTGTGACTATAGAAATTGCTTATAAGCCTGGTGTGATGAACCCGGAAGCTGCCTCGGTTTTAAAAGCTGCTAAGGATTTAGGGATCAAACTTCTTGCTGCCGATTCTTCTTACGAGTATGCATTTTTTGGAAGCATTACTAAAGAAGAGATAATAAAAATCGTTGAGAAGCTTAAACTTTATAATCCTTTAATAGAACATATTGTTATAGAGGAATCTAAAACCCTGCTTATCAAGGGGCAACCCGGTAAAACAAACATTATTCATATCAGGGATTGCAGTGACAAGCAGCTAATGGAGTTTTCAAAAGACAAACTGTTTCTTAATTTGGAGGAAATGAAGACAATTCAAAAATATTTTCAAAAAATTAAAAGAGACCCGACAGATGTGGAGTTGGAGACTTTGGCCCAAACCTGGAGTGAACATTCCGGCCATAAAACTTTTAAAGCCGACTTAATAGTAGACGGAAAACAGAAAGCGCCCTTGATATATAGGATTAAAACAGAAGCCCTAAAACATAAAAAGAACATAGTATCAGCTTTTGAAGATAACTCAGGGGTGATGGATTTTTATGATGGATGGGCAATTAATGGAAAAGGAGAAACTCATAATGCTCCCTCCAGTATAGAACCATATGGAGGGGCAATGACCGGCTCAGGGGGAGTTTTTAGAGATGTTTTAGCCACCGGCCAAGGAGCAAAAAATGTTATCTCAACAGATGTGTTTTGTTTTGCTCCACCTGAATATCCTAGTAAAAATTTACCTGCCGGCACTTTACCGCCTTTATATCTTTTAAAAAGAGTAGTGGCAGGAGTAAGGGATTATGGTAACAGGGTAGGTATCCCTACCAGTAATGGTTCTGTCCACTTTCATCAAGATTTTAGGGCCAGGCCAACAGTTTTGGTAGGAGCATATGGGATTATTCCCAAAAAATATGCCCAAAAAGGCAAACCAGAATTAGGAGATTTAATTGTGGTAATAGGAGGAAAAACAGGCAGGGATGGGATTCATGGGGCAACCTTTTCCTCAGGGGAGATGACAGAACGGACTATTAATGTTAATTCTACTGCTGTCCAAATTGGTAATGCCATTGAAGAAAAAAGAGTCTTTGATGCAATTTTAGAAGCCAGGGATAATGATTTAATAAGAGCTTTACAAGATTGTGGAGGCGGAGGATTTTCTTCAAGTATAGGAGAGATAGGTGAAAGTTTAGGGGTAACAATTAATTTAGAAAAAGCTCCTTTAAAATATCCGGGGCTGTCTCCTTGGGAAATGTGGGTATCAGAATCACAGGAAAGAATGATTATAGTTTTGCAAAAGAAGAATTTAAGAAGATTCTTAAGAATTTGTGAAAAATACAATGTGGAAGCGTCAGTGATTGGTAAGTTTGATGGAAGCAAAAAGTTAAATATCTACCTTGAAAGAGAGAAAGTTTGTGACCTTTCTATGGAATTTTTGCATAAAGGGCTGCCTAAAAAAGTGTTAGTAGCAAGGCAGGAAACAGGTAACAGAAAGAAAAGTGATACTCCACCCATACCTAAAAATGAAGGGGAATGGATTCATGTTTTAGAAAAAGTTTTGTCCCATGGTAATGTTTGTTCCAAGGAATCAATTGTCAGACTTTATGATCATACTGTCCAGGGGACGTCTGCTCTTCCTCCATTTACAGGGATAAAACAGGATAGTCCAAATGATGCAGTAGTTATCAGGCCTATCTTAGACAAACCATATGGAATGATAGTATCTCATGGGTTAAATCCTGTTTTAAATAACATTGATCCATACTGGGGGAGTCTTTGGGCAGCTACAGAAGCTGTGGCAAATTATGCGGCTGTTGGAGGAGATTACCAGGAAGCATCTTTGATAGAAAACTTTATCTGGCCATTTCCTGATGAGCAGTCTCTTTGGTCTTTGGATCAGTCAGTAGATGCAGTAGTAGATTTTATGAAAGTTTTAAAAATTCCTGTGATTTCTGGTAAGGATAGTTTATCTTCCACTTACAGAGGTTCTGCCGGAGTAATTAAAATTCCTCCAGTTTTATGTATCTCTGTTTTTGGCAAATTAGCTGATGTTACAAAAACTATATCTTTAGATTTTAAAAAAGTCGGGTCTACAATTGTTCTTTTAGGAAAACAGGATTTAGAAATGGGAGGATCTACCTATTTTGATGTTAATGGTGTATTAGGAGATCAGGTGCCTAAAGTAGATTTAAAACTTTTACCAGAAGTTTTATCAACACTGCACAAAGCCATTAAACTTAGGAGTATTTTGGCAGCTCATGATATTTCCGAAGGAGGTTTGATTACTGCAATCTTTGAAATGTGTTTGGGAGGCAGAATGGGAGCGGAGCTGCACCTCGAAGGAGTCAAAGCCCACCTTCGAGGTAACTTTCTTTTTAATGAAACAGCAGGCTGTTTTATTGTGGAAGTTAAGAATGAAAAAATGGCAGAAAAATTATTTAGAAATCTTCCATATAAAATTATTGGAAAAACAACATCACAATTTTCTATTAGTGCAAACGGATTATTTGAAGCAGATATTAAAAAATTAGAAAAGAAATGGAAAAAACCAATGGAGGAGATATTTTCTTGAAACCTAAAATTTGTGTTTTAAAATCTGACGGGACTAATTGTGATGAGGAGCTTTATTATGCTTTTGAAAAGGTTGGAGGAGATCCAGAGTTGGTTCATATTAATGAAGTAAGAAATAAAAATGTCAGGTTTAAGGATTTTCAGGTGATTGCTTTTCCGGGCGGATTTTCTTATGGGGATGATATTGCATCAGGAAAAATTTTGGCTGTAGAGATGGTGAGTTTTTTAAAAGAAGAACTGGAAAATTTTCGAGCCAAGAATGGGGTAATAATTGGAATTTGTAATGGATTCCAAACATTAATCAGGACAGGGCTTTTGCCTTTTGGAAGTTTAGGCAAGATGGATGCAACCTTAGCCCCAAATGACAGCGGTCACTTCGAATGCAGGTGGGTTAGACTGAAAAAAGAAAAAGTTAACAAATGTAAATTCTTGCAAGGGGATGAAAATATTGGTTGGTTTGCCGTTAATCACGGAGAAGGAAAACTCTTCGCCGGTAATGAGACAATAAAAACAATTGAGCAATCCGGCCTGGTTGTTTTTAGATATGTTGATGAAAATAACAGGCCAACTCAAAAATACCCTAATAATCCCAATGGTTCAATTAATGCCATAGCTGGAATTTGTGATCCAAAAGGATTAGTATTTGGGATGATGCCTCATCCTGAGAAATTTGTAGATTTAACCCAATATCCAAACTGGAGAAGGGAAAAGATTGAAAAACCTCATGGACTGTTTATTTTTGAAAATATAGTTAAATTTGCAAGGGTGGCAAAATGATAATTTTAGTTGATTTTGGCGGACAAACAGCACATCTGATTTCCAGAAGAATCAGGGAGCTGGGAATAGAATGTACAGCTTTAGATCCAGAAGAATCTTTACAAAAAATTAAGGAGTTAAAACCTAAAGGAATAATTTTCTCAGGTGGGCCAGCATCTGTTTATGAAAAAAGTTCACCAACTGTTGATAAAAAGACTTTTGATTTACAAGTTCCAATTTTAGGAATTTGTTATGGAGAACAGCTAATAACGTATCTTTTGGGTGGTAAAGTAAAACCCGGCAAAAAAGAATATGGTCCGGCTACACTGATAATAAATAAATCTTCAAAATTATTAAAAGGAATTCCAGAAAATTCCAAAGTTTGGATGTCACATGGAGATGAAGTAGAGGGGCTTCCAAAAGGATTTGTAAATAATGGGAAAACCCAAACCATTCCTCATGCTGCTATATCAAATGAAAAGAAAAAAATATATGCAATTCAATTTCATCCGGAAGTTATACATACAGAATTTGGTATGGAAATCTTAGAAAATTTTATTAAGATTTGCGGATTAAAGATTAAAAAAAGAATTATCAACAGGGAATTCATAGAAAATATCATTCAAGATATTAAGGATTCGATTGGGGGAGATAAAGCAATTTGTGCATTATCAGGAGGAGTTGACTCTGCTGTTGCAGCAGCTTTAGTGCGTGAAGCAATTGGTGAGAATCTCCAATCTATTTATATTGATTCAGGTTTAATGAGAGATGGAGATGCTGTAAACATGAGGAATGTAAAAATTATAGATGCTGGCAATCAATTTTTAAAAGCACTCAAAGGAGTCTCAGATCCAGAAGAAAAAAGAAAGATTATTGGCAAAGCATTTATAGAAGTTTTTGAAACTGTTGCTAAAAAATCAGGAGCTAAATTTTTAGTCCAAGGAACAATTTATCCAGATGTGATTGAATCAGCAGGTAGTAAACATTCTCAGGTTATTAAATCCCATCATAATGTTGGAGGATTACCTAAAGAAATGAGTTTGACTTTGGTTGAACCATTGAGAAACTTTTATAAAGATGAGGTAAGACAAATAGGAAAAATTTTAGGATTGCCGGAAAGTATTACTCAAAGGCAGCCTTTTCCAGGGCCAGGTTTGGCAGTTAGAATTATCGGAGAAGTTACAGAAAGAAAGCTGGAGATTTTAAGAAAGGCAGATAAAATATTACAGGAAGAACTAAGGGATTATCAGGATAGTCTTTGGCAGGCATTTACTGTTTTTACATCAATAAAAACAACAGGAATTAGGGGAGACAACAGGGCTTATGGGGAAACAATTGCTATCAGGGCGATTGAGGCAAAAGATGCCATGAGTGCCAATTTTGCCAAGCTTTCATATACAATTTTAGACAAAATTTCCACCAGAATTGTTAATGAAGTACCTCAAGTTAACAGAGTAGTCTATGATATCACCAACAAACCCCCAGCTACTATGGAATGGGAATAGTTAGAGTTTGATGTATTCTTCTCTTGACGGGCCGGTGGAGATAATTTTAATAGGGGTTCTTAAAAAGTTTTCGATGAATTCTAAATACTCGCGGCAATTTTTAGGAAGATCTTTAAATCTTCTTATATTAGTAATATCTTCCTCCCATCCGGGAAACTCTTTATATATAGGTGTCAGTGTGGACAACTCACTATATCCACAGCTGCTATAAGAAATTGGTTTGCCCTTTAATTTGTAATCAATGCAAACCTTAATCTTTTTTAATCCAGATAAGACATCAATTTTTGTCAAAGCAATATCTGTAACACTGCTTATTTGACAGGCAAATTTGACTGCTTCCAAATCCAGCCAGCCAACTCTTCTTGGTCTGCCTGTGGTTGTGCCATACTCCCCGCCTTTTTCCCTGATGGTATTTGCCAGTTGGTCTGTAATTTCTGTAGGGAAAGGACCTCCACCAACCCTTGAGGTGTAAGCTTTAACAACTCCCCAGACAGTAGCAATTTTTTGCACTGCTATTCCCGCTCCGGTATTAACAGATCCTGTGATGACATTAGATCCGGTAGAAAACGGGTAGGGTGAAAAATCTATATCCAGCATTACTCCATGTGCCCCTTCGAAGAGGATATTTTTATTTTCATCCAATGCTTTTTGTAAAAGAAGATAAGTATCTTTTACAAATGGTAGAATAATTTCTCTAAGCCTTGATAATTTTTTTAATTCTTTACGGATATTTATTGGGGTAACTTTAAAAGTATTTAATATTTTATTTTTAATTTTTGTCTGGAAGGTGAATTTTTCTACAAAGTTTTCCCATTCTAAAAGTTCATAAATTCTTATTCCGTTATAACTAACTTTATCTGCAAATGCTGGGCCAATACCCCTTCCGGTGGTTCCTAATTTACCAATCCATTGGGAGCTTCGCTCATTTTTCCCTCTTATCATTTCATAAGCTGAATCTAAAGCTTTATGATAGGGTAATATTAGATGACAGCGGGGAGAAATGACTAATTTCTTTTTTAGATTAATTCCATTAGCCTGCAAATTTTCTATTTCTGATACCAGTACTTCTAAATCTATAATTACGCCGTTAGCAATTACTCCAATTGCATTCGGATGCAAAATTCCGGAAGGGATTAAATGAAAAGGATATTTTTTATCATCAACTATTACTGTATGACCGGCATTATTACCACCATGGAATCTGACAACATAATCTGCTTTTTCAGAAAAAAGATCGACAATTTTTCCCTTGCCTTCATCACCCCATTGTGTGCCAATAACTGCTGAAACGTTATTTTTCATAATTATTCACCTCGAAGGGGAGAGAGTCCGGTGGACTCTTGAGAAAGCCCACCTTCGAGGTGTTTTGCTTGCTACGATGACAAGAGTGTAGCATAAGTCTTTGACATTTGGTAGTCTATTTAATATACTAAGATATGGGAATAAAGAAACATACAATTGTAACATTAGGTTCTCATTCTGCGTTGCAGATCCTCAAAGGTGCAAAAGATGAGGGATTTAAAACTGCTGTCATAGCAACCCCAGATAGAATTGCTCTTTATACCAGCTACAAAAATTTCATTGATGAAATAATGGAAGTGAAAACCTGGAAAGATTTTCCAAGTTTAGAAAAAGACCTATTGGAAAGAAATGCCATTATTATTCCCCATGGTTCATTTGTGGCATATTTAGGAATGGCAGAAAACAAACAAATGCAAGTTTCCTATTTTGGCAATAAGTTAGTTTTAGATTGGGAAGAAAATAGAAAGATGCAAAGGTTGTGGCTTGAAGAGGCGCAAATAAAAGTACCACACAAGTTTAAAAGAGGGGATAGAATTGACAGGCCAGTAATAGTTAAATCATACGGAGCCGCCGGGGGTAAAGGGTATTTTGTCTCCCGGAATCAAAAAGAATTTGATGAAAAACTAAAAAGCTTTAGTGAAGAAAGATTTATTGTTCAGGAGTATGTAATTGGAGTACCAGTCTACTTTCACTTTTTCTATTCACCCCTAACTTCCAAGGTTGAAGTAATGAGTATTGATAAAAGATATGAGACTAATGTTGATTCCTTGGGTAGAATTCCTGCCAAAAACCAAAGAGGGTTAAACATTGACCCTTCTTTTGAAGTAGTTGCCAATATCCCTATGGCGATCAGGGAATCACTTTTAGCAGAGGCTGTTTCAATGGCAGAAAGGGTAATACAAGCTTCGCAAAAGCTGATATCTCCCAAAGGGCTTTTTGGACCATTTTGTCTGGAAACAATTATTACTTCAACTGAAGAAATTTATGCAATTGAGATATCTGCCAGGATTGTTGCCGGTACTAATTGTTTTATTAATGGCTCACCCTATACATATTTAAACTATAATGAACCTATGTCAACAGGAAGAAGAATTGCCAGGGAAATTAAAAATGCTATTAAGTTAAATAAATTAAAAGAGGTGCTGGATGGATAAACAATATACCATTGCTGTTTTAGGGTCTCACTGCGCTCTTGATGTTTGCAGAGGGGTAAAAGATGAGGGTTTTAAAACATTGGTTATTTCCCAAAGGGGTAGAGAAAAAACTTATCAAAAGTATTACAAAAATATCGTTGATGAATGTCTGGTTTTAGATAAGTTTAAAGATATTCTAAAGCGGGAAATTCAGAAAATTTTAAGAGATAGAAACGCTATTTTTATTCCCCACAGGTCTTTTGAGGTTTATATAAATGATTATGATGCTATTGAGAAAAAATTTAGGGTACCAATATTTGGTAATAGATTTCTTTTGCGGTATGAAGAAAGAAATCAAAAACCTAATCAATATGATTTGCTTACTAAAGCAAATATCAGATACCCCAAACAATTTAAAGATCCTAAGGATATAGATAGGCTTTGTATTGTTAAGGTTTTAGAAAAGGAAAGGGGATATGAGCGAGCATTCTTTTTGGTAGAAAATTATGAGCAATATAAATTGGAGTCTGAAGATAAAATATTAAAAGGACAAATTACAAAAGAACAATTAGAAAATGCTGTTATAGAAGAATTTATAATTGGTGTGCAAGTTAATTTTAATTTTTTCTATTCTCCAATTTTAAAAAGATTAGAATTAATTGGTACTGATACCAGAAGGCAAACTAATATTGAAGGTTTGGTGAGAATTCCTGCCTTATATCAACAATCTATTTTGGAAAAAGTATCTATTAAATATGAAGAAGCAGGACATATTGCAGTAACTGTTTTGGAATCTCTTTTGGAAGAGGTTTTTGCAGTAGGAGAGAAATTTGTAAAAGCATCCCAGGATTTAATACCGCCAGGTGTGATTGGGCCATTTGGGTTGCAAACAGTCATCACTGCAGGTCCTCCTAAAAAAGAAATTATTGTTTTTGATGTTTCACCAAGGATGCCGGGAAGTCCAGGGATATTTGCAACACCATATAGCGGATATTTATATGGACAAAATATTTCGATGGGAAAAAGAGTGGCAATGGAAATTAAAGATGCGATAGAGAGTAGAAAGTTAGATGGGATAGTAACTTGATCCAATTACATGTGCGATCGTACACCAAAATGGTATATGAAAAAATTTAAAGCTTTAATAATGGATTGCGATGGAACATTAATTTTACCTCAAAGAGATGCAATGCCAACACCTAAAGTAACTAAGGCAATAAAACAAGCTTCTAAAAAACTGCATGTGGGAATTGCTACTCAGCGTGCTACTCCTAACACTATTCCAATAATTAAACATCTAGATTTAATTGGTCCCTCAATTGTAGCTGGAGGGTCATTAATTATAGACAGTAAATCTCTTAAAGTTATAAAAGAAGAAATAATTGATTTTGACTCAATATATCAAGTTATAAAGATTGCCAAAGATTACAAAAAGTATGGAGGTCCTTTTTTAATTCAAGATAGTGAAAAAGGTGATGAAGAATGGGCTGAAAGTTACGTTATAGGAAAGCCAATTGGTTTATTTATTGGCAGTCTAAGCTATGATTTGGCGATTGAATTAGAGGATAAATTGTCAAAAATTCCTAATATTGCAGTACACAAAGTAATTCCCTGGGCAGGTCAGTTTGGCTTGGCAGTAAATGCAGCTTTAGCAACTAAGCAACATGGTATATTTGAAGTGGCAAAGATTTTGGGTATTAATACTCACGAGATAATAGGTATTGGGGATAGTTATAATGATTTTCCTTTGCTGATGGCCTGTGGATTAAAGGTGGCTATGGGAAATGCAGTGGAGGAGTTAAAAGCGATTGCAGATTATATTGCACCATCTGTAGAGGAAGATGGGATAGTGGATGTGATTAATAAATTCGTACTATGATAAAGAAGTTTGCCTTACTAAGTGTTTATGATAAAACCGGGATTTCTGATTTAGCTAAGATTTTAAGAGAGCTTGGATATGAAATTATTTCCACCGGCGGAACTTTTGAAGTTTTGAAAAATGACGGGATAAAAGTTATTCCAATTGAAGAGATCACCGGAAATCCTAGGGATTCATTTGATGGCAGGATGAAAACTATCAGTTTTCAGATTGAGTCAGGAATTTTGTTTGACAGGGAAAATCCCAAGCATCTGGAGCAGGTTCAAAAATTAAATATTCCCCAAATAGATATTGTTGTTTGCAATCTTTATCCATTTGAAGAAAAACCTTCTATTGAAACAATTGATGTTGGTGGTCCCACTATGATTAGGGCAGCTGCTAAAAATTACCAAAATTGTGTAGTAATTGTTGACCCAAAAGATTATGGTCAAGTTAAAAATGTTTTGGATAATAAGCAATTAAGAAAACAATTGGCTTCTAAGGCTTTTTATCATTTGTCTTTTTATGACAGCCAGATTGGTAAGTTTTTTAATGAAGAAAAGTTTCCCAAAGAGGTGACAATTCCCCTCAGGAAAACTAATGTCTTAAGGTATGGAGAAAATCCGCATCAAGATGGAACTTTATATTTAACTGCGAATACTAATTCGCCACTTAGCAAATTAAACCATCTTTGGGGAAGGCAGTTATCTGGTACAAATATCGGTGACATCTATGCAGGAGTGGAGACTGTCAGACAATTTCAAGAAGCTGCAGCTTGTGTGGTCAAACATTTAAGCCCTTGTGGTATTGCGACAGGAACTGATGCAAAAGAAGCTTTAGATAGGGCAGTTGAAGCAGATCCTGTTTCTGCATTTGGTGGTGTAATAGTCTTAAATAGAAAAATGGATCTTGAGGCTGCAAAAATCGTAGCCACTTTTAAAAATGAAAAAGAGGGTAATATTGATATAGTGGCTGTTCCAGAGATTTCTGATCAGGCTTGTAAGCTACTAAGGGAAGTCAGAAAAAGTATGGGAATTTATACATTCGGCAATATACCTGATTACCGTACTGAAAAATGGGATATAAAATATTTTGCAGGAGGAATGCTTTTACAGGATTTTGATGACAATGTGGAAAATAGCTTTAAAGATTGGGAAGTGGTGACAAAAACTAAACCAATTGAAAAACAGTATAGATTAATGCAGTTTGGTTTTAAGGCAGTGAAAGCAGTCAGGTCAAATGCTGTTTTAGTAGTTGATAAAGATATGCCAATGACCAGGGGAATTGGTTCCGGACAAACATCAAGGGTGGGTGCTGCTAAGATTGCCCTAGAGCAGGCAGGTGATTTTGCCAAAGGCGGTATATTAATCAGTGATAGTTTTTTCCCTTTTGATGATTGTGTCAAGCTTGCGGCAAAATTTGGAATTAGTGCTATAGTAGAGCAAGGGGGATCTGTTAATGATGCAGCGTCAGTGGCAGCTGCAAATGAGGTAGGCATTTCAATGGTGTTTACAGAAAGGAGAGCATTTAGGCACTAGAAGACCCTACGTGTCATCGTATTTCTACCTCGGAGGTAGGATATAGGATATCATGATTATGAAAGATATTTTTAAAAATTATTCAAGTCCGTTTTCTTGGAGGTATGGGTCTGAGGAGATGAGACAGATCTTTTCCGAGGAAAATAAATATAAATTATGGAGAAAAATTTGGGTGGAGTTGGCTAGAGCACAAAACAAAGAGGGATTAGTGGGAAAAGAAGAATTAGAAGATTTAGAGAAAAATCAGAACAATATTAATATAGAAAGAATTTGGGAAATTGAAAAAGAGACAAGACATGATGTGGTAGCAGCAATTAAAGAATTTGGCGAGATTGCCAAAATTGGCGGTGGGAAAATACACCTTGGCGCTACTTCAATGGATATTAATGACAATACGGAAACCGTAAGAATGTACGAAGCGCTCGATATAATAGAAAATCAATTAATAAAATTAATTAAAACCTTTGGTGAAAAAATTAATAAGTATGCTGACTTTGTTTGTATGGGTTACACCCATTTACAACCGGCAGAACCCACTACTTTAGGATATAGATTTGCCTTTTATGCACAAGATCTATTAATGGATTTAGAGTTACTTCGATTTGTTAAAAAGAACTTAAAGAGTAAAGGATTAAAAGGGGCTGTTGGAACATCTGCCAGTTATGTCAGTTTATTAAATTTAGAAAAGGCCCAGCAGATGGAAAAAGAGGTATTAGAAGGATTAGGGGGATTAGAAGCCTATGAAATAACCAACCAGACTTCACCAAGAAAAATAGAAGTCTGGTTAGGGAATTTATTATCATCTATTGCTCAAAGTTTATATAAATTTGCTTTTGATTTAAGAATTATGCAGTCTCCGCAGTTTGGCCAGTGGCAGGAGCCTTTTTCTAAATCCCAGGTTGGTTCATCAGCTATGCCTTTTAAGAAAAATCCAATTAAAGCTGAGCAAATCTGTTCTTTATCAAGACTCACGGTAAGTTTGTCAAGGGTGCTTTGGGATAATGCTTCGCATATGTTACTGGAAAGGACTCTTGATGATTCAGCAAACAGAAGAATCGTCATCCCTGAGATGTTTTTGGCAATTGATGAAATGTTAACCAGTGCAGATAATATTGTTGCCGGGTTAATGATAAACGATAAACAAGTAACGAAAAACCTTGAAACCTATTGGCCTTTTTCAGCATCAGAAGGAATAATTATTGAAGCAGTGAAAAAAGGTGCAGACAGGCAAAGAATACATGAAGTCTTAAGAGAAATTTCCACGGAAGCTGAACTAAAGCCTATGGTAGAATTATTTCTTAAGTCTCAAGAAATAAACAAATATTTAAGTTCTGAGGAAATTAAAAAATTACTGGATGCTAAAAATCATATTGGAAATGCCAAAGAAAAAGCTTTAGAATTGGTTAGTAAGATTAATAAAATATGACTAGGGTTCTTATAATATCTGCATCTGAGTCTGATTTGATAGTGATGAGAGAGGCTGCAAAAGTTTTGGATGAATTTGGGGTTGAATATGAATTAACAATTTCTTCAGCCCATAGATCACCTGATAGATCGGTAAAGTTAGTCAAAAATTTTTATGGCAGTGATGGAAAAGTAATTATTTGCGGAGCAGGGTTGGCCGCGCATTTGGCAGGGGTGGTGGCAGCACATTTTCCTTTGCCAGTGATAGGGGTTCCTTTAAAAAACAAAGGAGGATTAGAAGGGTTAGAGGGATTAGATGCATTGCTTTCTACAATGCAGATGCCCTCAGGTATTCCAGTTGCTACTGTTGGAATAGATAATGCCAAGAATGCAGGAATCTTAGCAGTACAAATTTTAGCTACCTCAGATAAAAACTTAGAAAGAAAATTGGTAGATTATAAGAAAAAGTTAGCAAGAATTGTGGAAGAAAAGGCAAAACAATTGTCATCCCGTACTTGATATGGGATCTATATAAATAATATTTTATGGATTCTCGCTTTCGCGGGGATGACAAGGATATATGGTACCAACTAAAAAGATTTTAGACAGTATTCCTCTTGTCCTCAAAACTATTAATATTCCCCGCCTTGGAGAAAAAAGCAGCGGCAAAGTCAGAGACTATTTTTTACTTGATGGAAAAAGAGTATTAGTAACTACTGACAGGTTATCTGCTTTTGACAGAGTATTAGGCTGTTTTCCTTATAAAGGACAGGTCTTGAACCAGTTGAGTGAGTTTTGGTTTGAAAAGACCAAGGATATCATTTTTAACCACATGATTTCTGTGCCGGATCCAAATGTGATGATTGTTAAAAATTGTAAAACTATCCCGATAGAAATGGTAGTCCGCGGATTTATTACAGGTGTGACTGATACTTCCATTTGGGGATTTTACCAGGCAGGAGAAAGAGTGATTTATGGGATTAAATTTCCAGATGGATTAAAAAAGAATCAAAAACTGCCAGATCCGCTGATTACTCCTACCACTAAAGCAGAACAGGGGCATGATGAGAGATTAACTGAAAAAGAAATATTAAAAAGAAAAATAGTTACCCCAAAAATCTGGAATCAAATGAAAACATCTAGCTTGGCACTTTTCAAAAGAGGGCAAAAAATTTGTGACAAAGGAGGAATAATTTTAGTTGATACCAAATATGAATTTGGGTTGGATGAAAAAAATAAATTAATTTTAATTGATGAAATACATACTCCTGATTCTTCCAGATTTTGGCTAAAGGGCACCCATAAAAATTTTGACAAAGAATTTTTAAGAATTTGGTTTGCCCAAAGGGGATATAAAGGAGAGGGTCAACCGCCAAAAATGCCAACTGAATTCATGGCTCAAGTTAGTGCCAGATACATAAAAATATATGAGAAGATTACCGGCAAAAAATTCCAAGCATTTAATTATCCAATAGACAAAAGAATCAAGAATAATTTAAAATATATATATGCCAAATAGTAATGGCTTTGTGCTAATAACCGGGACAGCTAATTTAAAATTAGCAAAAGATGTTGCTAAAATTTTAGGACAAAGAGTTTGGGAGACAGTTACAACGTTTGCGGATGGTGAAAAGAGGATTATCATTCCTGAAAATCTTAGAAAAAGAGAGGTATTTATTATTCAACCGACTTGTCCGCCTGTTGATTCGAGTATCATAGAGTTGTTTTTGATTATTGATGCAGCAAAAAGATCCTCTGCCTCTGAAGTTACTGCTATAATTCCTTATTTTGGTTATTCGCGGCAGGACAGAAAAGACAGACCCAGAGTACCAATATCCGCATCGATTATGGCTAGGTTAATAGAATATGCAGGAGCAGATAGAATTCTGACTATTGACATTCATTCAGAACAGGAACCGGGTTTTGTGGAGATTCCCTGGGACAATTTATATAGCAGCTATTCGTTACTGCCAGTTCTCAAGGAAAGATTTCCTAGGAATCTAGTTGTGGCATCTCCTGATAAAAATGGGGTTGCAAGAGCAACTTTTTATGCAGAGCTATTAAAGGCAGACGGTATTGCAATCGGTTTTAAAGAAAGAGATACTAGTCAAAGAAATAAGAGTAAAGTTATGGACATGATTGGAAACGTTAAGGATAAGGATGTGCTTTTAGTTGATGACATGATAGATACAGGAGGAACAATTGTTGATGCAGCAGATTTGATACAAAGTCGCGGGGCAAAAAGTATTTCTGTGGCAGCCACACATGGGATTTTTTCTGACCCTGCACCACAAAGAATTAAAGTTGCCCCGATTGATAAAATTTTTATCACGGATACTATACCAATAAGACAGGATTTGTTAAGAAGTGGTAAAGTCGTGATAATTTCTGTTGCCAAACTTTTAGCAGAGGCAATAGGCTGTATTTACAATGGAGATTCAATGAGTGAAAAACTGATTCCCAAAGCACATAGAACATATGAAGAAAGAGATTAACGAAGATCCAAAGTCTTATCTTCAAATGTAATATTTTTTGGTTTGATAACTACCTGTTTTTCACCCTGGCAAACTTCCCCTGCATAAATGGATTTTAGATTAAGGTTACTGGCAATGCTTTGAGCTTTTTCCAGCTGATCTTTTGGCAGGTAAATAGCATATCCTGCCCCCATATTAAAGTTTCCATACATTTCTTCATCACTATTGCCGGAGTGTTCCTTTATAAAATCAAAAATAGGAGGGACTTCGGGAATTTGGGAAATCACATAGCTCAAATTTTTATCAGCCCTCATCAATTTTCTCCAGCCATGCCCGGTGATATTAACCATATAATGGATATCAATTCCGGCTTCAAATAATTCCTTGATTAAATTCACATATATATGGGCAGGTGTTAAAAGGGCAGTTCCAAACATTGTTCCGTCAGCCAGTTTGCTGATATATCTTTCCGGCAAATTCTCAGCTACTGCTCTGGCTAAAGATAAACCATTAGCATGAATACCACTGCTTTCAATCAGCATAATAGCATCTCCGGCTTGTAATTTGTCACTAACAGTTAACCTACTCTTGGGTTTAATAATTCCAATACAAGAGCCTACTAAATCAATAGTTTCAGGGTAAATAATACCTTTGAGTCCTGGTGTTTCTCCGCCGCCCCAGGTAGCTCCTGCCATCTCACAAGCTTTTGCCCATCCTTCGACTAATGCAGTTGAACGTTCATCATCAGAAAACCAATCAGGACCACCTGTTCCAAAATAGGCATTTATAACTTGCGGCAGGGCGCCAACTGTTAAAATATCATTAACAATAGCAGCTATGCTGTCTTGTGCAATAGCATCGTAATAGGATTCCTTGCCGATTTTGGCCATTTCATCAGCCACTAAATTTTTAGTGCCTAAGCCTTCGATTACAAATGCCCTGTAGCAATTTTCTTCTTCCCAAACATAGGCAGATTCACCCCGGCTTTCTGAGACTTCTTTTAAGTTAAATTGTTGTAAGTTTTTAGAAGTTTGTTGGCCCATTTTTTGAGCAAGGCGTTTGAGAGGATCCATCAAATTATAATTAACACCAGTAGCACAGTAGGTAATTTTTGACTTATTCACCTTCATAATATATCATCCTGCGTATGCAAATGAAAGATGCCACCAGACTCAAGAAAGATATGCCTATCTTAGAAATTGCAGAAAAATCCCCAAAAGCTGTAGAGTTATTAGCTATGTATGGCCTGCATTGCACTAATTGTTTTTTTAATAATTCAGAAACTTTGGAAGATGGGGCAAGATTGCATGGTATGACTGATAAGGAGACAGACTTAATGGTTGAGGAGATTAACAGGGAACTGGAGAAAGATACATGAAAAACCAATTAATCATTCAGGATTTATTTGTATCTACAAAGACGGGTAAACAAATTGTTGATGGGGTCAACCTAAAAATTAAAACAGGCGAGATACATATTTTAATGGGTCCAAATGGATCAGGCAAATCTACCTTAACAGATGCATTAATGGGGCATCCGGAGTATAAAATAACCTCCGGGAAGTTAATTTTAAACGGGCAGGATATCACAAATTTTCCTATTGATAAAAAAGCCAAGCTGGGACTGTTTTTAGGATTCCAGTATCCTATTGAAGTAGCTGGAGTAAACTTTGCGCAGTTTTTGAGAATGGCTGTTAATGAGCAGTCTTCTAAAAGGGTCTCTCCTGTTGCGTTTAGAAATATTTTAAAGAGTCAGGCCAAAAAATTATCTTTAAAAGATGAAATTATTGAACGCTGCCTTAATGAAGGTTTTTCCGGGGGAGAGAAGAAAAAGGCAGAGATTTTGCAGCTTAGTTTATTAAAACCCAAATTTGCCATACTGGATGAACCTGATTCCGGACTTGATGCGGATGCCTTAAAGTACTTATTTAACTTTATAAATAATTTAGATTTTCCGCTGGGAATGCTGCTGATTACACATAACCAAAGAATACTTCACTTTGTCAAAGCGGACTTTGTCCATATTATGATAAAGGGAGAAATTGTTAAATCAGGTGATTTTAATCTGGTGGAAGAAATTGAAAGGTCAGGCTATGCTGAATTTGCCTAAAGGTTTAAATTCAAAAACAGTTGAGGCGATTTCTCATTACAAGAATGAACCGGATTGGATGAGGCGGTTTAGGTTAAAAGCATTAGGTTTATTTTTAAAAAAATCTATGCCTTTGTGGGGCGCTGATTTATCAGGTATTAATCTTGATGATATCTATTATTATATCTCTCCAACTGATAAAAAATTTAAAAGCTGGGATGAAGTGCCAAAACAGATCAAAGATACTTATGACAAAATTGGCATACCTGAGGCAGAAAAGAAGTTTTTGGCAGGTGTTGGAGCAATGTATGATTCAGAAGTTATTTATCATAATTTAAAAAAGCAATGGGAAGATAAAGGAGTTATCTTTGTCAGTATAGATACTGCCCTGAAAATTTATCCGGATATTTTCAAACAATATTTCAGCACTGTGATTTCGCCTGATGATAATAAATTTGCAAGCTTAAACAGTGCAGTGTGGAGCGGGGGAAGCTTTGTTTATATACCAAAAGGAGTACATGTGGATATTCCTTTGCAAGCCTATTTTAGGATTAATGCTGTCAGCATGGGACAATTTGAAAGGACTTTAATTATTGCTGAAGAAGGAAGTTACCTTACTTATATTGAGGGTTGCAGCGCGCCAATTTACTCTAAGGACTCTTTGCATGCAGCAGTGGTAGAAATAATTGTTAAAAAAGGCGCCAGGGTTAGATATACAACTATACAAAATTGGTCCAGTAATGTTTATAACTTAGTTACCAAAAGGGCTATTGTAGAGGAAGAAGGAATCTGCGAATGGGTGGACGGCAACTTGGGTTCTAAAGTAACCATGAAATACCCCTCTGTTTACTTAAAAGGGAAAGGAAGTAAAGGTGAGATTTTATCCCTAGCTTTTGCCTCGCGGAATCAGATACAGGATGCCGGAGGAAAAGCTGTGCATTTAGCCCCATATACTTCAAGCACTATTACCTCAAAATCAGTCAGTGTACATGGGGGCAGAACCAGTTACAGAGGATTTGTGAAAATTAATCATGGCGCAAAAGGATCCAAATCTCTTGTCCGTTGTAGCGCTTTAATATTAGACTCAGTTTCCCGTTCTGATACTTATCCCACTAATGTGATAGAAGAGGAAGATGTTACTTTGGGGCATGAAGCAACTGTTTCTAAAATAGGAGAGCAGCAAATTTTTTATTTAATGTCACGCGGATTAAATGAGACTCAGGCATCTTCAATGATAGTTAATGGGTTTATCGAGCCGGTAATTAAACAGCTGCCTTTGGAGTATGCTGTAGAGCTTAATAAATTGATAGATTTATCAATGGAAGGTAGCTTAGGTTGAGCCAGCAACTGGTTCCAATTCTTTGGACAGGTTTGGAAAAAAATCTGTCGTATGATTTTACTCTCTCAAAAAGAGGATCTAGTATATCTATATTAGGACTGTTATTAGGTAAAGGGGGAAAGAGATTAAATATTACAATTAATGTTGTACATAAAGCGCCTGATACTAAAAGCGAGATCATTTTAAAAGGAGTATTAAAAGGTAATTCAGAAGTTAATTTTAAAGGTCTGGTAAAAATAAATAAAGGAGCTAAAGGCACAGAAACCTGGCAAGCTGTACATCTTTTAATTTTGTCTGACCAGGCAAAAGGTACAGCAATACCGTCTTTAGAGATTTTAGAAAATGATGTTAAAGCAGGTCATGAGATTACTGTGGGGAAAATTTCAGATATGGAAATGTTTTATTTACAAAGCAGAGGTCTATCCAAACAACAGGCAAAAAAATTAATTGTCCAGGGATTTTTATCAGAAGTTTATGAAAAGAGACAAATTTATGAAAGTAAGCTTAGTTAAATCTGATTTTCCAATTTTTGATGAGTACCCAAATTTAGTGTATTTGGATAATGCTGCAACTTCCCAGAAACCTCATACAGTCATAGATGCAGTGAAGCAATTTTACGTTAAATACAATGCAAATATTCACAGGGGAATTTATAAATTATCAGAAAATGCGACTCAAAAATACGAAAATGTAAGAAGTAAAGTTGCCGGATTTATTGGTTGTGATGATCCAAAAGAAATTATTTTTACCAAAAATACAAATGAAGCTATCAATCTAATAGTTTATGGTTGGGCAAGAGTGAATCTTAAAAAAGGGGATATAGTAGTCTTATCTGAAATGGAACATCATGCTAATATTGTTCCCTGGATCAGGTTGAAACAGGAGTTAGGTATTAATTTATACTTTGTTCCCCTAACTTCTGACTATGGATTGGACTACAAAAAAATATTAGCCCAAGGGTTTGATTTATCAAAAATTAAATTAGTTTCTATAGCTCATGTGTCAAATGTTTTGGGAACAATTAATCCAGTCAGTGAAATTGTAAAATTTTTAAAAGAAAATAAATTATCAGTAAAAGTATGCATAGATGCTGCCCAGTCTGTTCCTCATTTACCTATAGATATTAGGGATTTAGATTGTGATTTTTTAACCTTTTCTGCTCATAAAATGTTAGGGCCTTCCGGGGTGGGAGTGCTTTGGGCAAGACTTAAGCTTTTAGAAAGTATGGAACCGTTTTTAGCAGGAAGCCATATGATTTTAAAAGTCTTCAGGGATAATGTAATTTTTGCTGATTTTCCGGATAAATTTGAAGCAGGTACAGCTAACTTGGAAGGAGTTGTTGGGTTTGGAGCTGCAATTGATTATCTTAATAAATTAGGAATGCAAAATGTTTTTGAACATGACCAAACTTTGATGAAATATGGATTGCAAGAGCTGTCTGGTATAGATGGCTTAAAACTTTTCGGGCTCAAAGAAGCTAAAAACAGGATAGCTATTTTTTCTTTTGGATTTGAGGGAATTCATCCTCATGATATTGCTCAGATTTTAGATGAGGATAATATTGCTATCCGCTCCGGCCATCATTGCGCCCAACCTTTAATGGATTCAATTAAGCAGTCAGCAACTGCCCGAGCCTCCTGTTATATTTATAACAGTAAGGAGGATTTGGATAAATTAGTCATGGGTTTAAAAAAAGTTAAGCAAACATTAGGAATATAATGAGACATACATTGATACGATCGTATATATGTATGGGATTAGTTAATCAGAATGAATAAGACTTTATATAGGGAAATAATATTGGAACACTTTAGAAATCCTTTAAACTTTGGAGAAATTTTAGATGCAGATTTTATAGTTGATGAGGATAATCCGCTTTGTGGAGATTCAGTTCACTTAACCGGTAAAGTTAATAAGGGAAAATTAACTGATATTAAATTTAAGGGAGAAGGATGTGTGATCTCCAGGGCAGCCGGATCAATAATGACTGAGTATATTAAAAATAAAACCATCAAGGAAATTAGAAACTTTAATCAAAAAGATTTTTTATCCCTTATAGAAATTCCTTTAACTGTAACCAGATTAAAATGTGCCCTGCTGCCTTTCTCTGCTTTACAAAAAGCTTTAAAATAAAGGTGGTTGGGTATCGCGATCTAGTCGAATCCTCCCTCTAGTTGTATCTGATATCTTGCTATCAATTGTGTCAATTTGCTCTATAAAAAATTGTAGCTTACCAAATTCTTGTTTATGTTGGTTAATATATTGATAAGCTAAAAACTCTGATAGTCTAAATGATTGCCAATCTTTATATGAAGTATATTTCTCATTCAAATATTGTAAACGGCGAGATAATTGCATGAGAGAGGTACGGAGCCAATAGATTTTTCTTCCATCTTCTGCAGTTAAATCTTCTACTTTTATTTGATACATAATCGGTATTTGGATTTGGGCTTCATTTAAAACTTGCTTCCAGGCAGGGTAAGCATCAGAAGATAGATTGGTTAGATAATAATAATCAACCTCTTTATTAACAGTAGGTTTGAAGCGGGTAGCTATTAAACCATCAACGTCAATGATGTTAAAAAGCAGCATCGCTAAAATTGTAACTGTGCCGGCTGCAATAAAAATATTTCTTTCTGTTTGCTTCTTAATAACTTCTATCAATAAAATTATTAGTATTAAGCAAAGCCAGACAAAAAAGATCATTCCAAAACCCCTAGCTCTAGTTAAACCATGGGTTTGTATATAAAGGTTTACTCTTTGAAAAGCTGAAAGCAAAATTAGTACGGTTTCTAAAATTAAAAGAATAGATAAAGCTTGAGTGATATTTTTTTGCTTAATTTGTAACCGATGCATGAATTTTAAAATGTAAATCACTATTAATGAGGCAATTACTGAAACAATTAATAGTTCAAAAAACCCTTTTCTAACATACTCTGAATACGTTTGAGAATTTATCCCAATAGATCCAAGATTTGATTCTGATGCTTTATAAAATAAATATTGAAACTGAACAAAAATAAATGCAGCAAAAAGAATTGTGACACTGCCTGAAATTATTAATAATTCGTAGAATTTACCCAAAGCTAATTTTGAAGTATTAGCAGAGTCCGTAAAGGCCTTTTTAATTTGAGTGATTGAAGCAACAAAAAGAAATATAAAAAGAATTAATGAAATAAACAATCTTTCTTTAATATCTTTAAATAATAGATTGGCTAGTTTTCCAAAAACCGGATCGGCATTTGTTAGCAAAAGAAAAAGTATAAATACTAAAGGAATTGTGATTAATACCCCTTTTGTAATTGAAGAAAAATTATCTGATTTAAAATCATCGGTATTTATATCTTTGGAGTTAAGAATTTTTAAGCTACTAGTTAAATAACTGATTGTTGAATAAAATGGTATTAAAAGTGCATTAATTATTTTAAGGAAAAAAGCTTCTTCTGTTTTGTAAAGATAAAAAGCTAATATCAAGAAAAAAGAAACTGCAATAAAATTTGAGATTTGAACTACTCCCGAGTCTCTCCATCCAAACATGGATCCAAAAATTACTGAAATAGCAGAAAAAACTAATGCCAGTTTAATATTTTTAGTTTTAGGATTTCTAGTTAAGAAATAAAAAAAATTTAAACCAAAAACCAAAACCCCTATTCCAATACCAGGTTGGACATGATAAAAAAATAGGTTATAAAGGAGGACAAAAACTAAAATAAGTAAAAGATTTTTTACCATTGTAGTTTTATACAGTCAGAGCATTATATCATATATGAATTGTATCATCGTAGTTGATAATACAAAAAGATTATGGTACGATTGGATTGTAACTAACGTTATAGGATTATGATTAATATTGTTATGTTAAGAAAATCTTTAATTCTCCTTGCTGTCCTTATAAGCCAAGTTTAACTTGGAGGGAGACTAAAGATTTAAATTTTAAGATCTCCCTAAGCAGGGAGATTTTTTTTGGAGAAAAAAATTATCTACCTACAGCTATCAGCTGTCAGATAAAAAATAAAAAATTTGACGGCTGATGACTAAAGGTTGATAATTACATTGTATGTCAAATCAAAAGCAGAAAGCAGAATATTTTCCCTATGCCTTTTTCCAAGAAAAAATAGTTCGTGTGGAAGATGCCAAAATATCTATTATGACTAATGCTTTACAATATGGCACTGGGATCTTTGCCGGTATCAGGGGTTATTATAATGAAAACAACGGTAAACCTTTTTTATCTGTTTTCAGGATAGAAGATCATTACACCAGGTTTTTGAATTCTTTAAAAATTATTGGAGTAAGTTTGGGTTACAATAAAGAGCAACTGATTGATATTACACTAAACTTACTTAAGAAAAATAACCCCCACAAAGATACTTATGTCAGGCCTTTGGCTTACGCAGGAAGCGTTAATTTATCACCAAATTTAACCCGTGATAACAAGTTTGACCTGGCCATTTATACCATTCCTTTGGGTGATTATTTACCAACAAATAAAGGTCTTTCTGCTAAAGTCTCTTCTTTTAGAAGAATATCTGATAATGCTATTCCTGCCAGGGCAAAAATTTCAGGAGCATATATTAACTCAGCCTTAGCCAGAAAAGAAGCAGCAGATGCCGGTTTTGATGAAGCGATCTTTTTAACAGAAGACGGTCATGTAGCAGAAGGTTCTGCTGAAAATATATTTATTGTTAGAAATGGGATTTTAATTACCCCCCCAGTTTCTGATGAAGTTTTGGAAGGAGTTACCAGAAGAACTGTGATGGAGATTGCCAAGGAGGAAGATATCCCGGTTTTGGAAAGAAGCATTGACAGGTCTGAAATTTATATTGCTGATGAGGCTTTCTTCTGTGGTACCGGCGTGCAAGTTGTCTGGATTAATAATGTTGACGGAAGACAATTAGGCAATGGCAAGCGCGGACTGATTACTGCCAAAATTCAAGATAAATACTTCGGAATCGTCAGAGCCGGTGAGAGGCAGTGTACCAGGCTTAACCTTGTCTAAACTACAAAACCTATGAAACTTTCCGGCGGCCGCATTTTAATGGAGTCTTTGCTAGAAAACCAAACTGATCTGATTTTTGGTTACCCTGGCGGGGCCATCATGCCAATTTATGATGCCCTTTATGATTATAAAGATAAACTAAAGCATGTTTTAGTGCGTCACGAGCAAGGGGCAGCGCATGCTGCCGAAGGTTATGCCAGATTAAGCGGAAAAGTCGGGGTCTGTTTTGCCACCTCCGGCCCGGGAGCCACCAATCTGGTAACAGGAATTGCTGATGCCATGATGGACTCAGTGCCGCTGGTTTGTATCACAGGCCAGGTTTATGCAAATTTACTGGGTACAGATGCTTTTCAGGAAACAGACATGATTGGTGTGACCACCCCTATTACTAAATGGAATTATCAAATTACAAAGCCTGATGAGGTGGCTGAAACTATTGCCAAAGCTTTTTATATTGCCCGGACCGGCAGACCAGGGCCTGTATTAATAGATATTACCAAAAATGCTCAGATTGAAAAAGCAGACTTTAAATACCCTCAAAAAATCTCTATTCCTTCATTTAAACTGCCTGGTAAACCAAATGATAATTTAGTAAAACAGGCTGCCAAATTAATCAATAATGCCCAAAAACCATTTTTAATAGCAGGACATGGAGTAATTATTTCTAAAGCTTTTAATCAGCTAAAAACTTTAGCCCAAAAGGCGGATATTCCTGTTGCTTCAACTTTATTGGGTTTATCTGCCATACCTTCAAGCCACCCTTTAAGTATGGGTATTTTGGGTATGCATGGCAAGTATTCTACTAATGTCTTAACTAATCAGGCAGATGTAATTATCGCAGTTGGAATGAGGTTTGATGACCGGGTGACTGGCCGGCTTAGTGAATATGCCAAACAGGCCAAGATTATCCATATAGATATTGACGCATCAGAAATAAACAAAAATACCATTGCCAATGTAGCTATTAACGCTGATGCAAAATCAGCGCTAGAAGCTTTGATTCCTAAAATTAGCAAAAATGAACACACATCATGGCTGTCTGAGTTTAACAGGCTGGACCAGATTGAATTTGAAAAAGTCACCACTAAAGAGTTAACACCTCAAAATAACAAAATTAAAATGGCTCAGGTGGTAAATATGCTGTCAGATAAGACCAAAGGAAGGGCGGTTGTGGTGGCTGATGTAGGACAGCACCAGATGGTGACAGCCCGCTATTTTAAGTTTCAAAAAAATAATTCATTTTTAACCTCAGGAGGAGCAGGTACCATGGGTTATGCTTTGCCAGCTGCTATTGGAGCAAAAATGGCCCAGCCCCAGACAGAGGTAATTGCCATTATTGGTGATGGTTCTTTCCAAATGACAATCCAGGAATTGGCCACCATTGCCCAGGAAGGGATAGCCATCAAAATAATTATCCTGAACAATAAATTTTTAGGAATGGTCAGGCAATGGCAAGATTTATTTTTTGATAAAAGATATTCTTTTGTGGATTTAAAAAACCCTGATTTTGTAGCTGTTGCTAAAGGATTTTATATTTATGGGGAAAAAGTAACCAGCTATTCGGATTTGGAAAAAGCAATTGAAAGACTTTTGAAAGCTAAAAAATCCTATCTGTTGGAAGTGGAAGTGGAAAAAGAAACCAATGTTTTTCCCATGGTGCCTGCCGGAGCATCTGTCGAAGAAGTGAGGTTAGAATGAACATCACTATTACCATTTACTCAGAAAACAAACCAGGAGTTCTTTACAGGATTGCCAATTTGTTTTTAAGAAGAAAAGTCAATATTGAATCCTTGACTGTGTCAGAAATTAAAAGCGAAGACAGATCCCGTTTTACCATTGTAGTTAAAGAGGATTTGTCACTGGTTGCAAAAATTGCCAAACAGTTGGAAAGGATTATTGAAGTAAGCAGCGTAGAAATTCATACTGATAATGAGTTGATTTTTAAAGATGCAGCGTTAATTAAAATAAGTAAAAATCCAAAGGTGGTAAAGAAATTAGATAGTATTATTAGTCTGCTTAAAGCAAGTATAGCTTATCAAAACGATAAATATATCATCATTGAGAAATTGGGGACAGAGGAAGATATAGATTTGTTAGTATCAACCTTAGAACCTTTTGTTAAAGAAACAGTGAAATCAGGACGTATTGCTTTGCCAAAAAACGGACAGTAAGATATACTTAGTCAAATTTATGAAAAAGATTTATTACGATCAGGATACAGATTTGAAAGTATTAAGGAATAAAACCGTAGCTGTTTTTGGGTATGGCAGCCAGGGTTCTGCCCAGGCTCAAAACATGAGAGACTCAGGGGTTTCAGTTATTTTGGGTTTAAGAAGAGATGGCAGCTCCTGGTCTCAAGCTATGGAGGATGGTTTTCAGGTTTTTGAATTTAAGGAAGCTGCCAAACGGGCAGATATTTTGCATTTCCTGCTGCCTGATGAAAGGCATTTAGAAGTGTTTGAAGAAATTAAAGAGTTTATTACACCCGGTAAAACAATTGTTTGCAGCCATGGGTTTAATTTCCATTTTCAGGTGATTAATCCGCCAAAAGAAGTAGATGTAATTATGGTTGCTCCCAAAGCTCCGGGTCCGACTGTCAGGAGAGAATATGTTAATGGTTTTGGAGTGCCTGCTTTAATTGCTGTTTTTAAAAATGCTTCAGGAAAAGCCAAGGAAACTGCCCTGGCCCTGGCTAAGGCTAACGGCCATACGCGGGTGGGGGTTTTTGAAACAACATTTAAATTTGAAACAGAAACAGATCTTTTTGGGGAGCAGACAGTGCTTTGCGGGGGAGTGGTGGAGTTGATGAGAATGGGTTTTGACACACTGACAGCAAATGGTTATCCGCCGGAAATTGCTTATTTTGAGTGTGTCCATGAGATGAAATTAATTGTCGATTTGATCTATCAGGGCGGTATGCTGGGCATGTATAAAAAAGTCTCAAACACTGCTAAGTTTGGAGGACTGACTGTTGGCCCGAAAGTTATTCCAGCCCAAACTAAAAAAGTAATGCAAAAAGCCTTAGATAAAATTAAATCAGGACAATTTAAAGCTAGTTGGATAGATAAAGAATTTAAAAAAGATAAATTAAAAAATTTAGATAAGATGTTGGATATGGTGTCAAAATGGCAGGTTGAGAAAGTAGGCAAGATTATCCGTCAGTTTGCAGGACTATCGGACTGAACGAAGCGAAGGAGATCGTTTGCAAACAAGTCTCCAGTGGAGAGTTTTTTGACAAGGGGAGAGAAATGATTAAACTGACTGGTGTAAGTCTGGCCCGGAATAAAAGGGTGATATTAGAGGATTTGAATTGGGAAGTAAAAAAAGGTGAGCATTGGGCGGTTCTCGGTGGCAATGGCGCCGGTAAAACTATGCTTTTGAAAATGCTCTCGGGTTACCTTTGGCCAAGTAAAGGTGAGATTTTTGTATTGGGTAAAAAGTTTGGGGAAGTGGATTTATCTGCTCTACGCCAGACTATTGGCTGGGTTAGTTTTGACTTGCAGAAAGTGGTGGGGGAGGTTAGCGCATGTGAAGTTGTTTTGTCAGGGTATTTTGCTTCAATTGGTTTATATAAAAAACCAACTGAACAAATTTTGAAAAGAGCAGATAAACTTTTAAAATTTGTCGGACTTAAAGAGCATAAAGACAATTTGTTCTCCCACTTGTCTTATGGAGAGCAGAAAAAGATTTTAATAGCCAGAAGTTTGATAAGCAAACCAAAGCTTTTGCTTTTGGATGAGCCATGTTCCGGATTGGATATGAAAGCAAGAGAAGAATTTTTGCTCTTTGTGGATAAGGTGGCAAAACAAAAAAATGGTCCAACCATTATTTTAGTGACTCATCACCTTGAAGAAATTATACCAGGTATGACTCATGTTTTGGCTTTAAAACAAGGGCAGATAGTGGGTAAAGGTGAAAAGAGAGAAATATTAACTGAAGCATTAATAAAGAAAGTATTTGCATGAAGAAAAAAATTATTGTCTTTGATACAACTTTAAGAGATGGTGAGCAGGTGCCGGGTTGCCAGCTGAATACTGTTGAGAAAATTGAAGTAGCAGAAAACTTGGAAGATATGGGTGTGGATGTGATAGAGGCAGGTTTTCCCATTTCTTCTCCAGGGGATTTTAATTCTGTTTCAGAAATTGCTAAAGTAATTAAAAAATCAACAGTCTGCGCTCTGTCACGGGCTGTTGCCAAAGACATTGAAGCAGCCTGGGAAAGTATTAAAAAGGCAAGAAATCCAAGGATCCATACTTTTATTTCCAGCTCAGATATACATATTAAATACCAGTTTAAATCAACCAGGGAAAAAATATTAGCCCAAGGAGTTGAAGCAGTGAAACTAGCTAAAAGCTTTTGTGAAGATGTGGAGTTCTCTGCCATGGATGCAGGCAGAACTGGGAATGGGTTTTTAGCCAAATTTATTGAAAGCGTGATTACAGCAGGAGCGACTACTGTTAACATCCCGGACACAACTGGTTATTGTTTGCCTGATGAGTTTGGCCAAAAAATTAAATTTTTATTTGAAAACGTTAAAAACATTCATAAAGCTATAGTCTCAGTGCATTGCCATAATGATTTAGGTATGGCTACAGCCAATACCATTTCTGCAGTCCAAAACGGAGCAAGGCAAATAGAAGTGACAGTTAATGGTGTCGGAGAAAGGGCAGGCAATACTTCTTTAGAAGAAGCAGTAATGATTATTAAAACAAGACAGCAGTTACACAAGTTTACCAATATTGACACTAAAAAGATCTATCCAATCAGCAGATTAGTTTCCCGTTTGATGAGGATGCCGGTGCAGCCAAATAAAGCCATAGTTGGCAGAAATGCTTTTGCCCATTCATCCGGTATCCATCAGGATGGAGTTTTAAAAAATAAATTTACTTATGAGTTAATAAACCCTTGTGAAGTAGGATTGTCTGAGTCCAGTTTGGCATTAACAGCCCGCTCCGGACGTTCTGCTTTGAAGCATCATCTGGAAAGGTTAGGATTTAGTATTACTGCTGAAGAGTTGGACGATGTTTATCAGCAGTTTGTTAGATTAGCTGATCAGAAAAAAGATATTAGCGATGATGACTTAAGGCAAATCATGGGACAAAAACCAAAAGGAGACGGTGCCAGCCTGGAGCTTTTAGAGGTAGTTTGCGGTAGACCTCTTACTCCAAAGGCAACTGTCAAGCTTTTGATAGAAGGTAAAGAGTATACTGCTACTGCCATAGGTAATGGTCCGGTTGACGCCACTTTCAAAGCAATTAATAATATTGTCAGGAAAAAAGTGCTGCTTGAGGAATTTTTAATCCAGGCAATTACCAAAGGGTCTGATGATATAGGGAAAGTGCATATTCAGGTTTCTTACAAGGGGAATTATTATTATGGTTTTGGCACAGATACTGATATTGTGGTTGCTTCGGCCAAAGCTTATTTAAATGTGTTAAACAAGGTAATATGAATTGTTGCAGGAAATTGAAAATCAGAAGCGGAGAATTGACTGGTACACCTTGTTCTGATAATTGGGTTAAAAGAGCTCCGGCCCGCTCCATGTTTAGGGCAGTAGGTTTTAAAGATGAAGATTTTAAAAAACCTTTAATTACTGTTGCTTGCCCATACACAAATGCCACTCCCTGCAATGCCCATATTGAAAGTTTAGGAAAAATAGTTTGTGATGAGGTGGAAAAAACAGGAGGTAAGCCAATTATTTTTGGCACACCTGTGGTAACTGATGGTGAAACAATGGGAACCGAAGGAATGAAGTATTCTCTGGTATCAAGGGATTTGATTGCAGACAGCATTGAAATGATGCATGAAGCATATCTGGCTGATGGGATATTAACTTTATCCGGATGTGATAAAACAATCCCGGCCAGCTTAATGCCGATTGCCAGGAATAATTCTATTGGCCTGACTTTATACGGGGGAACAATTTTAGCCGGGTCGTACAAAGGTGAAAGTTTAACTATTGTTTCAACTTTTGAAGCAGTCGGAGCATATTCTGCCGGCAAATTTGATGAGAAAGACTTGTATGAAATAGAATGCAGGGCTTGTCCTGGTAATGGGGCATGCGGGGGAATGTATACAGCCAACACCATGGCTTCAGCAATTGAAGCTTTGGGAATGAGTATTCCTTATTCTTCTTCCCATCCGGCAGTTGATGCAAATAATCAAATCTCGAAGGAAAAAAGAAAAGACTGTGAGCAGTCGGTTAAAACTCTTTTTAATCTTTTAAAAAAAAGAATCAGGGCCCGCCAGATCATGACTTTTGAAGCCTTTGAAAATGCAATTACTTTGGTGATGGCTTTAGGCGGTTCAACTAATGCTGTTTTGCATCTCTTGGCTTTAGCTCATGAAGCAGGTGTGAAATTGAATCTTTCAGATTTTGACAGGATTGCCCAAAAAGTGCCATTAATTGGAGATTTTAAACCTTTTGGTAAATATGTGATGGCAGACTTAGATAAAATTGGCGGAGTGCCCGTGGTAATGAAACACCTGTTAGATAATGGGTTAATTAATGGAGATTGTTTGACAGTAACAGGTAAAACCATAACCGAGAATCTGCAGGATGCTCCTGATTTTCCAAAAGACCAGAAAGTAATTTACTCTTTGGAAAAACCTTTATCAGAAGCAGGCCATCATATTAGAATTCTGCATGGTAATTTAGCTAAAGACGGAGCAGTTATAAAATTATCCGGAAAAGAGTTAAAAAGGTTTTCCGGTCCTGCCCGTGTTTTTGAAAGTGAAGAAAGTGCTTTAGATGCAATCTTGCAGGATAAGATTAAAAAAGGAGATGTAATGATTATAAGATCTGAGGGTCCAAAAGGCGGGCCAGGGATGAGGGAGATGCTGTCTCCATCAGCTGCTTTGATGGGAAAAGGTTTAGGCAAAGATGTGGTTTTAATTACTGATGGCAGGTTTTCCGGAGGGTCACATGGAATTATGATAGGGCATGTTGCGCCGGAAAGTTTTGAAGGGGGTAATATTGCCTTGATAGAAGAAGGAGATAAAATTACCATTAATCTTGATAAATTAACTCTAGATTTAGAAGTAGATGAAAAGATACTTCAGCAAAGAAGAAAAAAATGGTCTGCTCCTAAACCCAGATATCAACGGGGCGTCTTGGCAAAATACGCCAGGTTGGTTTCTTCCGCTTCAAAAGGGGCAGTAACATCCTGAAACAGCCAAAGAACTTTACTAATTAGAACTCGCACAAAGCCCTTTCGATTCATTAAAATGTTCCTTCTTTATTCTCAGTTATTGGAGTTGGAAAGTCTTCTTTATTGCATCCTGTTACCTTTTGGTAGCCGAATGTCTTGTTTGACAACCATTTAGCGCTTCGTACCAGCACATGATTTATAAATAACTTTTGCTCTCCGGTTAAAGTATAAATATGAAAGGTCATCGATTCACACTCGCTACCTTCAGCCGGAACTGAATAAGCCATGATTGCATCTTTAGCAGAATTTGTTTTTAGATGGAAAATCCCTTTAGGTAAAGCGGATGATATTATAGCTTTTGTTGTAACATCTAGTATCGAGGGGGGAACATCCAAGGTCGTTATAAACAATAAAGCATTATCTCCAATCCATGCTGCGTGACCTAAGTCCTTTTGTGATTCTAGTATTTTCTCTCCAGTTACCTTAAAGACCATAAATGAGGGGACAAAGGTGCCTGTCTTATTAATATAAAATGCTTCGCCAGAAGGAGAAAATTCCATATCCCAGTTATCAAGATAATAACCACCCCGCCCGCCTAAAGCTTTATTTAGGAACCATATTTTCTGAATCTCTTTTTCGTCTCTCTTATAAGTATAAACCCCATAATTATCTCTATCATATGAAGCAGAGAATGCAATGACATTTTGATTAATAGGAGAGATTGTCAGTAATTCTACTTCATTTATCGTATTATCAAGTTCTTTTATTGCAGAGCTTAAATCTGATTTACTAAAATTATCTATTAGTGTTGTGATGGGTGGAGATTGCAGCGGCATAGGTTGATGGGTAGGGGTAGGATTTGGGGTGGTCTGATTTTGTGCGATTTTTGGAGAAGTATTTAAGGTTAAATATCCTTTGTAAAATCCAAAAGCTAAGCTTCCAAAAAACAGACCGAAAAGTAAAATTGCAATAATACTTGAAAAGCCCTTGTGGTTCATATAATTATTGTTTCAGATATATAATCCAATTGCAAATGATAGTATTGACTTCGGGTTAAATTAGGTATAGTGTAAATATGTGAATATAGAAGTCGCTATTTTTGAAGGTAAGAAAATACGAAGACACTGGGATGACAAACTCGAGAAATGGTATTTTTCAGTAGTTGATATTGTCCAAGTGTTAATCGACCAACCAAATTTCACTAAAGCGAGAAAATATTGGAACAAACTGGCTGAAAGACTTCGTAAAGAAGGAAGTGAGGTGGTGACAAAATGTCACCAACTGAAATTGCAGGCCGCCGATGGAAAACACTACCTTACTGATGTAGCAGATGTAGAAACAATGCTTAGGATTATTCAATCAATTCTCTCTCCAAATGCCGAGCCATTTAAATTATGGTTAGCACGTATTGGTAAAGAACAGGGAAGAAGGTAACGAGTAAACTTAATGCTAAGAACTTAGGACTTTTATCCGAAAAATCAGAAAATTAAAATATATTTTATCAGTAACTTCTGATAAAATATCTTAAATCTATGAGTAAACTTAGGACACTTTTTGAGAAGATTTGGGATAGTCATGTAGTAGAAAGCAAAGAGGGTTATCCTGATCTTTTATATATTGATGCCCATTTAATTCATGAGGTGACATCACCCCAGGCTTTTGATAGACTGCGGAAAAGAAAACTGCCTGTATTCAGGCCTCAAAATAATTGGGCTACTATGGATCATAATGTCCCTACCCTTAATCAGCACTTATTAGTCAAAGAAGAGCTTTCCAGAAAACAAGTAGAAACTTTAAAGAGGAATTGTGAAGAATTTGGCATCAGGCTTTATGGTTTAGGCCATCCTAACCAGGGGATAGTTCATGTGATTGGGCCACAGTTGGGAATTACCAAGCCAGGGATGACTATTGTTTGCGGGGACAGCCATACTGCAACCCATGGGGCTTTTGGCACCTTAGCATTTGGCATTGGCACTTCTGAAGTGGAGCAAGTTTTAGCTACCCAGTGTATTTTGCAATATAAACCAAAAACTATGAATATTAAAATTTCCGGCAAGTTAAATAAAGGTGTGGTTGCCAAAGACATTATTTTATACATTATTTCCAAAATCTCTACCTCAGGAGGAACAGGATATTTTGTGGAATATTCCGGTTCAACTATAGATTCACTTTCCATGGAAGCACGTATGACCATTTGTAATATGAGTATTGAAATGGGAGCCAGGGGTGGTTTAATTGCCCCTGATAAAACTACTTTTGAGTATATTAAGGATAGGGAATTTGCACCTAAAGGTAAAGATTTTGAGAAAGCTTTAAAGTTTTGGAAAACACTAACCACAGACAAAGGGGCAAGATTTGATAAGAGTTTAGAAGTTAATGCAGAAGATTTAGAGCCAATGATAACTTATGGAACAAATCCGGGAATGGGAATAAAAATAACAGACAGTATTCCAAAAGAATCTGATTTTGTAAACGAAAGCCATTTACTGAATTTTAAAAAAGCTATGGAGTATATGGGATTTACACCAGGACAAAAAATGTTAGGTCAAAAAATAGACTATGTTTTTATTGGTTCTTGCACTAACTCAAGAATAGAAGATTTAAGAATGGTAGCATCTTTTGTTAAGGATAAGAAAAAAGCAGATCATGTTATTGTTTGGGTAGTGCCCGGATCAAAACAGGTTTATCAAAAAGCTGTTGAGGAAAGGTTGGACCAAATTTTTATTAAGGCCGGTTTTGAATTCAGGCAAGCTGGTTGTTCTGCTTGCTTGGCAATGAATGAGGATAAAATTCCTGCCGGAAAATATTGTGTAGCTACCTCTAACAGGAATTTTGAAGGTAGGCAAGGGCCAGGGGCAAGAACAATTTTAGCTTCTCCTTTAACAGCCGCCGCCGCAGCAATTTACGGGAAGATTACTGATATTAGGGGGGTAATATGAAATTGCGGTCCATGGCTATACCTTTACCTTTGGAAAATGTTGATACTGACCAAATAATTCCGGCCAGATTTTTAAAATCAACTTCTGCTGAAGGATTTGGCAAAGATTTATTCAGGGATTGGAGGTTTGATGAGCAGGGCAATCCTGTTAAAGATTTTGTTTTAAATAATCCAATGTACTCAGGTCAAATTTTAGTTGCAGGGAATAATTTTGGTGGCGGTTCATCCAGAGAGCATGCTGCCTGGGCACTACTTGGGTTTGGTTTTAAAGCAGTAGTATCATCTTTTTTTGCAGATATTTTTAAAAATAATGCATTAAATAACTTCCTATTGCCTGTTCAAGTGAGTCCGGCATTTTTAAAAAAACTTTTTGAAATTATTGAAAAAGATCCGCAAACTATTATCACTATCGATTTACCAAATCAAATAATTTCAGTGGAAGGAATGAATTTAAAAGAAGAATTTGAGATTAATGCTTATAAAAAGAACTGTTTCTTGGATGGTTTGGATGATATAAGCTACATATTAAGTATGCAGGATAAAATTGAAGAATTTGAAAGAAAAAAAATCAAGAATACCTCGAAGGGGAGAGAGTCCAGTGGACTCTCGAGAAAGCCCACCTTCGAGGTGAGATCATAGATATGAAGAAACAAATAGCTGTACTGTCGGGTGACGGGATTGGTCCGGAAGTGACTGCCCAAAGCGTTGATTTATTAAAAAAAATTGCAGAAAAATTTAACCACGACTTTATTTTTAGGACAGGGTTAATTGGGGCTATTGCCATTGAGAAAGAGGGCAGTCCCTTGCCTGATGAAACTTTGAAGCTTTGTAAAAGGAGCGACGCAGTTTTATTTGGTAGTATCGGAGATCCAAAATATGATAATGACCCTAAGGCTAAAATCAGACCTGAGCAAGGGCTTTTGGCTTTAAGAAAAGGCTTAGGATTATATGCAAACATCAGACCCATTTATACTTTTTCTGAGACTTTAAGTAAGTCACCTTTAAAGCCAGAGTTAATTGATGGTGTTGATTTTGTAGTAGTCAGGGAATTAACAGGCGGTATCTATTTTGGAGAAAAAGGCAGACAAGAAAACCGGGCATTTGATACCTGTGTCTATTCTAAAGGGGAAATCATCAGAGTTGCCAAAATTGCTTTTGAGCTGGCTGCAAAAAGAAAGAGAAAATTAACTGTAGTTGATAAAGCAAATGTTTTAGAAACATCCAGGCTTTGGCGGGAAACTTTACAGGAAATGTTAAAAGATTATCCTGATATAGAGGTAAATTTTATGTATGTTGATAATGCTGCTATGCAAATAATCAAGTTTCCGAAAAACTTTGATGTAATTTTAACTGAAAATTGCTTTGGTGATATTTTAACTGATGAGGCATCAGTTATAAGCGGATCTTTGGGGATGCTGCCTTCTGCCTCAATAGGAGATTCCACCTCCCTTTTTGAGCCTATCCATGGTTCTTATCCCCAAGCTGCCGGTAAAAATATTGCTAATCCAATTGGCAGTATGCTGTCTGCTGCCATGCTTTTGGATTTATCATTTGGACTAAAAGAGGAATCAAAAACTATCATTAATTCTGTTAAGAAGGTTTTAGCCGATGGTTTTGGTACAGAAGATTTAGTTTCCCAAAACCCCCTTTCAACTTCTGATTTTGCTAAAAAAATTATTGACGCAGTCTGAGTATGAGTTCAGTTCTTCCCAGCGTCATTCCCGATTAGATCGGGAATCCATATTATATAGATTCCGTGTCAAGCACGGAATGACAAGGTATTGGTAAAAATAGGTTACATGTTCAAAAAGCGCTGATGTTGTTTGTGTATAATATGATGGATGGGGAAATCGATTTTTAATATTACTTCTCTTATTGCTCTAGCCTATATTATCATCATAAGCATTTATTTATTCTGGCACAGGGTAGGGTTTTCTCCAGACCAGTTTTTTGCAGTGGCACTTTTAATAACGCTTCTTTTGGGAAGAATGAAACAATTTATCCGTGACTGGTCTATCCCAGTTGTTTTATTTCTAAGTTATGACTACTTGAGGGGACTTACCCCTAAATTAAATATGGAAGCAAATATTTTTCCAATGATTAATTTTGACAGGCTAGTGTTTGGTGAAATTCCTACAAATACATTACAAACGCTTCTTTTTTCCAAGGGAACACTTAGTTGGATAGATTATCTTGCGACGATATTTTATATGTCACACTTTGTGGTACCACTTGTGATTGCCTTTGCCTTTTGGTTTAAAAAGAAAAAGTATTTTGAGGAATATGCCCTTGCTTTAATCCTTATCTCTTATGCTGCTTTTATAACTTATGTTTTATTCCCAGCAGTACCACCCTGGATGGCTTCGGAAAAAGATGTGATTCCCCAGGTTCATAAAATCATGGATCAAACTTTTCTTGCTTTGCCCCAGCGTATTGACTTGCCTTCGGTTTACCGGTTTTTCGGCGCTAATCTAGTGGCTGCTGTGCCTTCTTTGCATGCCGCATATCCCTGGCTGACCCTCCTTTTTTTGGTAAGGAAATTTAAGGCAGTTGGCTGGTTGTTTCTGCCATATGTATTAGGGGTGTGGTTTTCAATTGTATATTTAGGGGAACATTATGTTTTTGATATTATTATCGGTGTTTTATATGCTATAGTTGTCTACTTATTAATATTCAAAATCGCTAAGGAGAGGGGGGTGATTGCTACTTCACAAAATACTAAAATATAGAGCTATTAGTATTATTATAACTTGCCAAATATCATGTGGTCCCAAAGGCATAGCTGCAAAATCGCGATCATGCCAATGCAATTTTTGGTGTAGATCATTTTCAATTTTTAATATGCTTTTAGCTTTTAATACCCCTGTATAAATCAAGCCATCTATAACATCAGGAAATAGTGAACAGCCTATACTAAACATTATATAAAGGAATTTTTCTCCAAGTCCATTTTTTAAATAAATTACACTTAAAAATACTAAAACTGGTAACAATACATCAAAGGTAATCACAGGCAGAATACTTTTTTTGAAATCTTTTGTCATAAAAAAATGACCATGAGGAATAGCGTCTCCTAGATAATGAAGCGTAATAGCAGCAGTACCTGTAATGATTAATCCGCTTGTTAAATGCCCTTGGCCTAAGGTTTGGTAAACAATAGTTCCCACAATTACTCCAACAGCAGTATGACCAGTTGCAACCATAGACTAATAATTATCTAATGAATTAAATTAGAAAACAACTAATCATCTATACAATAAGATGCTCAATTAATATTTTTAGTCCAATAATGATTAAACAAACTCCCCCTAATATTTCCACCCTTTTACCGAACAATTTTCTTATTTGCTTCCCGAATAAAAATCCTAAAAAGCTTAGGATAAAAGTAACAACACCAATTATTCCGATGGATATAACAAATGGTATTTTAAATAAATTTAAGGTTATTCCAACAATTAACGCGTCAATGCTTGTTGCTATAGAAAGTATGAAAAGAGTTTTTATATCTAAAATTTCCTTTTTTTCATCATTATTTTTTGACGCTTCATGAATCATTTTTATACCTATTATTCCAAGCAGGATAAACGCTATCCAATGGTCAATAGTAGTAATATAATGTTTCATTGCTTCACTAATTAACAAACCAATAAGAGGCATAACTAGTTGAAATATTCCAAAAAATAAAGCAATTTTTAAAGCATGGGCAATTTTTGATGTTTGGGATTTGATACCACCTGCAATACTGACACTAAATGCATCTATTGCCAAACTAAAAGATATAAGCAGTATCTGAAAAATTCCAGCCATTACACAACTATACCAAACTTGACTAATTTGGGCTAAATTGATATATTGTAAATATGGCTGAATATGGAAACGGGAAAAGGCCTATCTGGCAATGGGTGATAATTTACCTGGTAATAGGGGGAATTATTTACGGGGTTATTTATTATGCATTCTTAAAAGGAGATTATTCCAGCACCCCTCAACAACAAGCTCTGCAAACAGTTCCTTCTCCAAGCAGTCAGAATACCCAAAATGTGTCTGTTGAGTATTCCAGCCAGGGATTTAATCCCAGAACTATCACAATTAAAGCAGGACAAGCAGTAACCTGGATTAATAAAGATACAAATCCGGTGGAGGTGTCATCAAACCCTCATCCCACCCACACTGATTATCCTCCCTTAAACGAGGTGGGATTAATCCAGCCAGGCCAAAGTAAATCCTTTACCTTTCCTCAAGCTGGTAAATATGGCTACCACGACCATTTAGACTCCACTAACTTCGGAGAGGTGATTGTCAATTGACTTATATTGAGTGGATACTACGAATTGGTGTTGCCGGAGAGTTTATCGGGCATGGAATGTTGGCGTTGCAGGGAAAACAACAATGGGTAGGATGGGTACACCAAATGACTGGATTTGACATGCCGACTGCAACGCATTTTTTATTTATTATTGGCCTTTCGGATTTATTAGTTGCTTTTATAGTGCTTGTGAAACCGATAAGACCGGTCTTGCTTTGGGCAGCATTTTGGGGATTCTGGACAGCCTTACTTCGGCCACTGGTAGGAGAGTCAGTGTTGGACTTCGTCGAAAGATCGGCAAACTGGGCCGCTCCACTGGCATTATATTTCTTACTTAAGAAGCAGAAAAAAGAGTTCCAATAGTGAATAAAGGATTTGCCCGCCTGGTCTTAATCATTTTTATAATCACTAGCAGAAAACCCCGTTTTCTGCAGTTTCTTGTAAGCGAAGCTTGCGAGCTAATCGCTCTAAAACTTTTAAAGAAAACCGCGGACTTTCAGTCCGCGGAAGTTTATAAGCCTGGGTTTATTTCTTCTGACGCCCTTTTTCTATAAAGCAATCACCGGAAACTATTCAAAAATTGCTTGAGGAAAGTTTTACAAAAATTATTGAATCCTTTGCTGCCTTGGCTCAAAAGTATCAGGTTTACCGGGACAGTTTGGTAATAATTTCAATATAAAAACTGATGAGAGAGGGGAAGCGGAGTTTTATGAGCAGCTTTTTACCAGGAGTAAAGATAAAGTTAATGGTTATACTATTTTTTATGAATTCCCCCTTTTTTCAGTTAAAGGTCAACAAGCAGAAAATGTGGTAAAAGTATGGTTTAGCAAATAGCCTAGCGTCGTGGATTGGCCTAAAATTGCTCCGACCCTTTGACTTGTAATTTTGCGCAGTGTAATCTGGTATTATGGTTGATTTTACTTATCAAAAAGGGGTAGCTCATATTTTTCTAATTGTTATTTTACTTATAGCTGCTTTTTTTACTTTCTTATTGTTTTCTTCTAAAAAGGACTCTCTTAAAAAAGATCCTGTAAGTTCCCAAGAGGAAGAATTAGCTAACTTTAATCCAAAGCCATTTCAGGATGTCTCTTCTGATAATGATAACTATACTGCTATTAAATACCTTGCCAGAGAGCAAGTTTTGGAATCTGATCAGGATAAAAAATTTAATCCAGACAAACTTATAACCAAGGCAGAATGGGTAGTGACATTGGTCAAACTAACCTCAGTTGTACCAGATGAGAAAGTCTACAAAAACTGTTACTTGGATGTTGGGGAAGGAGATATCGCAGCTTATATCTGTTATGCCAAGGAGCAAGGATGGCTTAAAGGTTTTGATAGTGGAGAAGATAAAAAAAGCAGCTTTCACCTAATACCAACAGTCAGAGCTCAGCAAAGTGAGGGGAATTTTAATCCCGACAATCCTGTTAAAGGAATTAATGCTGTAGGATCATTATCCCGTTTGATGAACTGGCAGGATGTTGCAAATTCAAATGAGGATGCAGTCAATTTTGCCAAGGAACGGGCAATTGTGGAAAATGTCCAAGATAACCTGACTAAGGCAGAAGCAGCCGGAGTTATTTATAAATCTCTGGCCACAGTTCCTTTGGGAAACAGCAACTACTCTTCAAAATTAGATGGCCAAGCAGAGCGTTACAACATTGAAGAACTCGTAGACAGAAGCGATAAGGCTCAGGAAGAATACTCAAGCCTGATAAGAAGCCAAAGGCAGATCAGAAATGAGCAGCTGCTTGAAATGGACAAAGCTTTAGGTCAAAAATTGCCTACCTTTGATATATTTGAGCCAGTTCAGAATTTCATAACAGCCAAGGGCAGCTCTCAAAAGCTTTCTTCACAAGATGTTTTTATTTATAGAAACTCTCCTCCTCATTATGAAAATAAGCAGAAAACATCTGAAACTACCATAAATATTAGAGATTCAGCGCAAGTTTATATATTTTTGGATAAAGATTTTCGAATTATGACTAAAGATCAGAGAAAGCAACAAAGACCAACCTTTGCTTTGGATGCCTATTACCATCATTTTGTCATTAATGGCCGAGCGGTTGGTTCTGTGATGGCTGATTTAGTCAACTTTGAGACAGGGGTACTTGAATATCATCATACTTCCCCCAGAATGGATTTTAAGAATTTAAATTATATGTTTAACATAGCGCTCAATGGTATTGAAGCACAGATTGGTCAAGAGATTGCACCTCCAATACAGAGTTCAACTTCTAATGTTGCCCCTCAAGAAAAAGGACCTATTGGCTGCAGTAAATTTAAAGAAATTTTAGCATCAGAGAATTGTGTGCACTTTGCGCTTGAGCGTGAAGAAAGAAGCCTGTGGTGTGCTCGTTCTCCTGACGAGCTAACAAAGCCGTCTGGATATGGGGATTATACTAAAGTATATAAAAACCGTGCTCCGGATTACATAATAGATTCTTCATTAGTAAGCGATGAGGGTTTTGATGCATGTCTGGGTAAGACACCTTAATCCATAATTAACTTGACCTGACTTTTATTTTTCTGATATTCTGACATTAATGCCCGATCGTTTTTTTGCTCAAAAAGGCATAGCCCATATTGCTGTTATTTTTATTGTTATTTTGGCAACAGCCGCAGCTGCCTGGTTTTTTACCTCAAAACGAGGCTTAAAGTTACCTCAACTTTCTGAATCCTCTAAAGAAGAAAAAATTACTTCCCTCAAACCAAAACCCTTTAAAGACGTATCTGCTAATAATAAAAACTACACTGCTATTAAATACCTTGCCAGAGAGGGACTTTTGGAGGCAGATAATAATGGAAACTTTAACCCCGAAAGTATTTTAACCAAGAGCGAATGGGCAGTGATGCTTACTAAACTTTCAGGTGTTACCCCTGATAAAGAAACTTACAAAGACTGTTTTACCGATATCAGTACTCACCAACATGAAGCAGAAATTTGTTATGCCAAGGGGCAAGGCTGGCTTAATGAGGTTTCGGAAAAGCAGTCATTCCAACGCTTTAGATTTATCAAGCCGGTTAATGCCCAGCAAACAAAAGAAAACTTCAATCCGGATGCTCCGGTTAAAGACGCAGAAGCCGCAGGGTCTTTATCCCGCCTGATGGAATGGGAACCGGGAAGAACTTTAACAGATGAGAAGGCACAGACCTTTGCCAAAGAAAAAAATATCCTAAATGCTAAAGCTTCCAATCTAACAAAAGGTGAGGCGGCAGAAACCATGTACCGATCGGTGGCAACCGTCTCATTTGGGCAGGAGAAATATACGCCTGCCATTGATGAAGCTGTCAGCAGGCAAAAGATAGGTAGTTTAATGGATTCGTTAACCATCAACAGAGAGGCTCAGGCAAGGGAAGAATGGGTGAGAGTAAGAGATTCAGCCATAAAAAATTTTGCCGAAGGGAGCGGGATCGGATATAAGGCAGCAACTGAAATTGTTGACAGCAGCAAAACTCGAGATGAAGCTTTAAAAAAGGTTCGTGAATATCGCTATAACCAGTGGCTTACCGGAAGAACCTCCGGCGGTAGAACTTTAGAGCAGGCTGATATATTCAAAGCTGCCCAGCAGTTTATTAGCGCCAGAGGTGGCCAACAACTTACTTTAGATGATATTTCACTATCAAAAAGGTCAGACCCTGCGGCAGACAGACAAAAAACATCCGATCCTACCTTTTCCGAAGGGCAGAGTATAAGCATGATTATTCCTTTGGATAAAGACTTCCGGATGCTTACCAGTGAACAAAGGAAAAATGGGGGAAGTGTAAGATATATGTTAGATATATCCGCAGGTGATTTGTTTTATTGGGATGATCAAAATTCTGGACACGTCTTTGCTGAACTTATCAACATAGAAACCGGGGTTATTGAACGTGCGCGTGTTTCTGAAATAGATAACTTTAAATCTATTGATGAAATGCTTAACAGCGCAATCAGCCAGATTGAAGCGGACATTGGCCAAAGGATTGCTCCTCCTGCTTCAAAAGGCGAGACAACATCTACATCCGATAAAAAAGAGCCTGCAGTTGATCTGCAAACAAGACAGGAGTGCGATAAGACGCGCGCCCGCTCCTCATATAATTGTTTGACTGGATGGACCAAATGTTATTATCCATGCGTAGATCAAACCAAAGATGTAAGTGCATGCAATAAGACCTGTAAACAGTCTGAGGACGCATGTGATAAACAAGTTGATGCTGATTACAAAGCTTGTTTAAAAGCAGTCGAATAAGATGAGTTCAACACAATTTTGGGTAGGGATGCTGGTGCCGCCACTTATTAAATGGGTCAACCCATATCTGAGGTGTGTGGTTTATCTTTGGAGCTATCTTAGATCTGGTTTTCTGCAGTTTCTTGTAAGCGAAGCTTGCGAGCTAATCGCTCTAAAACTTTTAAAGAAAACCGCGGACTCTCAGTCCGCGGAAGTTTATTGAGTTTGAAAAGAAGAAATTAGAAATATAGGTATCAAAATGGGAGGCGTTGCAGATAGACACGTAGTCTATTGTTCGTTTCTCCCTAGTGATTAAAAATATCTTGAAGGTCGAAGCGTTGGGCGTGTCAATTTGATTCTAAGGAATTGGGAGAGTGGGGTAGGTGAGAAAGCAGGCAGTTCATCGGGGTGGCGCAATTTGAATAAGCTGGAAGCTATTTTTGAAGAAGGGCTGGCTGATTTGGAAGTTGTGGCCACCACCTGCAGTTGCTAATAAAGCATTGACTTGGTAGGTTTTTCAATGCTAAGCTGGTATTAGAGTGAAAAAATTCCTCCTGCCCATAGGTTTTTTCGTCTTTTTGTTACTATTTTTTCGTGCTCCTTTGCTTTTTGCACAAAGCGATTCTGTTTCCGGAACCTCATGTGGAATCTTAGGACAAGTTTCGCAAGTATGTACTGGAGCGCGTGACTATCAGATTCTTGAGTGCAAACGAGCGGCCGAGGATGATTGTAAAGGGTTACTGGACCAGAAAGCTAAATTGGCTAACAGCTGCAATGATTGTATACCAGGCGTTGTAGGTTGGCTTGTAGAGACATGCGAAGGTAGGGAATCGCAACGGACAACAGCAGAATTTGAAACTCAATGTACCGGCCCCTTAAAACAGCTTGACGAAGAATACTCCAAGTGCAGCAATACGTATGTATGGAAAGCGACCGGAAAAGGGTCGTGTTCAGTGGAAGGCATGGTTTGCTCTCCCCAAACATCTGCTGGCAGGCGTTTTGATGTTTGTCGACTGAGCGATCAATCTCAGACGAGAACTGAGGAAACTGGAGATACAGGAGTCTCCAAGCCTACACCTTCACCTGGTCAATCACTCATCGACTGGATTAAAGAAAATATCTTCGGCGGATCAATGCCTCAAGTTGAATCTCTTTTGGAGAGCGCCCCGACTGAAACTGATTTAAAGCCTGCTGATACTTCTCCACCATCGCCATCGTCAGAAAAACCCTTAACTGGAGTGATAGACGAAATTGACGGAAATATCGACGTGCGCCTTGCCGACGGGACTTGGCTGCCACTTAAAAATGGGGATTTTATTCCTGCCGGAGCTACGATCTTTGCCGGCTATGATTCAAGGGCATTCGTTAAATTTTCCGACGGCATTATATTCAATCTGAAATCACTTGAGGAAGTTAGTCTGGAACTTTTTCAAAAAGACCCAACGAAGTACAGAAGAGAGTTAAAACTGGAAAGCGGAGCACTACGGTTTGAAGTCATAGACAGAGGTATCAATGCGGATATGCGAGTGAGTACTCCAAATGTTATTGCTGGCGTTGTCGGTACAGATTTTGCTATGAAGTATGACCCTGATAGCGAGACTTCTATTGTCGAAATCTATGACGGCACGATAGAGGTAGAAAACACTCTCACCGGAGAAAAGAAAACTCTTACGACAAGCTACGGTTTTCATATCAAGCGCCTTGAGGCACTAAATGATAATCCGATGGTGGAACAAATCGCTATTCCTAAAAATCAAAAAAGGACAAAGATACCCGTTTGGATATATGTTGGTGGAATAGCTATTTTAGTAGTTGGAGCTATCTTGTTTATCAAAAAGAAAACAGTTTTTAAAGGGCCAAATAAAAAAAGATAATGAAAAAATTCATCTACACATATTATTTATTTTTACGATCTTACCTTTCTTGCCCTTAACTGCTAATGCACAAACAAACACACATTGCCCATGAGCACTAAAAATACGGCTCCTACAGAAGAAATAAGAATCTTAACGATACAGTTAGTTGCATATTTATAAGTGTTAATGTCCATGTAAACCCATTAACTTATGAGTTAATTAAGCAGAACATGGAGCAATTCCAAGAGGATCCAAAGATTCAGCAGCTAATAGACCATAGTGAGTATTGGGGCTTAAAGGAGGGATATGTTTCTTGAGCTTTTTTAAAAGAATTTACCGATGAAGAAGTTTTGAAAGAGGCAGAGATAGCTGTGGAATATTCTAAACAAGTGATCATAAAAATTCACAAATTCATGCTGGAGTTGTTAAAGTTAGAGCCTAAGGGGGAATCCTAACATGGTCAAGTGTGGGATAGTGGGGTTGCCTAATGTGGGGAAAAGCACCCTTTTTAATGCGCTGTTGAAAAAGAGGGTGGCTTTATCTGCCAATTATCCTTTTGCCACAGTTGAGCCTAATATAGGGGTAGTGGCTGTGCCTGATGAAAGACTGGAGAAATTGGGGGAATTGGTGGCTGCTGAGAAGTCCACCCCAGGGGAGTCAGGGCCCACCCCTGGGGTGTCTCAAAGACCTCCTATTGTGTCAGCTGTTACCGAATTTGTGGATATTGCAGGGCTGGTTAAAGGCGCATCAACCGGAGAAGGTTTGGGAAATAAGTTTTTATCCCATATCAGGGAGGTTGATGCTATCATCCATGTTTTAAGGGATTTTGGGGATATTGGGGTGATTAGGGAGGGAAGTGTGAATCCTCAGGAAGATAAGTTGACCGTGGAAACAGAGTTAGCTTTAGCAGATCTGCAAGTGGTTGAGAAGTTAGTAAGCGGACAGGAAAAGCAAGCAAAAGTTACTAAAGATGTATTAGAAGTTGAGAAGCTGGAAATTTTGCAGAAATCGAAAGGACTTTTAGAAAAAGGGGGGATTAGGGAGATTAGGGATATTGGGGGGATTGGGGATAAGAAGATTAGAGAATGGTTTAAAACCTTGCCTTTGCTTTCTATCAAACCTGTTTTATATGTCTACAATGTTTCCGAAGAAGATTTAAGATTTAAGATTGAAGATTTAAGATTAGAAGAGGATAAAATGGCTATTTCTGCAAAAATTGAGGAAGAGATGGCTGATTTGTCTGAGGATGAAAGAAAAGAATATTTGAAAGAGATAGGGATAAAGGAGACAGGTTTGGAAAGACTGATTAAAAAAGCTTATCATCTATTGGGCTTAATATCATTTTTAACAGCCGGGAAAAAAGAGGTGAGAGCATGGACCCTTCGGGCAGGAGAGAACGCCCTCAGGGCAAGCGGGGTGATCCATACAGACTTTATGAAAAATTTTATCAGGGCAGAAGTGATAGAATATGAGAAGTTAGTAGAGGTTGGGTCATATGTTGCAGCTAAGAGTAAAGGTTTAATCAGGACTGAGGGGAAGGATTATATTGTTAAGGACGGAGATGTTATTGAATTTCTGATTGGATCCTAGTACAATTCACAAGATGAATAATTATAATTTAACTTTGGTTTTAAAAGCTGATTTGGATGAAAGCGCCAGGAAAACCCTGCTTGATGATATAGTAAAAAAAACGGTAGGGGAGGATGGGAAGGTTAACAAAGAAGACTTTTGGGGAGAAAAGGGATTGGCTTATCCTATCAAAAGACAAACCAAAGGATATGTGGCTCATTATGAATTAACAGCAGATCCTAAAAATGTAAAAAGTATTGACAAATTACTAAAAGTAGAGGAAGATGTATTAAGATATTTGCTGATTAGACGATAGATGATGGAGAATGGAAGGTAGAAGGTAGAAAATAGATGGCATCGAGATCTTGGAATAGAGTAGAATTAATAGGTAATTTGACCCGTGACCCAGAATTAAGATATACCCCTAATGGCGCTGCTGTTTGTACTTTTGGTTTAGCTACTAATAGGACTTATGTTTCAGAAGGAGAAAAAAAAGAAGATGTTGATTTTCATAGATTGGTTGCTTGGAATAAATTAGCAGAACTATGCAATCAGCTTCTTAAAAAAGGTACCAAAGTTTTTATTTCTGGAAGATTACAAACCCGTTCCTGGGAAGCACAAGATGGAACTACCAGACAAACAACTGAGATTGTAGTGGAAGATATGATTCTTCTAACACCAAAACAGGTGCATGAAGCTCAAGAAGAACCTGCAGAAAAGACTAGTGAAGTTCCTCCAGCTGAAAAAGCTTCTAAAGAAACTTCGCCTCAAGAAGAAGTTAAAGAAGATTTGCCGTTTTAATAGAGGTAAGGTATAATCTTCCATCATGGCTACTAAAAAAATTACCAAGAAGATTATTACTCCTAGATCTTTGGATGGAGTTAAGAAGATTACTAAAGAAGAAGCTGGTGAGGTTAAGGCAGGGCGAGTAGCTGAGGAAGAGTCTTCAAGGGTAGGTAGGGTAAAGAGAGGTTGTTTTTTTTGTCAAAAGAAGATTAGTCCTTTGTATACAGATTTAGAGAGCTTAAGACGTTTTCTAACCGACAGGGCAAAGATTATCCCCAAAGAACGAAGCGGGGCATGCAGCAAGCATCAAAGGACAGTTGCTAAAAATATTAAATACGCCCGTCATTTAGCCTTGCTTCCCTTTGTCCCCAAAGTTTAACGTGGTACACTTAAGATATGCCCACTAAGCTGCCTGGTCTTTTTGATAGTTTTGATAACTTAGATGCCATTTCAATAGACTCTTTGATATTGTGGCTCAAAGAGGCAGGTGTTTCTATTCCTCCATTCCAGCTTGAAAATTATCTGGCTAACAAAATTTTATATCCCCAAACTTTACCTTTAACAGATATAGATATGAAAATTGATTTAGCCATACTCCGGCAAGCCCTAACAATTAATGGCCCAAAATCCAGTAAGAATACAGCAAATCCTCTTTTAGGTGATAACCCTTTCTTAAATATTACTTTAAGAAAGATTATCATTCCAGAAAGATTTTTGTATTTTGTTCCTGATTTAGTTAGTTTGACCTGGGCGTTTGTGGATGGATTACTGCTTGTTGATAGGCAAAAAGAGGATTGGTATGAAGATCTTTGGACAGTAATTTTAGCAGATGATATTGATCAGATAATTGGATCAGTTATACTCCCTCAATTTAGCGGCAAGAGTGATAGCATGGATTTATTCTTGCAGGATAGGAATTTTAAAATTAGAGCTGGAAATTTGACTGTAGTGCCTTGCGATAAAGAAAGGTGTCAGATCCGTTACAAGCTACTAAATGGAAAAATATTAGGAAAGAATGAGAGCTCTTTAGAGGTTTACGGTGGAAAATTAGGGTTGATGATAGATGGGAGGATAGTATGAGACCCTTAACACCTGTCCGTTTAAGAATAGAAAAGGATGTGGTTATTAGAATTCACCGAAGATTAAAGGGAAAAGGAAAATTTAATATTTCTGTAGGTCAGGAGGTGATACCATCTGACATTATCGGTTCAGCTCAAGTTGCTTCAGGATTTAGAACCCTTAATCTCTCTCATCTTTTAGGAGTTAAGCCTGACGAGGTAGAAAAATATCTGAAAAGACCTTTAGGACAAAGAATTTATAAGGATGAGCTTTTAGCATTTAAAAGCGGTGGGCTTTTGGGTGGTAAAAAGTTTGTTACATCCCCAACAGATGGAATTTTGGATTTTTTAAGTTCTAAAACAGGAGAGTTAAGAATGATGTTTTTGCCAAAAAAAGCGGATTTGCCAGCAGGAGTTTATGGTATAGTCGAAAAAATAGATGAAGAAAAAGGCCAAGCAATAATCAGGACACAAGTCAGCATAATACATGGGGTGGCTGGTTCGGGCAGGATAAGAGATGGGAGATTGCACGTAATTAGCAAAAGAGATGAGTTAATTGGTAAATATTATATTTTCCCAAAACAAGACGAAGAAATATTAGTAGGAGGCAGTTTAATCTTTAAAGATGCTTTGTCAGCTGCGATTTCAGCTGGAGTTAATGGGGTTATTATCGGAGGGCTTAATGCTAAGGATTATCGGGGGATAGCAGGGGGAAGATTAGTTTTTCCAAAAAAATTAGAAAATGATATTGGCATTTCTGTGGTGGTTTGTGAAGGATTTGGCGCTATTCCTTTAGGTGAGGATATATATAAACTTCTTTTAAATTATGATGGTAAATTTGTGTCAATTGATGGAAATATTAGCAAGGTCTTTTTACCAGCTTTTGACTCCAGTGTTATCCGTAAGGTTAAAAACTGCAAGCTACCTCCGTTGTCAGAAGATGCAACTTATATTGATGAACGTTTGGATCAGTTTATAGATTTAAAAGTTAATTCTAAGGTGAGAGTAGTGGGGAATTCATATCCAGGAGTGCAAGGTAAGGTAGTATCTTTAGATCAAACAGAGACTTTGTTACCCTCAGGAATAAAAGCCTTTTTAGCTATAGTTGAGACTTCAAAGCAGAAGATGAAAGTGCCTGTTGCCAACCTTGAAATTATGTGCGGAGTAGATTATAGTTCTTAAATCAGATTTTTAATGAAGAAGGAATTTAAGTTTAACCCCAGGACTATATTAATTGTAATTTTAGCCTTTCTTTTAGGGTGGCAAGTTGGACACAGGGAAGTTCAAATTAAATGGGAAAAGTATAAGCCCAGTGTTTCAATTGAGAGTAAAGATGTTCCAAAAAACATTAATATAGATTTTAAGCTTTTTTGGGATACCTGGGATCTTTTGTCCAGAACATACATAGACAAAAAAGCTCTTGATCCAAATAAGCTATTTTACGGGGCAATTTCTGGAATGGTTCAAGCCTTGGGTGATCCTTATACTGTGTTTTTACCTCCTGAACAACAAAAATCAACTAAAGAGGAATTAAATGGCAGCTTTGAAGGTGTGGGAATACAGCTTGGATTTCATGAGAATAATGCATCAGATGGAAGTAAGGATAAGAGATTAGTAGTGATTGCCCCATTGGATGGGACTCCGGCCAAAAAAGCAGGTATCAAGCCTCAGGATATGATTGTCAAAATTGATGATAAGGATACCACAGGGATGAGTTTGCCTGAGGCAGTCAAACTAATTAGAGGTCCCAGAGGTTCTAAGGTAACCCTAACAATCTTTAGGGAGGATGAGACTGATAACCGTACTTTTACATTAACCAGGGATACTATTGTAGTTAAAAGTGTTGAGGTAGAGTTTAAAAGAGCAAAAAGCGGAAAAGAAATAGCCCATATTAAATTATCCAGATTTGGAGAGAAAACTTCGGATGAATGGGATCAAGTTGTGACAGAAATTATTAATAAAAATCCTGCCGGAGCAGTTTTAGATGTTAGGAATAATCCAGGGGGGTATTTAGAGGGAGCTGTATTTATAGCATCAGAGTTTTTAGAAGGCGGGGATGTAGTATTGCAGGAAAATAATGAAGGAGAGCAGGTTCCTTTTAAAGTTAACAGAGCTGGTAAACTAATTAGACTGCCAATGAAGGTACTGATCAATAAAGGTTCTGCATCTGCTTCAGAAATCGTGGCAGGAGCCCTACAAGATAGGAAAAGAGCTCAATTAATTGGGGAAAAGTCATTTGGTAAAGGGACTATCCAGGAAGCACAGGATTTATCAGGTGGAGCAGGGATTCATATTACTGTAGCTAAGTGGTTAACCCCTTTTGGCAAATGGGTTAATGATACCCAGGGACTTGATCCTGATGTTAAAATAGAAATGGATAAAGAAGATAAAGAAAAAGATCCGCAGCTGGAGAAAGCGTTAGAATTATTAGAGTAGCTATCAGTCATCAGACTGTTTTTAGTCTGAAAGCCGACTACTAACCATCATGGATTATTCTAAAATACAAAAACCAAATCTTAATTGGATATTGATGTCGGTTTTGGCAGGTATTTTGGTGGCTGTAGCTCTTTATCAGGCTCAAGCAAGAGGTTTAATACCATTTAATCTTACTTCACCAAAATCTCAGACTCAAAACCAAGAAACCAGGACTGTTGTTCAAGAAGAAAATTCTATTATAAAGGTGGCAGAGAGTACTTCTCCCTCAGTAGTAGCAATTGGAGTTTCCAGAAGAGTAGTTAATCCATTTGATCCTTTTTCTATCCCAAGAAGAGAAGATTCAACTATTGGTACTGGGTTTGTGGTTTCTGATAAGGGGGTAATTGTGACTAATAAGCATGTAGTAGCTGATTCCGCCCGCTACACAGTTATTACTAAAGATGGGCAAAAGTATGAGACAAAGAGGATTTATCGGGATCCAATTTTGGATTTAGCTCTTGTCCAAATTGATGGTTCTAGTTTAAAACCATTAGAATTGGGTGATTCTTCTAAATTAAAGGTAGGGCAAGTGGCAATTGCTATTGGTAATGCTTTAGGTAGGTTCACAAATACAGTTACAACAGGAGTGGTGTCTGGTTTAGGCAGAAGAGTGGTGGCTGGAGACCCGTTTTCAGGTGCTGCTGAAAGTTTGGATAATTTGATCCAGACAGATGCTGCTATCAATCCAGGGAATTCCGGGGGACCTTTGCTGAATTCCTCAGGGCAGGTGATTGGGGTTAATGTGGCTACCACGGAAGGGGCACAAAATATTGGTTTTGCCATCCCAATTGATGCTGTTAAACCTATACTACAAGAGTTTTTGACAAAAGGAACAATTTCCAGACCATTTTTGGGAATCAGATACAGGTTTATTGCCAGAGATGTGGCTATTTTAAATGAGGTGCCACAAGGAGCTTTTGTTCAGGAGGTGGTGGAGGATGGGCCAGCTCAACAGGCTGGAATTAAAGATGGAGATATTATCACTAAGATTAATAACCAAACAGTAGATTCAGAAAATAAAATAGCAGAAGTTATTTCCAAAAGTAATATTGGGGCTAAGTTAGACTTAACAATCTGGAGGGATGGGCAAGAAGTTAAATTAACAGCTACAGTTGGCCAGTCCCCCCAGCAATAAGTTATTTAAGGAGAAATACTTAAGGGATATATTTCAGCATTATTAATCACATAAGGAGTCCAGGTAAGATTACCTTTAACAACCACCTCATGTAGTTTTTTTAAGTTGGTTAAAGATGGTGAGGGTTTAAGATAAAGGGTATAAGCTGAGGAGTCTGGCAAAACTAAAGAGTATTGCCCGTTCCCTAAGGTTTTTAAAATGCCCTGATGGGCAACTTGCCTGTGCAGGATTGGTGAGGAGTTTGGAAAAAACACCTCAATTCCGTTTTGGATAGGGCCATTGGTGGTGACAAAATAAATAGCAGAAGCAATATACAAGGCTTTTTTAATAGTCATCTTTTTAAAATACCGGGTAATATAATCCATAAGTCTGGTCCAGATTGATAGAGAAGGGGTATTTTGAGGATCAGAAGATAAATGATCTGAGGCAAACCTGCCATGAGAATCTCTTAATTTATGAGAAGCTACTTCTGAGTAAGTGGAAGGGGGATTAGGGGGAGGATTATTAGGGTCCATAAAATCAGTATAATCCTAATATTTTAAAGAAAGCAAATTCTTAGTATTCTTTGTTTATGGGCCAGGTCTGTTTTAACCTCTGTCT